>CALDYJ010000199.1 GCA_937941095.1 uncultured Saprospiraceae bacterium | reverse complement strand
TAATACCTGAAAACAGTGATTTTTGTTTTTTAATTGTTTTACTTTCTCTATAGTTTATTCAATTAAATAATTTTGGTATGATTTTATAACGTCCAAAATCTAATACCAATGAAACAAATACTTTATTACAGCCTATTCTTGGCTGTCGGATTCTTATTTAATATTCAAACTCTTAATGCTCAAGAAAGGAATGATAAACAAGGATCGGAAAAAAACAATTCAAAATTTAGCGGTGACAAATTTAAAGATGAAACCTATAAGATAAGCGCTTCTTCTAAGCATAGGTTCGAAGCTGCTGATCCAGGTTTGCTTAAGAAATTAAATATGCAAGGTAAAATCGTCAATGTTGTAGTGGGAAGGTTCTTGCTTGAATATTGGGGAACTTGCTTTATCTTCCAACCAAACATTGAAGATTGTTCTGATTGTATTTTACTATGGCATGATTACAACAATGATCAATTTGTGCAGGCTAGAAAAGAACTGAGAGCAGTTTGTCAAAGTACATTTAGAGCTTGCGGAATTAATGTCCGTAAAAAATCTACTTGCAATTAAGTTCCTAAATCTTAAATTTTAGACCAATGAAAAATAATTTTATCGCGATCACTTGTCTATTAGTGATCAATCTTATGTTGTTTTCAATTGTAGGTTTTTCACAAGATCAAGCCACAAAGAATTTTGATAATATAGAAAGCAAAATTTCTAAAAAAGGAGCGTTCAAAAGCTTTGAAAATCCAAAAATTGATAAAAGTGACAAAACATTATTAAGACCAGTTGATTCAAAGATTGTAAGAAAATTAGGAATTTCAGCATTCACTTTTCAATTCTTAGATTATTTTCAAAGAGGGTGTTATTTCTACAGACCAGTTTCTTCATCTTGTGATGGTTGTACATTATTATGGTTTGATAGAAATGGTGATGGACTTCTTCAAGTTAGAAGAGAATTGCGTGCAGTTTGTCGATCCACCATGCGTTCTTGTGACATAGAAATTGAAAAGATAACTGGGGGAGGAGCTTGTGATTAGATTTAGTAGTCTACTATTTTAAACTAGTCTCGGACTTATCAAACATAGACTCAACAAATGCTTTCTTATTAAAGATTTGCAATTGATTGATGCCTTCACCTATGCCTAAGTATTTAATTGGGATTTTGAATTGATCAGTAATACCGATGGCGACACCTCCTTTGGCTGTGCCATCAAGTTTGGTAAGAGCCAAAGATTTGACCTCAGTAGCTTCTGAAAATTGACGACATTGTTCGATGGCATTTTGGCCAGTGGTTGCATCAAGAACTAACATGACATCTTGAGGTGCACCCTCCATTTTTTTGCCCATTGAATTTTTGATCTTCGTCAATTCATTCATAAGGTTCTTTTTGGTGTGCAATCTACCGGCTGTATCTACAATGCATATGTCACAATCATTATTAATAGCATATTGTACTGTTTCATAGGCTACAGCAGCTGGGTCAGCTTCCATGCCTTTATCGTAAAAATCACATCCAACTCGTTCTGCCCAGATTTTCAATTGATCAACGGCAGCGGCTCTAAAGGTATCTCCCGCACCGATGACAACTTTTAAGCCATTCATACGGTATTGATAAGCGAGCTTTCCTATAGTTGTGGTTTTACCGACTCCATTAACACCAACTACTAATATGGTGTAGGGTTTTTGTGCACCTTCTGGGATTTTAAATTCTTCTATTTCTTTTTCATTGCTTTCTGCTAATAGACCTACGATCTCTTCTCTTAGTAGGGCGTGCAATTCTGTAGCGTTGATGTATTTGTCTTTTGCTACTCTTGCCTCTATTCTTTCTATGATTTTAATGGTAGTATCCAGACCTACGTCTGAAGAGATGAGTACCTGTTCTAGCTCATCTAGGACTTCATCATCAATTTTTGATTTACCGGCAACAGCTCTAGATAATTTATCAAAAATTCCGGTCTTGGTTTTTTCGAGTCCTTGATCTAATTCTTTTTCCTTGTCTTTATTGAAAAATTTATCAAAAAATCCCATATATATGTTAATTGCAATTAATCTATTAGATAAAACTTAGGATACTTCTAAAATAGATTTTTACCAAATAAAAAAGGACTTTTCTTTAAAGAAAAGCCCTTAAGTTTCTTTCACCAAAATGGTTTTTCAAGAAATTAGTTGGGGAGATTACTTCTTAGCGAAGAACTCCTTAACCTTATCTTTGTGTATCATAAGTTCTTTATAAGTGTACTTACCTGTTTCCGGGTCTTTAATACTCTTAATAACTTTTACAAAATCTCTTCCTGATCCAGCGTTTGCAGCTCTTTGCGCTACTCTTGCGTTTTTAGATACTTTAGCCATTAGATGATTTATTTAATTTCTTTGTGAATAGTATATTTCTTCAAGATAGGATTGTACTTCTTAAGTTCCAATCTATCAGGTGTATTTTTCTTGTTTTTCTGAGTGATGTACCTAGAAGTACCAGGCTGACCTGAAGCTTTATGCTCTATGCACTCAAGAATGATCTGTGATCTATTACCTTTGCTCTTCTTAGCCATAGTGACTTTATTTTAAAATTTAAGTTTTACTCCGGTGTTTACTCCTGCTCTTTCCAATTTCTTGAGGTAAGCATAAACTCCGAGTTTATTGATGTTTCTTAAAGCCTTTGAAGATAATTTAAGGCTTATCCATTGTTCTGTTTCTGGAACATAGAATCTTTTTACAAGTAGATTAGGTAAAAACCTTCTCTTTGTTCTTCTCTTTGAGTGAGAGACATTGTTTCCAGTAATTGGACGCTTTCCAGTAAGTTGACAAATTCTTGACATGATATTTATTTTGTGCCCGTGGGCTTATATCGCAAAATGACTGCAAAGATAGTTTTTATTTAATATAAAGGAAAGTCTTTTTACTAGAAAAATGAGTAGAATTGGACATTATTTGGCCAAGTATTTTTCGATGATACCTATGCATTCATCATATTTAGCTTTTCTAGCATATTGAAGGTATAAGATAGAAGCCAATGCATTTTTAAATCCTTGATTTTTAAACACATTTAAAGAAGGTGCTTTAGATTTTATGAAATCAAAGTGTTGATTCATATATGGATAAAAATCTCTATTTCTGCCTTCAATTTCTATTTTATCAAGCTCTTTTGCCCAGTCATAATAAGAATATAGGTAGATAATGTAATTTTTCTTCTCAAAATCTTCCATCAGCCGAATGTCGCCAGACTCTTTGAGCGTATTATAAGCGTTTTTCTTAACAAATAGGGTAGGAGAGGCTAAGCATTCTAAACTTAATTTGTTTGCTGTTATAAGGTCCTCTTTTTCTATGGACTCTAGTAGCTTCTCAATTTTCTTAATGCTCCTAGACAAGGAATCACTTGCTTGAGTCAACATGAGCTTATTAAAGACAGTTTCTTCTTCTATGGCGTCAATGTGCCTGTCTATTAATTTATTTGACTTTTTTCTTCCAGAACATTCATTCAATTGAAAGGCTAATAGTATACCGATGAGTACAACTAAGAATTCCAATGCCAATGAAGTCCAATTAATATTATGTTTTGGCATATTTAACTCCTTGAAACAATTATTTTCTTAATACTAAAATTGCCACTTTTTTCATAAATAACTAAATAAATTAGTCCATCATCTATGTCCCCTAGATTAAGGCTAGCAGCTGTACCTCGTTTCAAAATTTGGCCTTGAGGCGAAATGATTTCCCAGTGAACTAACTCACCTTCTATATTTAATAATTCATTCGCTGGATTTGGGGAAACAACATGCCTCGAGTTTTTTAAAACTTCCTCATTTTTATTGATCAGTTTGCCTTCATTGCAAACTGTCCATAATCCTGAATTGTATCTTAAAGCTGCTAAAATTGGATATTGCCCCAAGTCATTAGGAGGACCGATCACTGGCCAGGAAGAATCACTCAAATAAAATGTAGGCACATCATCCAAGTATAGACTTCCTTCTTCTGCTATGCCTGTGCCTTTCGGCAAATATTCTCCTTTTATGTTATTCCCAAATTCAAAATGATTTTTTCCTTGCAAAGAATAATTGCCTAAAAGAAAACCTTCATTGCTCACTTCATTTGCAACAAAATTTTGTCCTTCAGAAGGGTGACTCATAAAAATTCCATACAAGTCAAGCCTATTTCTAAAAAAAGTATTCAATGGCCCATTCAATCCGTGCGAATTATCTATCACTATTTGTTGGGCATGATTGCCTTCAAATAAATTGGCATAAGAGTAGTTGCCATGTAATACAAGATCTCCGGCAGAATTCGATGGTAAATTTGTACCTGTCCAAAAAGGTTCTAAAGAATGATTATAGGCAATAACATTTCCATTTGCTCCAGCTTGTAATAAGATGCTGTGTCTCAATTTTTGAAAATTATTATCTCTTACAAGACAGGCCCCACTTGTGTATTGCAATGCGACACCATAGGCTTTGCCCCCGCCTCCGAAATCAAAAGCATCATTAAAGTAAGAGCCTACCACTTCTAGATTGCTACTGTTTGAGATTTCTAGATGTGCAAAATTACAGAACTTGCTTTTTACACACTTTACTAAGCAATTGACAGCATAGTCAAAGGCTATATTACTCGTTTGAGACTGAGTAGGATTTGTTCTTTCAATTGAAAGTTGATCAATAAAAACATTTTTAATGGGTTTAAGCTTAATCAATTTAGGATCATTTTTTATATCATAAGCCCGTCGAAGAGGGGCAGTTGTAATAATTGTATTTCCTTCAATTTCCTTGACTTGAAAAATTTGACCACTAGAAGCGATTGCCCAATCAGAAAAGATAATGGTCGAATCATTCTCTACCATCTTAAACCAATCCCCCTCATCTATTCCTTTTGCCTGATCCAAAGAAATTGAAACTTCTCCTTTTTCAATAGATGCCATGACCTTAAATTCATCCGTAAGCGCTAGTCCTTTTATGTTGATAAGATCTCGCTCTACTTCTAAATCAAATAAGAAAAGGCATGAATCCACTTCTTCTCCTTGCAACATAAAATTAGGAGGTAAGGTGATGGGTGATTCAAAGCGATAGGTTCCATTAGGAATATTCAATTGGATAGACTCTTCTTCATATTCTAGGAGTAGGTCATTGAAGATTTCATCATTTGGTAAGCTTCCGCTTGAATCGGCTCCTAAGCTTACAAAATCTAATTGAACACTATAGCTAATTTGTTCATCTAACAATCCTGCTGTAGACCACTCGACTAATCTGTCCTCGGGTATAGTTTGGGCTTTGAGAATTAGTACAGAACTAAGCAAGAATAAAAAAAGTGTAATCTTAAATTTATTGAGTAGCATGATTCACTTTATTTTTAAGGTTTATAAATATCGCTTTTTTTGGTTAGAAATTTTAATGCTTACAATTCTAAAGATTTTTGCTTTAGATAAACTTTAAGTATTAATTTAAAGCCATAATTAAATTCATGTCGCAAGCTTTAATTTCAATTTTGATGCCTGTTAAAAATGCCGAACTATTTTTAAAAGTATGCATCGAATCAATTATTGAACAAGACTACAAAAATTGGGAACTGCTTGCTGTCAACGATCATTCAGTAGATGCTACATCCTTAATCTTGAGTAATTTTGAAAAACTAGATTCAAGAATAAAAGTTTTTCAAAACAAAGGAAAAGGCATCATACCTGCTTTGCGATTAGCTTTTTCAAATTCAAGGGGATCCTTCACCACAAGAATGGACGCGGATGATCTCATGTCTACAGATAAGTTGAGATCTATGCAACAAGTCCTAAATAATAGTGGCAAAGGTCACCTTGTTATTGGTTTGGTTAAATACATTTCTGAAAGCACTTTAGGAGACGGCTACAAAAAATATGAAAATTGGCTTAATGAATTGACTTTAAAAGAAAATAATTGGGAAGAAATCTATAAAGAATGTGTCGTACCCTCACCTTGCTGGATGCTTTTTAAAGAAGATTTACACAATGCAGGAGCTTTTGATTCTTCATTTTATCCAGAGGATTATGATTTATGTTTTAGATTAAGAAATAGCGGTTTAAAAATCAAAAAAATACCGAAGCTCTTGCATTATTGGAGAGACCATGAAAGTAGATCGTCTAGAACAGATCCAAATTATGCAGATAATAGATTTTTAGATTTGAAACTGCATCACTTTATGAAATCAGACTATAATAACTCTGAACCTCTCATACTTTGGGGCGCAGGAAAAAAAGGAAAATACATAGCTAATTATTTTATTGAACATGAGATGCCTTTCCTATGGATTAGTAATAATAAAAATAAAATTGGACATGATATCTACGGTCAAATCGTAAAACCAGTAACTCACCTATCTGCTGTTCAGAATAGTCAATTGATTATAGCAATCGCCGCCACAGGCATAGAAGAAGAAATATCAAGCAGCTTATCAAAATTACCTAAAGCTGTCATAAGTGAAGTTTTTAAATTTTGCTAAAGACAGACAAATTTCCAATTCCGTAAATTTATTGTTATATTAATTCAAGATTCCTCTATCTATTATTTTTTATTGTTCGAATTCTGAACAATAAGATCATAACAACGTAAATACGTGTGTTTTTAAACTTTTTCAGCACCTAAATTGGACTATTAATCCAATTTAGTCTTATGGTATAATCCTTGAAGATTATTTAATATGGAATCCAGATACAAAGAAATTAAGAAAAGACTTAAAGGTGAGTTATTAAAGCCTATCATGGCTAATAAAAAACTTAGCCACGAGGATTCGTTGATTATTGTATCGGAGCCTAGAGGAGGAAGTACCTGGCTGTTGGAATTGTTAGCGACTGTCCCGAAATCTGCTACCATTTTTGAACCTTTCCACAGCAACTATGGGCTTTATCATAAAATTGATGATTATAAGTGGGGTTCCTATTTTGATCCTAATTATGTAGACGAAAAAAGCATTAAAGATTGGAAGGATGCATTATCTGGCAGAATAGTAAATCCATATGTAGTAAGTCGATCTAGCATTAGAGATTATATGAGTTCCGAAAGAATGGTTGTCAAATTAATCATGGGCACTTCTTTTCTACCTTGGATGACTCAACAATTGGAATTTAAACATGCACCTATATATTTAATGAGACATCCTTTGGCTGTAGCCAAATCTAACATTGAAAATTTGTACAAAAGAGGGAAAGAGATTTACGTAGATCATAAATGGATTCCAAGTGGAAAGAATGAAAAACTGTACCTGAAAAATAAAGATCTTTTTGAAGAAGACAGCCCGATACTGCACCATTTGATTGCTCGCTGGTGTGTAAATAATTATTTTGCATTAACGGAAACACCTCAAGATAAATTTGTAAAAGTTTACTATGAAGAAATGCTTTTAAATCCAATTGAAGTGCTTACAGCATTATTTGATAAATGGAACTTACCCATACCAGATGGATTGTTTGAAAAAATTCAAGTGCCTAGCAGTAGTGACTTCAAAAAAGATTTTAGAAGTGATAAAAAAGAGCAGCTAAAAAAATGGTTTAAAGGTTTTTCTCACACTGAACTTAATGACTTACAAGACATATTAAATCGTTTTGACATTAAGGATTATTCCATGCACGAAATTCTTCCGTTGAATTTAAAAAAAAATGATTTAATCCCTTTAGGAGAATAAATCATTTTTCTAGTTGATTTATGCTGATTCTGGAATATTTTTCAAGGTATCTAGAAGGAAGTCCCAAAATTTTTGAACAGAACTGACCTGTACTTTTTCATCCGGCGAATGAGCTCCTCTAATGTTTGGTCCAAATGATATCATTTCCATCTCAGGGTAATTTTGACCAAGAATTCCACATTCTAATCCTGCATGACAAGCGTTGACATGAGCATTTTCCTTGTACTTGCTTTTGTAGAGATCACTCATGATCTTTACGATAGCAGCATCAGGTTTTGGGGTCCATCCTGGATAAGAACCTGAAAAATCAACTGAAGCATCCATCAATTCAAATGTGCTTTTGATGGCATTCGCTAAGTCCATTTTTTCAGAATTAACAGATGAACGAGTCAAACAAAGTACCTCGTATTGGTTATCCTTTACCAAGACTCTTGCGAGGTTGTTAGAAGTTTGTACAAGTTCTTTAATATCTGGTGACATTCTGTAGATCCCGTTTGGACAAGCATAAATGCTTCTTAATAATTTATGTTGGTACTCCTTCTTTATAGGTTGGGAAGCTTTATTTAATTTTTCGAAATGTAGTGTAAAGCTAGCATCAGTTGTTTTGTACTCTAAACTTAGCACAGCCTTTTCATCCTTCAAAAGCGATTCAAATGCTTCTTGATGATTTTCGTCAATGTACAAGATCGCAAAAGACTCTCTTGGTATGGCATTCCTTAAACCTCCTCCGTCGATTTGGACGATACTAATGCCAAATTTTTCATTTAGTTGGAACAAGATTCTATTCATTATTTTATTAGCATTCCCCCTACCGAGATGAATGTCCATTCCTGAATGTCCGCCGGTTAAACCTTTGACTGCGATTTTGTATGCAAGGCTGTTTGTTGGAATTTGTTCATATTCATAAGATCCTCTAGCTGTAATGTCAATCCCTCCTGCACATCCAATGGTTAATTCATTGTCATCTTCGGTATCAAGATTCAGCATGATTTTGCCATCTAGAAGACCGCCTTTCAATTCTAGTGCTCCAGTCATCCCCGTCTCTTCATCAATTGTAAAAAGTGCTTCCAAAGGAGGGTGTTCTATATCTGAAGAAGATAAAAGGGCCATTATAGTAGCTACTCCTATTCCATTGTCTGCACCTAGGGTAGTACCGTCAGCTTTGACCCAATCATTTTCTATAAGCATTTTTATCCCCTCTTTGTCAAAATCGAAAATGGTATCAGCGTTTTTTTGATGTACCATGTCCAAGTGGCTTTGAAGTACAACTGTTTCTTTACTTTCATACCCAGGACTTGCTGCTTTTTTGATAATCACGTTCCCAATGTGGTCTTTCATGGTTTCTAAACCTAGCTTATTTCCAAAATTCATCATAAACTCAATAACTCTTTCTTCTTTTTTTGATGGTCTTGGGACTGCATTCAAATCAGCAAAATGATTCCACAATGCCTTGGGTTCTAAGTTTTTAACTGCCTCGCTCATGATATTTATTTTTATTCACCAAAATTACTTAATTTTCCACGATTTCTAAGGCAGTCTCAGTTTAGATGCATTCAAACTCAAACTTATAGCATCATCATGCGTTATTTACCATTTCTGATCAGTTCTGTTCTATTTATGGCATTATTAGTTAATGTCTTTTTTATATGTTTTATAGAAAGTTATAGACTAGCATTGATTGATTTTTTTTCTTTTGGAAAAGTAGCCACCCTCAGTATACTCCAAATCATTTTTGCCATTTGTTTATTTATCTATAATGCTGCAAAGCCAGCCAGTTACTTAATCATTCTTTTGTCTTTTATTGTTCTATACGGCGCTTACAAAACGAATCTAAGTTTAACCATACTGTTAAGTACAATAAATATATTTTTAGCCTTCGCTTTGCTTTGGTCAAAAAATAGAATGAATAAAATGTTTGGTTAAAAAAAACATCCCACTTTAACGTTACCGCTAAAATGGGAATCTTAAAGTAGTTTTTATGAAAATTAGCTTGCCTAAAAATTATAATGTCTCATAAGTGAGGTTCTGTTCTCAAAATAGAGAAATGTAAAGAATATTGTGAAGCTTCGACATATCAAGTGTATAAAACCTTATTTTTTGGTTACAATTCTTTAGCGCCATTCCCAAATTACAATTACCCAATCTTGTCCATTTGTATCTTGATAAGTTTTTATTTTTCTGAACCCAACTTTAAGGTGTGCTTTTAAAGATCTAATGTTTTCAAAAGCAATTTCAGTTAGTATATAAGGATGCCTTTCTTTGTAGTGAAATTGAAAGTGTTTATAAAGTTTTTCAAATATTCCTTTTGATCTGTACGCTTTTGCAATGCATATTTGTCCACATACGACGTAATCCAATGCTCTCAAGGTTTGTCCGTTTATTTTTAAAGCATCCATTTGGTCGAACATTGGTATCAAAATTGGAATAGCATTTCTAAAGGATTTAGTCATCACTAAATTGTAAGCGATAATGGATCCATTGCTTTTTGCAATCACACTTTTGGCTTTTGCATTCATTCTACTCAAAAGCAATAAATCATGCTTTACCGTAACAAAACCTTGAGATTGTTTTTCTATATGGCTAAGATTGCTAAAGTGATTTTGATCTTGTAAAGCCAAAATACCTACTAAGTCATCTTGCGTCTGTACTAAATCTAATTTGACCAAGCTTTTTATTTACGAATGAAAAAAAAATTGGGAAGTGCTTTTCTTTCATCTTGTCCAAGCAAGTAAAGTTTAAAGAAACCTTTCAAAAATCCATAGCCATAACAATATAGTTGAATAAAGCTAGCTGGTACGGCAAGCAAGGCGATCCATAAATTTTTTGTTTTTACTAATGCTTCGATGAATAATGTTGTGGCTATTAATCCCAGTGGAAGTAATAATAGTAGATTAAAATAGTATGCTCCAACTAAAAGTACCAAGCTTCCTATCAAGAAAGTAGCAGGAAAAAAATACACAATTTTAGCTTTTTCTGGATACCATTTCATCAAGATGTTTCTAACCACCCCAAACTTATATACTTGCTTCGCAAACTTTCTAAAGTCAATCCTTCTTTTATGGAAGACATAGGCTTCTTCTATTAAATGGACATGATAACCAGCATTCATGATTCGGTAGCTAAGGTCTGGGTCTTCACCAGGATGTAGATCACTGTAACCTCCAATCCTTTGATAGACTTCTTTACTTATTCCCATATTGAAACTTCGTGCTTGATAATTATCGAGCTTATTTTTTTTACCACGGATACCCCCGGTGGTCAATATTGAAGTCATCGCAAAATTGATCGCTTTTTGCACATTAGAAAAAGATGAATGAGCTGCATCAGGCCCACCATAGCAATCTACCTTTTTGTCATGAACAAAGAGCTCTACTTTTTCAAAGTATTTAGGAGGGATAATACAATCCGAATCAAAAAACACAAGCATATCACCTGTGGCTTTAGCCATGCCATAATTACGGCTTTCACCAGGGCCTGAATTTTCTTTAAAGAAGTACTTGATATCCAATGCATCTGAAAATGAATCTGCAATAGATTTACACGGTAGGGTAGAGCCATCTTCTACAAGGATAAGTTCAAAATTTTTATAGCTTTGTTTTGCTAGACTTTCCAATAATTCCTCTACTTCATCAGGGCGATTAAAAACGGGAATTATGACGGAGTATTTCATTTTTAAGTCGTTGGTCTTTAGTCGTTAGTGGTTCGTCAATTTAATCAGGACAAACGACGAACGACTAATGACCTCTGACTAGATTCTACATATTATCAATGATCTCTTGACCAAATTCAGAACACTTCATTAAAGTGGCTCCTTTCATTAATCTTTCAAAATCATAAGTTACTTTCTTCTTTTTAATGGCACCTTTCAATCCTTTTTCAATCAATCTTCCTGCCTTCTTCCAGCCCATGTAGTTTAGCATCATAACACCTGATAGGATTACTGAACTAGGATTTACTTTATCTTGTCCAGCATACTTTGGTGCAGTACCATGAGTTGCTTCAAATATAGCAATACCAGTATCATAATTTATGTTTGCACCTGGTGCGATACCAATACCTCCTACAATAGCAGCTAATGCATCTGAAATGTAATCTCCATTTAGATTTAAAGTTGCAATCACATCATATTCTGCAGGTCTAAGTAAAATCTGCTGTAAAAAAGCATCAGCAATAACATCTTTGATGATGATTTGTCTTCCTTTATGATCTATTACTTGCCAAGGTCCACCATCAAGGTCTTTAGAACCAAATTGTTCTTTGGCGACGTCATATCCCCACTCTTTAAATTTACCTTCGGTAAATTTCATGATGTTCCCTTTGTGAACTAAGGTTACAGATTTTGCTTTCGTATCTAAAGCATTTTGAATCGCTGCACGTACTAATCTTTCAGTACCTTCAATCGAAACTGGCTTCACACCTAAAGATGCAGTATTAGGGAATCTGATTTGACTAACACCCATCTCATTTATTAAGAATGATTTTACTTTTTCATTTTCTGGAGTGCCATGTAAATATTCTATACCTGCATAAATATCTTCAGTGTTTTCTCTGAAGATAACCATGTCAACTAAACCAGGTTTCTTGACAGGAGAAGGTACACCTCTGTACCATTTTACAGGTCTAACACATGCATAAAGATCCAGCTTCTGTCTTAAAGCAACATTTAAGGATCTTATACCTCCTCCGACAGGAGTGGTTAAAGGACCTTTTATACCTACTAAGTGTTCGCTGATGGTGTCTAAAGTAGCTTGTGGAAGCCATTCTCCAGTTTTGTCTTTTGCTTTTTGACCAGCATAAACTTCTTTCCAATGGATCTTCCTTTTCCCTTCGAAAGCTTTTTCAACAGCCGCATCCAATACTTTTTGAGCTGCAGCCCAAATATCCGGACCTATGCCATCACCTTCAATAAAAGGGATAATTGGATCATCAGGTACTCTTAATTTTTTTCTTCTTGTAATTGTTATTTTTGAACCACTCATTATATATGATTTAAAGAATTTATCTAAAAAGTGAGGCAAAAGTAAGAATTTATTCCTTTAAATCGTTGACTTTCAGAATGGAGTCTCACTAAAATAGAAATCAAAACATTGAATTTATGAAGTCAATTGCTACCTACTCAATGCTATTTTTTTTACTCTTAAGCTTTCGTTGTGTTTCACAAAGCGGCTATAAAATGGATTTTCACATTAATGGCTATGATAATCAAGAAGTTGTGATTGCTAGAGAGTTCTTAAATAGGTATCCTGTAATTGATACCATCAAGCAATATGCCCCTGGAAAATTTCTTTTTCAAGCAGATTCTATCCTCGATCCAGGAGTATTTTTAGTAGTTATGCCTCCAGATAACGACTTCTTAACATTTATTGTTGATAACAAAGATCAAACGTTTAACATTTCAACAGAATTTGGCTCACTGTCTAAAAGCATAAAGATAGAAGGCTCTGAAAACAATAGAATATATTACGAACATCTCAATTATTCCAACCAGCAAGTAGAAAAGCTCAACACTATTATGTCCCAAAAACATGGCCTTGATGAAGGAGGAATGACGATATCTGCATTTGAGAAAGAAATTAAAGCGCTCAAAAAGTATAGAGAAGAACTGATTGTTCAACATCCTGATCTGTTAACGACCAATTTGATTAGACTTGAGATGGAAAAAGAAATCCCTGCCTTTGAAGAAGCTCATCCTGATGATGTCACTTATCTTAAATTTCACTATCGTAAAAATCATTTCTTCGATTATGCTATAATGGATGATGATCGCATGGTCAATTCTCAAGCTTTTTTTAATAAGGTTTATTACTTTTTGAATGAACTCACTCCTAATAATTTTGACTCTTTAATCGTAAACATTGATTACTTGCTTGAGAAAATGCAGCCGAGCCAGAAAAATTTTAAATATTTTCTAGATCATTTTATGATAGATTATGCAAGTTCAGATGTCATTGGTATGGATAAAGTATATGTGCACATTGTTGAAAATTATTATGGCAAGGGGCTTGCGCCTTGGGTAGAAGAGAATGATTTAGCAGAATTACTAGAAGATGCAAGTCGAAGAAAGCCCTTATTGTTAGGCAATGAAGCTCCAGCAATTGTCATGGATAAAAAAGATGGAACAGCATTAGCTTTGTATGACATCGAGTCACCTTATACTATTGTTTATCTGTGGCAGCCTGGTTGTAGCCATTGTAAATTATCTATGCCTTATATGAAATCATTTTATGAGAAATATAAAAATCGAGGCATCAAGATTTATTCTGCTTGCACAAAAATTGGTAATAAAACGGAAGAATGCTGGAAGTATATTGAGGAAAATGGCTTGCAAGATTGGATTCATGTCACCGACAAAGATCTAAGCTCCAGATTTGTTCAAAAGTATATGGCTGAGAAAACTCCTAAGATTTATATTCTTGATAAAAACAAGACAATTATCTTAAAGGACATAAGTGCTGATCAATTAGATAATGTTTTTGAATCACTTTTAAAAGAGAATAAAACTCAAGAGCCATTAGGTGGCTGATGAATTAGCCTTATCTTGTGTAGTATGTAAGCCTCGCTTCATTGATATCTTTCATAATTATAATTTTCACTATGGGCAGAAAATGCGATTATTTATTTCTTTTGGTACTTACCTTTCTTTTTTCTTGCGATCAGAAAAAGGCCCAAAATTCTATTCCAGTGGAAGCAACTTGTGCTACCCATGTCATGGTAAAAGACTATTCTGGGATGGATGGCTGCCAATTTCTACTTGTCACGAATGAAGGAGATAAATTTTTACCTGTTTCTTGGCCAAAAATGGATTTTGAATTAAAAAACAACCAATCAATTAAAATTGGATATACAGAAGTTCAAGATGCAGTTTCTATTTGCATGATGGAATCTAAAAGTGTAATTGTAATTTGTGTAGAGTTTATTGCTCAAACAGGTGGGGTAAAGCCTGCAAAGAAAGAATGTGCAAAAGTAGATAAACCTTTTGATGCTGATTGGTTAGCGACCATAGCCAAGAAATACAATCCTTATCAAATAGATCGGTATGATTACTTGGGAAGTCGATATGCCTATTACATAGACATTGGCAAGAAAAAAATGCTTTACGATTGTAGTGGGTATTTAATTTGTGAAGTAGAAGGCAAAGCATTAAATGATTGTACCAATAAGGTAAAAGAGCTAAGAGGTAAAAAAACCATTTGGCAAAAAGAAGTTAAAGACTAATATGGAGAGCTTTAATGAATTGAAAGGAGGACAACGCTCTAATGAAGATGGCCAATTTGAAAAGGCCCTAAGACCTAAGTTGCTTGACGATTTCTCTGGACAACCGAAAATCGTTGACAACCTAAAGGTATTCATACAAGCTGCAAAAATGAGGGACGAAGCTTTAGATCATGTCTTACTGCATGGCCCGCCAGGTCTTGGTAAGACAACACTTTCTCACATTATTGCAAACGAGTTAGATACAGGTTTGAAAATTACATCAGGACCTGTTTTGGAAAAACCAGGTGATCTTGCAGGTCTGCTCACCAACCTTGAAGAAGGAGATGTCCTGTTTATTGATGAGATTCACAGACTTAACAATGTTATCGAAGAATACCTATATTCAGCAATGGAGGATTTTCACATTGATGTGATGATTGACCAAGGTCCAAACGCGAGAAGTATCCAGATTAATTTAAATCCATTTACTTTAGTAGGAGCAACAACAAGAATGGGACTTTTGACCGCCCCAATGAGAGCAAGGTTTGGCATCAATTGCCATTTGGAATTTTACGATACCATCACCCTCCAAAAAATAATTAATCGTTCTGCTAAAATCTTGGATATACCCATTACTCTAGATGGAAATAATGAAATTGCAAGAAGAAGTAGAGGGACTCCAAGAATAGCCAATGCACTCCTCAGAAGAGTTCGGGATTTTGCTCAAGTCAAAGGTAATGGAACCATCGATCATGAAATTTCTAAATATGCTTTGGAGGCTTTAAATGTAGATAGTCATGGCTTAGATGAAATGGATAATAGAATATTAAATACAATAATTCATAAATTTAAAGGCGGACCAGTAGGTATTTCTACTATTGCTACTGCTGTTGGTGAGGAAGCAGGAACGATAGAAGAAGTACATGAACCGTTTTTAATCATGGAAGGCTTTATTCATAGAACACCAAGAGGTAGAGAAGTTACACACAAAGCTTTCAAACATTTAGGAATAGAGCCTCCTTCGCAAACGGGCAGCTTGTTTTAAAGCTATAAATAAAAATGAAATTGAAAAACTTTTACATACTGTGTTTATTGTGTTTGACTGTCTCTTGTAAAAAAGTATGGCATAAAGCTTCAAGCACTTACATTCCTCAGCGGGTAGAAATGTCTAAAAACATTCAAGGTGACCCAGCTATAGAGGACATGATTCAACCTTATAAGTCTAAGTTAGATGCGGAAATGAATAAGGTGATTGCAACTTGTTTGCAAGATATGCCTAAACAAAAACCAGAATCTGTTCTAGGTAATTGGATGGCTGATGCTTTAGAAGAAAAAGCAGAGCAACTCTTGAATGAAGAAATAGCTTTTGCATTACAGAACTATGGTGGAATAAGAATTCCTGTCTTGGCCAAAGGACCAATTACTAAAGGTAAAATTTTTGAACTGATGCCTTTCGAAAATAATTTAATGCTTGTAGAGATGAATGGAGCAACCTTAAGAGAATTAATTTTGCATTTAGCAGCTGATAATGGCTGGCCGGTGAGTTCTTCCATTAAAATTCTTATCGAAGGGGCAAAAGCTAAAATTGATATAAATGGTAAACCGATTCAATTAGAAGAAATCTACAAAGTTGCTATGCCTGATTATATAGCAAATGGTGGAAATGATTGCTTTTTCTTAATGGATCAAAAGAAAAAATCATTAAATGTATTGATCCGTGATGTGCTCATTGAATATGTTGAGAACAAAAAAGAATTAAAAGGTACAAAAGAAGGTAGATTCGTAATTAACAATTAAAAATGAATAGAAGATCTTTTATCAAAACAGGAGGAATAGCAAGTTTTTACATTAGTACTGGTGCTTATAAGGTGATGGATCTACTGCCTCATCAACTAAATAACTTGACCATCTTGCATACTAACGATGTTCATTCTAGAATAGAACCCTTCCCTTTGGATGGAGGAAGGTACCAAGGTATGGGTGGTGCAGCTAAGCGTGCAAGTATGATTGCTAAAATTAGGAAAGAACAAGAAAATGTGATTCTTTTAGATGCAGGAGATATTTTCCAAGGAACGCCTTATTTCAATTATTTCGGTGGTGAGTTGGAGTTTAAATTAATGTCTGCGATGAAATATGACGCAGCTACAATTGGTAATCATGACTTCGATGCTGGTATTGATGGTTTACACAAACAACTTCCTAACGCTAGTTTTGATTTGATCAATGGAAATTATGATTTTTCAAATACCATCATGCACGATTCGGTAAAGCCATATAAAGTCTATCAGAAAAAGGATGTTAAAGTTGGAGTTTTAGGTGTTGGAATAGAACTAAATGGTCTTGTACCAAAAAAGCACATTAAAGAAACTCAGTACTTAGACCCAATAAAAAGTGCAAATAAATATGCAAATATTTTAAAGAATGAACTGAATTGCAACTATGTAATTTGTTTGTCCCATTTAGGTTATAGTTATAAAGAAGATAAAGTTTGTGATATTTATTTGGCTAAAGAATCCGCTAACATTGATTTAATCATTGGAGGACATACGCACAACTACTTAAGTGAACCCGGAAAAAAAATGAATAAAGAAGGTAAAGAAGTTTTGATTTCACAAGTAGGATGGGCTGGAATTGCATTAGGTCGCATAGATGTTTCTTTCGAAAAGAACTTTAAAAAGAAATGCATCAGTTGTAAAAATAAATTTGTGAATCAATAGTGTAAAGTATTAGGTTACATTCTTTTTTAAATGCTTGTAAAATGAGTTCAAGCCAAGTTTAAAAATCGTTCATAATCAATTAAGTGCTAATTACTTATTTGTTTTTATTTTTTTTAAAAACATTCGATAGTATAAGCAGCCTGATTACATAAATTTAATTACCATTAATAGGAGAAAAAAAAATTCCAAAATCTTTTTTTCAATGTCTGATTTCTCCCAACTTTTTAGCATTTTTACAGTCCTCTATTGTCAGGAAAATGTCTTACAATTTCGACAGCTTTGTTTGAAACACTAGCCCGCCTGAATTATTTTCGAGTTTTTAGAGGAGATTAGATGCAATTGCATTTAACTGAAAAATACTTTTATATTCATTAAACAGCCTACGAGAATGATAAGAGATCTCAATTCAGTATGGACTAACTGTCTTCACACCATTCGTAAAAACGTTAATGCTCAAAGTTTTAAGACGTGGTTTGAACCAATTACTCCTGTTCAACTGATCAATGACTCTCTTACTATACAAGTACCTAATAAAATATTTTATGAATGGTTGGAGGAACATTATGTTTCTTTACTTAAAATGACAATCCGCAAAGAGTTAGGAGAGACGGGTAAATTAGAATATCAGATTTCTTCCAATGAAAAGAAATCTAACAAAAACCTAAACGGTAGTGCCCATCAAGCCCCTATAAAAGATGAAGATCCTATTTCTTTTAAATCTCAAGAAATAAAAAACCCTTTTGTAATTCCTGGAATAAAAAGGCAAAGAATTGACCCTCAATTAAATCCTAATTATAGATTTGAAAATTACATTGAAGGAGATTGTAACAGATTAGCAAGGTCAGCTGGTTTAGCTATTGCTAAAAAACCTGGAAGTACTGCTTTTAATCCTTTAGTGATTTTTGGGCAAGTTGGTCTTGGAAAAACACATTTGGCTCAAGCCATTGGAAATTCTGTCATTGAAAGACATAATGATAAAGCCGTAGTCTATGTTTCTTCTGAAAAGTTTACCAATCAGATGATTCAATCCATTAAAAACAATACCATTATTGATTTTGTGAATTTTTATCAAATGGTAGATGTCTTAATCGTAGATGACATTCAGTTTTTAGCAAACAAACAGAGAACCCAAGAAATATTCTTTAATATATTTAATCAACTTCACCAAAACGGTAAACAATTGGTCTTAACTTCGGATAGAGCTCCAAAAGATCTAGATGGAATGGAAGAAAGATTAATCTCTAGATTTAAATGGGGACTTTCTGCTGATATTCAAGCACCACGTTTTGAAACTAGAATGGCAATCCTCGAGTCAAAAATGACCAAAGAAGGAATTGAACTCCCTGGAGATGTAGTAGAATTTGTCTGCTACAACATTAAAAATAACATAAGAGAATTAGAAGGGGTATTGGTTAGCCTTGCTGCGCAATCTTCTTTAGGAAATCGGAACATCGACCTTGAATTAACGAAAGAGGTAATTAAGAAATTTATTAAAGAAATCAATAAAGAGATTACTGTAGAATTTATACAGAAATTAGTGGCAGACCACTTTAAAGTACCTGTAGAAACCTTAGCTGGTAAAACTAGAAAAAGATCAATCGTTGTTGCTAGACAATTATCCATGTACCTTGCAAAAAACATGACTAATAAATCATTAAAGAGTATTGGAGAAATGTTTGGTGGTAGAGATCATAGTACAGTAATATACTCCTGTAAAACTGTCCAAGATCTTTTGGACACCGATGACGCCATCAAAGAAGACGTCAATGAGCTAGAACGTAAAATCAAATTGAGCTTAAACGAAAACTAGTCGTTTTCTTCAATTCATTCTTTTCACATTTCCTTGGTTGATATTTTCTATGATTAAGCTAAATAGAATTACCAAAGCACATCCAATTAAATTCAACCATAAATAAGCAATGTCTAAATATTCATAATAGTCTAATACATAGATCAAAATCACCAAAAACTCTGCAATCAATGCACCTATGAATATAGAATGACCTCCGATGGTTTTGAAAAACAATTTGTTCATTAAAAAGCCAAATATTCCTCCTAGACCCATGCTAATTAAAATGGTCATTTTATAATGCTCTGAGGAAGGATCTATAAACAAACCTGCAAATACTCCTGAGAACAAACCAAATATAATGATGCTCAATATCTGAGTACTTCTTGAGTTTTTATCAAAGAAAAAAGCTACCAAAAAGATTCCCAATATCGCTCCATAAAATAATGAACCTACAATATTGACTGCCTCAATTAAATTGTCAAACAAAGACGCACCCATAGCAAAAGCTAAACAAACGAGGCCCCACATCACAGTAAACATCTTTGAGGCATTCAGGTAATGTTTGTCAGACTTGTTTTTCACTAAAGATCGGCGATAGATGTCTATGACCGTTGTTGTGGCCAGTGCATTAAGTTCCGATGCAGTAGAAGACATCGCTGCTGAGAAAATAACAGCTAATAATAATCCGATCATGCCAACTGGTAGATAATTGATTATAAATGAAATGAAAACATAATCATCGTCTTTTATTTCAGCTTCAGGGTCTGCCTTTTTAATTATTGTATCAGCTTTCTTTCTTAATGCTAGGTCTTTATTGAGACTCAAGTTATAGGTCTCCTGAGCTGCTTTTATGCTTGCAGCTTCTTTAGTGTCAATAGCAGCAATTAAGTCCTTGATGTCAGCTTGTTTTTGTTCGAATACTTGATCAAACTCAAGTTCTAATCTTTTCAATTCACTTGCATAAGCTGAGCTCCTTACTTTTTTTACATTAGCTTCATTAAAATGAATAGGTGGTTTTGTGAATTGAAAAAATATAAAGACCAGTACTCCGACAAAAAGAACTAAGAATTGCATTGGTACTTTTATGATTCCATTGAATAGCAAACCTAGTCTACTTTCACTCAAGGATTTTCCTGAAAGGTATCTTTGCACTTGAGATTGATCAGTGCCAAAATAGGATAGGAATAGAAACACACCACCTAACATACCTGACCAAAAGGTGTACCTGTTTTCTAAATTAAAAGTGAAGTCTACCACCTGAAGTTTATCCATCTTCCCAGCTAGGCTTACAGCATCTGAAAAAGTAATGTCTTTAGGCAATTGATAAACTAAAATGATTGCCGCTATAAACATACCTATTAAGATGACAATCATTTGCTGTTTCTGGGTGACACTTACTGCTTTGGTTCCACCGATGACTGTATAAATAATAACTATGGTTCCTATAAAAAATATGGTTAGGTTTAAATCCCAATGTAAAATATTAGAAAGAATTATGGCAGGCGCAAATACAGTAATTCCAGCAGCTAAGCCTCTTTGGATCAGAAACAAAGAAGAAGTCAAAGTCCTTGTTTTAATATCAAATCTTTGCTCTAGGTATTCATATGCTGTATATACATTAAGCTTGTAATAGATAGGCAAAACGAAAACACAAAGAATGACCATCGCTATTGGCATTCCAAAATAAAACTGCGCAAAACCTAAACCGTCTTCGTATGCTTTTCCTGGTGTAGATAAAAAGGTGATGGCACTTGCTTGAGTAGCCATTATGCTTAATCCTATGGTCCACCAAGGCAGGTCTTTATCTCCTAATAAATAACTCTGAACTGAATCTACTTTTCTTGTTTTAATCACACCATATAAAACAATTACACTCAAGGTGCCTAGCATCACTATCCAATCAATGGTACTCATAAAGGGGATTTATTATTAAGAATAGCTATAGGTAAAAAAAACAAACAAGATGATAATAATGGCATGCAGAATTAAGATCAATAGATACAACTTATTCCATGTACCCATTATTGGTGGCTTAGCTTCTTCTGATTCTTTTTCTTTCATCCTTTTTAAACCTTTCAATTTTGGCAGTCACAATTATTAAACGATACTCTTTAAAAATGTAAAATTTTTCATTCATTTTTAATCATATCCTTATTCTAATTAAAGCTAATAAGATTTATTCCAAAAAAAATGAAAATGAAGGATTTTACAATTATAATGATCACAATTGTCGTTATTTTATTCGCATCATGTAAAAAGGAACCATTAGTCGCACCTTTAGAAGAAAACAATGAAAATTCTCCAAACATTACTTCATTGGAGCTCGAAGTATTGGGCTTTGTAAATACGCTTAGAAGCAACGGTTGTAATTGTGGTAATCTAGTTTTTCCAGCAGTGGAGGAGCTCTATTGGAATGATCTGCTTGATGAAGCTTCAGAAATGCATGTTAAAGATATGTATGACAATAATTTCGTCTCTCATTATGGCAGTGATGGCTCTACACCTTCAGACCGACTAAATAAAGTTGATTACGAGTTTTTTTTTAATGGTGAAAACATTGCAAAGGGACCTCCAACTGCTGAAATCGTGATACAAGAATTCCATAAAAGTCCAAGCCATTGTGCTACTATGATGAATGAAAATTACACTCATCTTGGTATTGCAAAGCTAGAAAAGTACTGGGTATTGAACTTTGCAAAACCTCGAAATTAATAGGTGGGTAAAAATTTATATTTAAATTTATTTGCATAGATTTTTTTAATCGGTCACGATTTACTCTTCTCTTCTTTTCTTTTCTCCATCCTTTTCAGGAAGTTGATCTCTGTACCCCGAAAACGTCATATTTATCCAATCAAAAATTTTATTGATGCGTTTTACTATTGGTCTAGCCATAATTCTATTAATATTCTCATTCTCATGTACAAAAGAACCTGTTGAAGAAACAGTGCTCGATGCCTTAGAAAACTCTCCTGGTATCAGTGACTTTGAGCTTGAAACATTAGCTTATATAAATGAATTACGAGCAGAAGGTGCCATCTGTGGATCGGATGACTTTATTCCTGTAGATCCTGTTTTTTGGAATGATGTCTTGGACAAAGCTTCTGAAATGCATGCTAACGATATGCTAGCTAACAACTTTGTTTCTCATGTTGGCAGTGATGGTTCTTTGCCAACTGATCGTTTAGAAATGGTTAACTATAATTTCATGTATAGTGGTGAAAATGTGGCAAAAGGGCCTCAAAGTATTGCTACAGTAATGCAAGAATTTATGAACAGTCCAACTCACTGTGCAGTGCTCATGAGTCCACATTATACCCATGTTGGAATCTCAAAGGTAGAAAATTATTGGGTCTTAAATTTTGCAAAACCAAGGAACTAAAGTCGTAGCATTTACCAAAATTATTCTTTACCTATGGATATCATGTTGGCAAATAATCTAAATGCTCCAGGTACACCAGCTGGTAATTCTCTAAACCACGAGTACCCAGAATAAATGTAATGACCTTCTCCGTATTTAGCAACCAATAAACCACCATTTTTTGGATCCTCGCCGGGATCATTACTCGATAGGATTGCCGTGTATTTTTCGTCCCATTCGTTAGGAAAATAAAGACCTCTTTCTTGGATCCAATTTTCAAAATCTTTTGCGCTTATCTTATTTGGATGATTTAATAAGGCATGATCTTTAGCAAGCATTCTTACCTCAGCTTCTTCCATTGCTACACGATCTCTAGAAAGTTTAAGAGGGTAGGGGCCAATTTCTTCAGAAGGAACTTTTAGTCGATGACTTGTATTGTATTGCACGATCATAGTCCCTCCATTCTTGACATACTCCATTAGTTTTTCTTGATGAAATTTCATCTTTGCTCGAGTATTATAAGCTCTAATCCCTATGATCACAGCATCATACTTTTTAAGTGTAGATGCATTGATGTCTTCGTCTTCAAGAAGTGTTACAGCATAGCCAATTTGTTTTAAACTTTCTGGGACTTTATCACCAGCTCCCATGACATAACCGACTTCTTTGCCTCTTTTTTGGATATCTAATTTCACCAATTTAGCACTTGTTTCTAGATTCACAGTTTGAGTGGGAATATGATCGTATGCAATAGTTATTAATTCTTTAGAGTACTTTTTACTATCGATTATTGCTACAGCTTTGAGCTCCCCTTCGCTGTCAGCAAGCTTAGTGCTTAAGTTAAATTGAAAAGTTTGCTCTTCTTCTTTTTTGCTAAACTCAAAAGGGATGCTTGTTGGACTGATTGACCAACCTTTTGGTGCCTTTAACGAGACAGACCCTTTTACATTTTGCTTACCAGATTGTAGGCTTACATTCACTATTTGAGATTTGTCATCTGCAATGATGATCACTTTTTCTTTGATGCTTACAGATACTTCTGGTACAATTACAAAAGGTCTAAATTGTTCTCCTTCAACTGGATCTACCGATTTATAAATGGCTGACATCGTATATGGGATATTTATGCCTTCAATATTTAATGTGTAATTTATGTTTACTGGCTCATTTGATATGGGTCTGCCGATCATTTTTTTATCTGCTACATGATACATCCCTAACGAACCTTCTTTTTCAAGCCAATAGGGGTTGCTAATTTTTGCATTGTTTGGGAATTTTATTTTTTGATAAAATTTATTTTCTTCTCCATTTGCGAGTACTAGTTGCATACTTGTATCTCTATTGAAGTTTGGGATGGCTACCTTTTTCAAGGTGATGGTAGCAGTTGATCTATTTGTAAATTCAAAGCTTAATTCTAATTCTTCACCTGCAGTCGCAGAATGTGAAGAAGTGTTGACTGCAGCAAAAAGTCCTGCACATTGTTTGATGACTTCTTTGATTTCTTCTTCCTTTACTTTTTTCCAGTAGCCATCTTCAAGAGATGTTATTAATTGATAGGCCTTTAATAATTTACTTAAAGATTGACTTGGATTTGTAGCATCGTATTCATCAATGATTTCTTCTATAAGTGTAGCAATCGGATTACCACCTTTAACTCTACTCCAAGTCGTATTTATGCCGTCGAATAAATTCGTTTTATCAACTGGGACATCTCCTTTTAAAACCTCTAAATATTCGGTTTGACTACCTCTATTCAATGCACGACCCATCCCTTGACATTTATGTTGTGCTCTTGAAATCATGGCTATTTCTCCATTTGACATACCGAGATGTGGATAATAAACGCCTGCATCTATGCTTAGTAATCTTGTTTTATCTGCTTCTGCAAATTTTTCTCTACTTCCATAAAACCACCAGCTTGTATTGAAGTATAATCTTGATGCTTGCCAGGGTTCAACATGTGCTAATTGATCTGCAAATTTACTTTTATCTCCACTTAAGTCGAAAGCTTCAAAGGAAAGGACAGCCGAAGAGGTGTGATGCCCATGAGTTGATCCCGGGGTGTCATGTTTAAACCGATTAATGATGATGTCCGGTCTAAAATTTCTGATGGTCCAAACAACATCTTTTAAAACTTCATCTTTTTCCCAAATGGCTAAAGTTTCATCTGGGTGTTTTGAGTAGCCAAAATCATTGGCTC
This sequence comes from uncultured Saprospiraceae bacterium, assembly GCA_937941095.1. Classification (GTDB taxonomy): domain Bacteria; phylum Bacteroidota; class Bacteroidia; order Chitinophagales; family Saprospiraceae; genus JALZVN01. The sequence continues at coordinate 405 of CALDYJ010000199.1, read as the reverse complement.
TTGAAAAGAATTGCTTTCCTCCATCTAATCTTCTAGCTGCTAAAAGTTCTTGTGTTCGGATGAGCCCTAAAAGTTCTTTTAATTCTGTACCAATTAGATTTTGACCGCCGTCCCCTCTTGTTAAAGAAAGATAAGCAGTATTTGCCATGACATGGTTTGAAAGATAGGAGATTAGTCTTGTATTTTCGTCGTCTGGATGTGCTGCTACATATAAAGCAGAGCCAAGAAAATTTAGCTTCTTAATGGCTTGGTGTATTTCAGCAGTATTCCACTGCTTATTGTTTTGGCAATAAGATGTATGGAAAGAAAATACTAATAGACTGATAAATAACAGACCTCTCATATCAATGTTTTATGTAAAGATAGTAATTACTCAAAAGATAAGCTTTATTCCATTTGCTGTAC
>CALDYJ010000198.1 GCA_937941095.1 uncultured Saprospiraceae bacterium | reverse complement strand
ACTAAACAAAAGTCATTTTCAGGGCTTCGTCAATTCTCAATATTTTTTCATGAAAATTTCAGGAATTGGTCCTTGCGTTAGTAGAATTGATTGATGCAAAGGACATTGATGTGACTTAACCTATATGGCTGTGAGGCTGTCTGACATAAGCTCAAAAACAGCCAAAAAACGCGTTTTTTGTGTTTTTTGGCTGTTTTTGCCCTTATTTTAAGCTTTTTCCAACCTGTTTTTCTATGTCAAAATATCATTAAAAAATAGGTGAAATAAATGACGAAATAACTGTTTTTTGTACCCTTAAATATGTAAAAAAAACGTAATTTCGTCGGTCGATTTAACATAAAAAAATTTATGGCTTCAGAAAGGATAATCCCGATAAATATCGAGGATGAAATGAAAAATGCTTACATAGATTATTCTATGTCAGTTATTGTTTCAAGAGCATTGCCAGATGTCCGTGATGGACTAAAACCAGTGCATCGAAGAATCCTTTTCGGGATGAACGAATTAGGCCTTCAACCAGGTAAACCGCACAGAAAATCCGCAAGAGTGGTAGGAGAGGTTTTGGGTAAGTATCACCCACATGGTGATGGTTCTGTTTATGACGCTATGGTCAGAATGGCTCAAAATTGGTCTTTAAGGTATCCATTAGTTGATGGGCAAGGAAACTTTGGACACATCGATGGAGATGGACCTGCAGCCATGAGGTATACCGAAGCAAGATTGGATAGAATTTCTGGCGAACTCCTGGATGACATAAAAAAAGACACTGTTGACTTTCGGTTCAATTTTGATGATAGTTTAAAAGAACCTTCTGTCTTACCTACACGTGTACCAAATCTTTTGGTAAACGGTTCTTCTGGAATTGCTGTAGGTATGGCTACGAATATGTTACCTCACAACTTGAGTGAAGTAGTTGACGGGATTAAAGCCACCATAGACAATCCTGAAATTGACCTAGATGGTTTGATGGAACACATTAAAGCTCCAGATTTTCCAGGTGGAGGTATAATTTATGGTACTTCCGGTGTAAGAGAAGCTTTTGCTACTGGAAGAGGAAAAGTGATTTTAAGAGGGAAAGCAGAGATCGAACAAACGGCTAATGGGAGAGAGCGGATCATTATTACAGAAATACCTTACCAAGTAAACACAAATTCCTTAGAGAAGAAAATAGCAGATCTATATAGAGATGGAAAAATTACTGGAATCAGTGGAATAAGAAACGAATCGGATAGAAAATCTGGACTTAGAATAGTCATTGATTTAAAAACCGATGCCATTGGCCAAGTTGTATTAAGTAAATTGTATAAATACACTCCACTACAAACTTCTTACGGCGTTAATAATATAGCCTTAGTAGATGGAAGGCCAAGACAACTTTCTTTAAAAGACCTGATCGTCGAATTCATAAAGTTCAGAATTAATGTAATCCAAAGGAGAACACAATTTGAGCTTAACAAAGCTATGGATCGAGCTCATGTCTTGCTTGGTTTATTAATTGCGATAGATTACATTGATGAAGTTATCGACTTAATTAGGCATTCTGCAACACCAGAAGAGGCAAAGATCAAATTAATGAAAGGAGAGTTCATTAAGGACAAAGACAAATTCTGGAAACTCTTCAAACCTCTAATTGATAATCAAAGTGAGGACTTTTTACCGGAAGGTGATAATGCACTCACTGAAAGACAAGCTAAGGCAATCTTAGAAATGAGGCTGCAGAAATTAACCGGACTTGAAAGAGAAAAGGTCAGGCAAGAATACGATGAGTTGCAAGCTTCCATTGAAGATCTAAGAGATATACTTGGGGATGAAAATAGACAAAGACAAATTATCAAGGAGGAGCTAGATGTCATTAAAGATAAATTTGGTGACGAAAGAAGAACTGAAATTACCTTTGGGGAAGGAGAGATAAGCATTGAGGACATGATTCCGAATGATGAAGTAGTTGTTACTATTTCTAGCTTGGGATACATCAAAAGGACAAAAGCATCAGAGTACAGAACTCAAGGAAGAGGGGGCAGAGGTTCAAGAGGAAGTAAAACTAAAGACACTGATTTCATAGAACATATGTTCGTTTCAGATACTCATAACCATTTATTGCTTTTCACGGCAAGTGGTAAGGTTCATTGGATGAGGGTTTATCAAATACCTGAAACCAGTAAAAACTCGGCAGGTAGATTCATCCAAAACTTATTGAGTCTTCCAAAAGAAGACAAGATTAAGGGCTACATTAATGTCAAGGATCTTAAAGATGATGATTTCTTAGATTCTCATAATGTTATATTCTGTACAATAAACGGCTTAGTAAAAAAGACTTCACTTAAGCAATATTCTCGCCCGAGAGCTAACGGGATTCAGGCGATAACAATAAACGAAGGCGATCAATTATTAGATGTTAGATTAACAGGAGGCAATAGTGAAATATTGATTGCTAATAAAACAGGTAAACTCATTAGATTCCCAGAAAGTAAAGTAAGGTCAATGGGTAGAGTAGCTGCAGGTGTAAGAGGAATTCGTCTTGATGAAAGTAAGAATGATGCCGTGGTTGGTATGGCCGTGGTGGAACCAAATGATGTAAGTACAACCATACTGGTTGTATCAGAAAAGGGTAATGGAAAGAGGAGTGAACTAGAAGAATATAGAATCACCAATCGAGGGGGCAAAGGGGTTAAAACTATAAACATAACTGATAAAACAGGTGCCTTAGTTTCTTTAAAAGATGTACGCGAAGAGGATGATTTGATGATCACAAATAAATCAGGGATTATAATTAGGGTATCCGTTAAGGACCTCAGAGTGATGGGGAGAGCGACGCAAGGTGTCAAATTAATACGACTTGATGAAGGTGATGAGATCGCTGACATAGCAGTAGTGAGGGATGGCGGTAAAGTTACTAGCGATGATTATGACAATGAAGATGAGAAAGGATCAGGAGAAGAAGAATAAGTCCACAGAATGCTAGTGCTTAAGAGCTCTTACAAAGGAGCACCTTCTTATCAATTAAATGGTCATTTTCAAACACTAATACCTGGTCTCTTTAGAAAAATTGAACCCGTTCCCTATGTAAGGGAACGCATCGATTTAGCTGATGGTGATTTTATTGACCTAGATTGGCTCTCAAATAATAGTGATCAATTATTGATTTTAAGCCATGGCTTAGAAGGAAATTCTACTAGACAATACATACTTGGTCCTGCAAAACATTTTTCCAATAAAGGTTGGGACATTCTATCTTGGAATTGCAGATCCTGCAGCGAAGAACTTAACCGCAATTTTCGTTTATATTATCACGGCGACATTATTGATTTTGAATCAGTTATAAATCATGTGCTTTCCCTAAAAAAGTACAAAAAAATCATTTTGATTGGCTTTAGCATGGGCGGGTCAATTTTAAGCAAATACCTCGGATGTAAAGGCAACAATGTTCCTAGTGAAATTTTAGGAGGCCTTTCATTTTCAGCTCCTTGTGATTTGAGAGCCAGCATAAAAGCTGTGGAAAAAAAATCCAATTGGATTTACAACTATTGGTTTAAAAAAATGCTTAAGGAAAAAATTACTGCAAAATCAAAACAATTTCCTGACAAACTAGACATAAATCAGCTAGATAATCATCAAAATTGGGAGTCATTTGACCGAGAATTTAGTTGTCCCTTGAATGGGTTTTCTAATGTAGAAGACTTTTATGAACAAGGAAGTTGCAAGAATTTTTTTCACTTGGTCAAAACTCCCTTGTTGATCGTGAATGCTCTAAATGATCCAATTATACCAAATACTTGTATCAATTATGAACAACTAAAAAGGCATAAATACATCAACGTAGAGTACCCTGAAAGTGGTGGTCATGTTGGCTTTACGGAGCATAAATTAGAATTTAGTTGGATGGAAAGTAAGATCGAGGAATTTTTGGTAGAGCAAACTGGTCCTTTTGCCTAATAATAAGGCTATTTAGGACTAAACTTTATTATATTTGTATATAACAAAACCATATTTGATGTCATTAGATCTCAAAAGTATTTTTCGCATAGAAAATAATCTCGACGATAAAGGAAAGAACTTTCTCGACATTATAACTTCTGTTTTAGAGAGAAGCAATTTGCCAGGCTTTGATTACTTAGAATTCAAGCAATCCATGGATGCCTTGGAAAAAATGAACATGGACAAAGCTACTGCCATAAAATCTGCTTATGCAACTGCTTCAACAGTAGGCCTTACCAAAGAAAAATTACTCAAAACAGCTTCGCATTATCTTGAAATCTTAAGCAAGGAGAAATCCGAATTTGAAGATGCAATGCAGAATCAGATTAAGGTAAAAGTAGAAGGAAAAAGAGTGGAAGTTGAGAACCTCAGAGCGATGATCAACAATTACAAAAAGGAAATTGAGAAATTAGAAAATCAAATTTTAAAATCTCAAGAGACAATCGATACTTCTGATAAGAGCATACAATTGGAAGAAGATAAGATTGCAAAAACAAAAATAAGTTTCGAAACAATTTATAAAAGTATACATGAAATTATCCGTAAGGACATGGATAACTTTTCTCAATATTTATAAAAAATAATCATGGCAGATTTTACTCCATTAGATGCTGAAAACAAAAAATCATTCTGGAAAAGGCCAGAAGGAGTTACAGGTTTAATTTTCTTAATAGCGATCCTTGCAGGTTTAGGCTTAGCAGGTTTTTGGATCATTAGTAATTTAGCTAATGTTCTTGCCATAGTCGCAGGAGTCTTAGTATTGGGTTCCATTTTATTTATGGTCTTAGATCCAAAAATGAGGAACCTAGTCTGGTACCTATACAAGAATATGATGAGAAAATTAACTGGCTTTTTCATTACCATTGACCCAATTGGAATTTTAAAGAATTATGTAGATGACTTAGAAGATAACCTAAGAAAAATGTCTAAGCAGATCGGTAACATCCGTGGGCAGATGAGAAAGCTTAAAACCATCATGGAAACCAATGCTAAAGAAATAGACAGCAATATGAAGATTGCCAGTGTAGCTAAAACAAAAGGCAATCAAAAAGCATTGACACTTTCCTCAAGAAAAGCAGCAAGATTGAGAGAATCTAATGCCAAATACAAGAATCTTTTTGATAAGATGAAGGTAATCCATAGGATATTGGCAAAGATGTATTCTAATTCAGAAATTCTTCTTGAAGACACTAAAGATCAAGTAAAAGTCAAAGAACAAGAAAGAAAAGCAATTCGAACTTCTCACTCAGCCATGAAATCAGCTATGAGTGTGATCTCAGGTGATCCAGATAAAAGAGCAATGTTTGATGCTGCCATGGAAGCAGTAGCAGACGATGTTGCTAACAAGGTAGGAGAGATGGAACGTTTTATGGAAATGTCCTCAAGCTTCATGGAAAGCATAGATATCCAAGAAGGAATTTTTGAAGAGAAAGGCATGAAAATGTTAGAAGAGTGGGAGCAAAAAAGTACTTTAATGCTGATGGGAGACGGCGATAGTCAATTGGATTTGAATGAACCAGTAGCTCGACCAGAACTAAGAGAAAATACAAACGACGACAATTCTTACGAAGGCTTATTTGACTAAGATCATAGATATGGATTATAAATAAGCTTGTCAATTGTCTCTTGGCAGGCTTATTCTATTTTATACTTTGACCATAGTTATATTGTTTATAGTTTTATAAAAATTCGTAAATTTTCAAACATGAAATTATATTTATCATTGGCACTCGCTTTTTTATTCGGCTTAGGCGGAATAAATGCTCAATCTTTAAAACATAAACAAGGCGAGCTGATTGTTAAACTCAAGCCAAGTGTTTCAATAGATAAATTTCTACAAACTCAGAATCAATCAAAAGATCTTACTCATTCTTGTAATTTAAAACAAGCAGTCATCCCTAGAGAAAACATGTGGTTGATATCATTTGATTTTTCTGAAGTTGATGAAAAAGAATTGCTTGATGAAATCTTTAAATCCATCGAAGTAGAATATGCCCAATTTAATAGATTAGTTTCTTTGAGAGCAGAACCCAATGACCCAAGATTTTCAAGTCAATGGCAATATATCAATAATGGCGGAGTCGGTTCTACAGCGGATGCTGACTTGGATGCTGATTTAGCTTGGGACATCACAACAGGAGGACTTACACCTCAAGGGGATACCATAGTTGTTGCAGTGATTGATGATGGTATAGACATTGACCATGAAGATATAGCAGAAAATTTATGGCGAAACCATACAGAAATTCCTGATAACGGGATTGATGATGATGGTAATGGCTATGTTGATGATTATCTAGGTTTCAATTCAAACCATTCTAATGATAACGATTTAGATGATATAAATGGAGGAAATCATGGTACTCCAGTTGCTGGAATAGTTGGCGCAAAAGGAAACAATGCCATTGGTGTAGCAGGTGTAAATTGGGATGTCAAACTAATGATCATAAAAAACAATTTTAATACCGATGAAGCTAATGTTTTAAAAGCTTATGGTTACGCATTAACGCAAAGAAGGATCTATAACGAAACCAATGGAGCGCAAGGGGCATTTGTTGTTTCGACAAACGCAAGTTGGGGTTTAGATTTTGGAGATCCAGATGATAGCCAATTGTGGTGTGGATTTTATGATGTTTTAGGGGAAGAAGGCATATTGAGTTGTGGTGCTACCATAAATAATAATGTGGACGTAGACAGAGAAGGAGATTTGCCTACAGGTTGTGGCTCTGACTACATGATCAGCGTGACAAACATGGATGATACAGGAAATAAAGTAAATGGAGCAGGATATGGATTGGAAACAATCGATTTGGGTGCATTTGGAGCAGGTACATTTACCACAACTAGAAATGATAATTATGGTGGATTTGGAGGAACATCAGGAGCAACGCCCCATGTTGCAGGTACGATAGCTTTGTTGTACGCAGCCCCTTGTCCAAACCTAGGAAACATCGCTAAATTGAACCCGTCTGAAGCAGCGCTATTTGCTAGAAAATATATATTAGATGGAGTTAAGCCAAATACTAGCTTGCAAGGGATCACTGTAACCGGTGGAGTTTTAAATATGTTCAATTCACTTTCTCTTTTAATGGACGAATGTGATGACTGCAGTATGCCGAGCGGCATTTCAGTTGATGATTTAACTGATACAGCTGCACAACTGAAATGGGTGGCTTTTAATTCAGCGTTAGCTGTTAATTTACAATGGCGAAAGCAAGGTGAAAGCATTTGGAATACAGTATTTAATATTGTTCCTCCATATCAATTTTCGGGCTTAGAAGCTTGTACGATGTACGAAGTAGAAATAGAAGCAATTTGCGATGCAGAAACAAGTGGTTATTCGGATACTTTTATTTTTGAAACTGATGGTTGTTGTAAAGCACCTGACACCGAAATAGAAGCAAGTGCTACTGAAGAGACCATCACCATCACCTGGAAATCTGTTTTAGCAGCAGATGCTTATCATGTAAGATTACGTGAGAAAGGTGAAAATGACTGGTCAAGCCCTGTAAATACGGCAACCAATAGTCAAGCTTTTGATGGATTAATAGCCTGTACCGATTATGAATATCAAATACAAACCATATGCGCTGGTATCCAGACAGATTGGTCGCTAATCAACGAAATTCAAACTGCCGGTTGTGGTGCCTGTCTCGATAATACTTACTGTCAAACTTTTGGAGATGATTCTAGTCAAGAATGGATTGAATCAATAAGCATTAATGGGATCAAAAATCAATCAGGTGATAATAGTGGCTATGCAGAATTTACTGATTTAGGCATTTCACTTTCCCAAGGGGGATTGTATGAACTCATATTGGAACCAGGTTTTAATCAAGGTCAATTTCCTGAATATTTTAAAGTTTGGATTGATGCAAATCAAGATGGTTCTTTTGAAGAAGATGAATTAATTTATGATCCTGGTACCGCAACAGAAGAGGCCCTTGTGACAAATTTTGTCATTCCTCCCGATGCATTATTAGGATTAACTAGAATGAGGGTTGTGATGAAATGGACTGGTTTTTCCGGTGGAGACAGCCCTCCTGAACCTTGTGAAGCTCCATTTGACTTCGGTGAAACCGAGGATTATTGTTTGACCATCATAGAGCCAGGGGAAGGTTGTGCTGCCTTAGCAAGTGATCTTGATACAGCATCTGTTTCTTTGTCTACTGCCATCATCACATGGGATGCAGTTGATAACGCAGAATTGTTTCAATACAGGTATAAGGAAACCTTAGTGCAAGAATGGTTCTCTGATTTTGTAGAAGATCCTGAATTAGTTTTATTCGATCTAAAGAAGTGCACCGAATATGAAATACAAGTTCAAACTTTTTGTAATAATCAAGGTACAGAATTTACAGATTCATTTGTTTTTAGAACAAGATGTAATGTTGGAACGAACGATGTCTTGAAAGCAGAAGATTTCTTGAGTGTATATCCAAATCCATTTTCAGATGAATTAATAATGACTGATCTCAAATTTGATGAAGATTTAGAAGGGATCAAGTTATTTGATGTGAATGGTAAAGATGTAGTGACTGAAGGTAAATTTGGAGCTTTAAATTTAGGTACTAGCATTTATCTAAGCAATTTGAATTCCTTAGTAGCTGGAGTTTATTTCTTGCAACTTAATACAAAAAGTGATGTCTACTTGATTAGGCTTGTGAAACAATAAGAAGATTTGGTGATCATCACTTATGGCTCTCTGGAATTCAGGCAGAAAACATGTTTTAAGTCTACCCAATTTCTCAAAAGCAATTTTACATTTGAATATGAATGTGATCATCGTGCCTAACAGCATGGCAACCATGAAATTTGATTTTTGATTCTCCATTTAGTCTAAGCCGTTTTTTTAGGTGAGGTTCTATAAACACTTTGTTGATTAGAGAATTTTTGCAGAGTTTTCTCAGCAAAGCTTTATTTAATGTGTTATCAAATTGGGCATCTTTATTTTGACTGGTTACCTTGTACATCATGCTGTAATATTTGTTTACTTCTTCGCATTTCTGCACGCCATTTTCTTCTCCTTTTTTCGGTTCTTCTACATAACCATATCCACTCATTGAAGGGCTTGAGTTAAGAACTTTTTTGTTTTTATTTCTATAAATGAAAGATAAATCTAACTTTTCTCCATCGCTATGGCTTTTATGTGGATGCATGGGAAATCCATCTATGAATGGAAAATTAGCATCTAAGTAGATCAGTTGTTTTACTTCTTTGTTGTCCGTGCAAAATTCTTCAGCGAGTAACAAAACTTCCTCTTTCAATTCAGGTTTTACATAATGTCTGTTCGCTATTCCATAAAAGGCATTAGCGGGCTTCAGGTAATCGCTCTTTTCGAATAAAAAAGGCAAAGGGACTCTACCACATAAAGATGCGATCGGTGGAATAATAATTAAACTAAATACTAAATATAGGATCGTAAAAAAGCCAAACTTAGCTAATACCCTAGGAGTTTTAGATTTGATTTTTTTTGAAAAACTGGGATGAATAAATTCATAAATGAAAAATACAAAACCTCCAACCTGAGTGATTAAGGTTAAGACAATAAAGATTAGGAATGATTTAATAATTTTCATACGGCCAAGATAAAGAATTGATGGTCAAGTATGGTACTTAATAGTATAGGTAAGAAAAAAAAGGCAACAACTTAAAGTTGCTGCCTAAAGAATGGGTGGATGATGGGATTCGAACCCACGACCCTCGGTACCACAAACCGATGCTCTAACCAACTGAGCTACAACCACCATTTGCTTTACTTAATAAAGCGATGCAAATATATAATAAGTTCGATAAAGCGTAAACAGTTTTAGATAAATTTACTCAACTGGATCAGCTTTTAATGTAAATGTTCTTTTAACTGGAGTATCTGCTGTCTTAACGACTGCTCCTTGATCGTCTAAAAGTGTTAATTCTATGGTGTTTTCGCCTAGTGGGAGCCCTTCTATTAAATAAGGCTGCCATTGAGATAATTGATGTATTTCTCCATTTATTTCAGCTCTGACACGATATTTATTCATATCCTCAATGTTTGCTAAATAGAAATCGAGCATTACTTTTTCAGTATTCGCTTTTCCGACATAAGTACCTTTAGGCCTCGAGTAGAAAAGCATAGGTTCTTTGGTGTCTTCTGCCTTGACTATTGAATTGTCTTTTATGCTCACTTTTTTTATGATAGCTGCTCCTGGGCTCTTTATGCTTTCGTGATAAGATCTTGACAAGAAAGCTAAAACATTATGATCGCCGTCCGGCAATTGATACTCAAATTTGTCTGTGTATTTTGCTGCATAGGGCTTATTGTTGACAATCAAATGAATGTGTTGTCCCTTTTCACTATTAGCACACATCTTAAGTTTTGCGTCAGAAGTTTGTGCACCTAGTTTATAAGAATCACCGGTCACTTTAAAATCAAATTTCCCATCCTTGAAATCCATGGATTCAATTTTTGCATCCTTAAATGAAGGTGAAGGTGTAAAGGGCAAGAGGGTAACTTTGTTTGGGACTGACTTTACAGTTTGCTTCTCTTTGCTTTTGATTTTGTCAGCATTTTGATTGCTAGACTCACTGCTGCAGGAAAACAATATACTCCCGACAAATAGTATTAAAAGGTGCTTTCGCATTATTCAGATTTTGGTTTTAAAAATTAATACTACCGAAGTTAAGTAAAGTAAGGTAAAGTGTTAAGAAAATGATTAAAAACATTTAACAAACACTCCGTAACATATAGTGATATTTTCCATATAACAAGATGCAAATTCTGCGAAACCAACAGAACTCAAACTGCATGAAAAGCTCGAAAAGCACAATGTTTATTGTGACATTTTCATTTGCTCTATTATGTTTATTGATGTTTGGACAAAGGTCCAATACGCAAAGTATCGAAAACTCGCTACCAATTATAACCCATTTTGAGAATGCCAAGTCCTTTCAGTTTGCTGAAACTCAGCACGTAAATTTTACAACTGAAAATTCAGGAACCTGGTCTGAGAACGAAGATTACCTTTTGTGGGAAAAAACTTTTTCCACAGAAGGAACTTCGCTTAACTTTTACTTTTCCGAAATTAGACTTACTGAGCACACCATTCTGCAGGTATTAAACATGACTAGCAATAGATTGCTAAAACTTGATGCCCACTCAAAAATAAAGAATGATGAATATTGGTCACCTATTTTTGATCAAAGAGTAATCAAACTCCAAATCAAACTCCCCAAAGAAGAAAGGCATCATCTAAAATTAAGGATAAGTGCTATTAATCATGGAATCCATCTAGCCAATGAAAGGTCATCGAGTGAAAGATCTTGCTTAATAGATGTTGTCTGTGGCGAAGCTGATCAATTACCAATTATAGATCAAAACAGGGACATCATTCAATCTGTAGGATTAATCACTATTGATGGCACGGGCATTTGTACCGGTGTCCTAATTAACAATACCAGTAATGATCGAACTCCCTACTTTTTAACTGCAAGACATTGTGGAATCGACATAACGAATGTTGCCTCCGTCAATGTTTATTGGAACTATCAAAACAGTTTTTGCCGTTCTGATGCCTCTTCAAACGAATTTGAAGGAGATGGAAAGTATGATGTTTTTAATCAAGGAGCCAGCATAGTAGCAGAATATAGAGAAGCAGATATGATGCTGCTCAAATTAGACGAAGCAGTAAATCCTGCAGCAAATGCTTTTTTCGCTGGTTGGAATAATTCTAATCTTAAACCTAGCAATACAGTTACTATTCATCATGCTTATTCTGAAGAAAAAAGAATAAGCTTTGATAATGATGTACCTCAAATAACCAGACATTTTGGTGTGGAAGAAGATTTAGATTTAGATCATTTTAGAGTGCTGGCTTATGATATTTCTTCAACAGCAGAAGGTTCGTCAGGCGCACCATTATTTAATCAAAACAAAGAAGTTGTAGGAATATTGCATGGTGGATTAGCAGACTGCGGAAATCAAGAAAGTGATTGGTATGGCAGATTTTATAATTCATGGCTTGGGGATGAGCTACCTGAAAGACAATTAAAACCGTGGTTAGATCCGATAAATTCTGGATCAGAAAGCATAGGAGGTATCTGGGCAAACAAAAGCATTGTCCTTGATTTACAAGTTACTCAAATGCAAGAAATAGCTTGCAATGGTGATGAAACTGCTGTTTTAAGCTTAATGGCCACAGGTGGAATTGAACCCTACAGATACAGTATAAACGGAGGAGCTACATTTACTGGTTCTAATTCCTTTGCAAACTTAGCCGCAGGTATATATAATCTAATAGTTGAAGACAGTGATGGCAATACAAGTGAGGTTCAAACATTTACAATAACAGAGCCAACAGAACTTACAGGGTCTAGTAATTTCTTTTATAATTTATTAAAAATTAAGGTAGAAGGTGGTGTGCCTCCATATGTTTATTCAATTAATGGTGGTCCAAGTCAAGAAGAACCTTGTTTTTACGAGCTCAGTAATGCGCTTTATAAAATTTCAATCCTCGATGCTAATTCATGTATGTTTGAATTTGAAGTCGAACTTAGCCTAGCTACTTTTCTGGCAGAAGTTGTTGTTATCCAAGATTTAGATTGTGTACAGTCAGCAAGTGGTCAAGTACTCGTAAATGTACTTCAAGGTGGATACCCTCCATTTTATTACAGTATTGATGGCCAGACCTTTCAGGCTGAACCACAATTTGACGAGCTAAGCTCAGGATCTTATGTTTTTACTGTTCAGGATGCCATTGGTAATCTGATTCAAACAGATAGCATAACTCTCGGTGATCATCCGAATCAATTATTGCTTGACATCGAGACATTTGAAGATTTCATAGTTTTAAACGCATCTGGCGGTAGCGGGACCTATACTTATAGCATAGACGGTGTAAACTTTCAAAAAAGTAATATTTTTGAAAATTTAGGGCCTGGTGTTTATGAAGCTTTTGTGATGGATTCCAATGGATGTATTGTTAGCATTTCGCTAGAAATCCCTGTTAGCATCTTCACTTTGCGAGCTAAATCCTTAACGATTAGTCCTAATCCTGCGTCCAATGTTCTAAAAATAGATTTTCCAATAATTGAGAATGTATATGAAGTAAGTATTGTAAACCTTATGGGGCAAGAATTTGAAGTTAATACGATAAAAAAAGGGGAATCACAGCTTACATTGGACGTTGAAAGCCTCAATAATGGCTTATATTATTGTCAGCTGAGATCAGTAAAGAATAATATCCGATACTTAGGCTCATTTTTCGTAAATAAATAATATTTTTATTTAAACTGTTTACTTTTTCATTAGAGAAACTTACATTTGCAATCGCTTTTAAAGCTTTAAGTAATTTTGGCCAGTTTATTGGTTGAAAATTTATACGGAGGAGTGGCAGAGCTGGTTTAATGCACCGGTCTTGAAAACCGACGTACCTTAACGGGTACCGGGGGTTCGAATCCCTCCTCCTCCGCAAGTTACTAAATGCAAATGCTCCTTTATGGGGCATTTGTTGTTTATAGAGCTCTCTAGAATTGCGTAATCAATGTATATTCTACATATTAAGAAGGCAAACAAGAGGCAAAGGATAGTTTTGTCATAAAGCCTTGCTAATCTCCGAGATTTTCATCAAACAGATTATCTTAGTGAT
>CALDYJ010000197.1 GCA_937941095.1 uncultured Saprospiraceae bacterium | reverse complement strand
AGATGCTGTTTCAAAAGCATCAAATTTTTCTTGAGCTGTTAACAACATAGGCTTAGCATTATCAGCACCACCACCCCACATTGAAGGTGTATAAAAAGTATTTTGACCTCTAAGGTAGTATGGTCTTGGGTTATTCGGATTTAATTCAGTTGCTTTATCTAATAACTTGTAAGCTTTTCCAGAATATATCGCTCCGTTGATCATTGGATTTTTCCAAATATAACCAAAGTAAACGTAAGCTTTTAATGCTAATACTTCGTCATGCTCACCAGCAATTGCTTCTGTCTTTTCTATGTTTTCCCAAGCTTTATCTACAGCCATGTCTAGCTTGTCAGCATCTTGCATTGATTTTTGCGCAACGTACATGTACATTAAACTTGCATAGTAAGATGGCAACCATTCTGTTTTTTCTGCTGCGGCTATTCGTTCGAATGCATTTGCTACTTGTACTAATTCATCAGCGTCGGATTGATAGCTTGCTTTTGCTAAATTTGCTTCCATTGCTGCTATGTATTTTTCACTTTGGGCGAATGATAAATTTGTTGTTAAGGCTAATACAAAAACTAAGATTAAATTTTTCATGAATTTTATATTTAAATGATTTTGAAATTTAGGTTAAAAAAAATATTTATTTATTGAACCGGAACTAGTCCGGCTTTTTTTGATTTTTTGCTTCAAATTTTTGTCCTATGTTTACAAAAACTCCTAAGAAGATAAACCGTTTTGCATCAGGAGTTACTTCAAAAGATTGAAAGTTACCATTGATGTCTTGGTTTGGGGAAAAACGATATCCAAAAGATTGTTTGAATCCAGGCACATTACTTACTGAAACATAAAAAATGGTAAAGTTTCTCCATAAGTTAGTTAAGTAGGAAGCACTGAAACTTAAATCTTGGTATGCCAATGTTCTTTCACTTTGAAAATCTGACGTATTAGGATCGTCATAAGGCCTTCCACTTGCAAAAGAATAGGTAACTCCAATACTAGTAGTAATTTTAGGAACCCAATGTTTGTAAACCACTGAAGCATTATGACTAGATGCAAAAAATGGTGTTGCTGCTTTAGGAAAATCTCTGTAATCTCTTTCTGTATCTAAGTAAGAGTAGGACACCCAATAGTCTCCAAATTTAATTGATTTACGATCTCTAAAAAAGAAGTCTACACCTCTTGCATATCCATCACCATTATTATTTAATTCCCAAGGAGCATTTGCTTCAAACTTTACAAGTTCATCATAAGTTTTATAATAAGCTTCTATTCTAAAAACTCTATCATTATGGATCTTTTGAAAGTTTAAAATGTAATGATCCGCACTTTCATTATTAAGTTGGGTAGAATATCTTAAAAATTCATTTTCTGGTGTTTGGTAAAATTTGCCATAGGCTAAAGAAAATTGAGATCCTTTACCTATGCTATAGGCTAATGATAATCTAGGTGCTAAACTCACCTTGTCAATTAGTCCAGATTTTTCTAGCCTCAAGCCAGCCTTCATAGCAAGTTTTCTACTGAAGTAAACATCAGTTTCTACAAAACTGGCTAAATAGTCTTCTTTCAATAATGTTGTAAATTCCTGAGCACTTGCTTTGTAATTTTCATCAAATTTATTGCTTAAATATTCGGCTCCAAATCTAATGCTTAACTTATCATTGGTAAAGTTGGTAAGTGTAGCTTTTGCTTGGAAATTCTGTTCTGCAGTATTTACTGAAAATGATTCGTTAATTTTATCTAGGTTATCAGAGTATGATGTTCCTATTCTATAACTCCATTTATCGTTTAAGATGTCACTATAAGTTGAGTTTAAATAGAAATAGTTATTTTTTAAAGACAAGTTGTTTCGCTCCCCTACATTTATATAGTCAGCATAAGAAAACTCCATCCAAGTTTTATTCACATCAGCATGTAATTTAAAAATGCCTGTTTCAGAAGTTTTTTGCCTGTAAATGATTTGGCCACTTGTTCCTTGAACTGGATCCACCCAATCTCTATTTTGAGGTACCAAATTAATGTAAGGTCCAAGATTGAGATAGTTTCCAGAAATAGCCAGCGATGAATTTTCCCATACATGGGTATGAGAAGCTCCTAGTCCAATGGTCATCAAGGAGATTCCAGTTGTTGTTTCTTTTGCAAGATCATTAGTATTAAGCACCAAAGCAGAAGATAAAGCTTGACCATATTCTGCCGAATAGCCACCCGTACTAAAAATAGTTCCTTTGAATAAAAAAGGTGAGAATCTGTTTCTAGATGGGATATCGGGAACAGTTGAATTATAAGGATTTTGTACCCTCATCCCGTCGATGAATGTTTTTGTTTCGTAGGCTGCCCCTCCTCTTACAAATAATTGACCAGTTTCACCAACTCTTTGAGTTCCTGGAAGGGTATTAAGTGCACCTGCAATATCAGCTGCTGCTCCTGCAGTCGTAACAATGTCTAAAGAACTCAATACCACACCTTTCTTTTCATCACTGGCCTCAAATGCACCTGCCGTAATGACTACTTCTTTTAATAAAGCAGCTGAAGGTTTTAATGCTATATTTAAAGCTATCTCTGTACCATCAATATTAATGGAAGTTTCAAAGTCCTTAAAGCCTAAGTAAGTAACTTGAAGAATTTGTTCTCCAGTTTCATAGGTCTTAAAATTAAAATTACCATCTAAATCTGTTGATGTGCCATCGTAAGAATCTTTTATCAATACGTTTGCACCAATCACAGCGTCTCCTAAATCATCAATTATTGTCCCTTTTACAATAGTTTGAGAAAAAATATTGAGATGGAGCGAAATAAGAATGAATAAAATAACTTGTTTTAACATGAGGTTTTTTATTTAAATTATGATTCAAATATGGGGAGAGAACCCATATTATAAAAGTCTTCTATACCGAATCGTAGAATATTTTGACTGAATTGCAACAAACAGCTCTAAAATTGCACCTAACTAATAATGTCCTTAGAAAAGCACATCAATAAAAAGTTTCTAAAAAGCCTCCAAAAAGGCGATAGAATGGCTCAAAAGAAGCTTTTTGAGCTCTATAAGGTAAAATTTTATGGTGTTTGCAGACTTTATTCTAAGACTAAAGAAGATGCAGAAGACCAATTACAAGAGGGTTTTATTAAAATTTTTAAAGATATAGCGAAGTTTAAAGGACAAGGTTCTATAGAAGGATGGATGAGAAGGGTCATGGTCAATTGCTGTCTAATGCACATTCGATCAAATAAAAATAAGCTAAGTACAGAAATAGACTTAGATTCAATTGCAGATGCAATAGAAATTAAACATCCTAATTTAGAAAAAGATAGAGCCAATGCGGTTTTGTATTTGATCCAACAATTGCCACTTATAAACCAAACAATTTTTAACCTAAGAGTGATGGATGGATATAAATTTAATGAAATTGCAAAGCAATTAGAACTTAAAGAATCTACAGTGAGGTCTCATTTTTTAAGAGCAAGAAAGAAACTCCAAGTAATGTTAAATAAATCCCTAATTGAATAAAGATGGAAGAGCAAAATAAGAACATGGAGGAGTTTTTGCGTAAAGCAATGGATGGTTTCAACGAATCTCCTTCTGACAATTTATGGGATGAAATAAATGATCAACTAGATGCTAATGAACCATTTTACAAAAAATACTTAAACTGGAAATTTATATTTATTCCCTTATTAATAAGTGGCCTTTTTTGCGGAAATGTTTATTGGTATAGTAAAAGCAAACTTAGTACCGAGCAAAAACACTTTATTATACAAAAAGATCAAGCAAACAAAACAAATAAAGAAAATTCAACAAACCTAAATGATGACTTAGTCCTAAGTCAACTAAAAGTGAAGGCTTTAGAAGAAGAATTATTGGCTCTTAAAAATAAAATAAAGACTCCAGAAAATAAACTTCCAAGTAATCTAAATCAGATTCAAACTTCTTTAACAAAGTCTGCAGCTAAATCATATCCAATTCCTCCAAGCAACAGTTTTATTACATCTTTTGATAGATCTAGTTTAGAAAAAAGTAAAACTGATGATAGGCAGCCTAAACAAAAAAAGTTTCCTTTTAATAGCTTGAACAAGAATCAAAATAAAATTGGTTCCCAAGGAGTTTCGTCTTTTGACAAGCAAGGAAATTTGAGTGAAAGCGAAAATGAGGAAAGTCGTCCAAAGCAAGAAATATTTGAAATCCCACAAATAGAAAAGAATAAAGTTGTTTTCAAAAATGATGAGTCTTTAGGAATAAAAGTTAATGACGTTAGTTTATTAACTTCAAAAAAATCTGGTCTTCTTTCCTTTTTAAAACCTTTTAAATTACCCGATTTAAATTTACAAAGAATACCAACAATTGATAAAAGTGGAAGGTTTTTATTCGGTTTAACTATTGCAACTTTCTTTACACATGTAAATGAAAAATTTGAGGCTATCCCAAATGGGAAAGCCGGAATAAACCTTGAATATCAGATAAACCCTTCTCTTTCCATAGCTTCAAGTGCGAATTACAATTACTTACAGTATCACATCAAAAATCCTAGTGACGCTGATCTCAGTAACCTACCTCTGCCATTACCTAATGAAAACATTCGTGAAGTGGAAGTAAGAAACTCTTACTTTGATTTTCATTTAGGTCTGGTGATCAAAAAAGAGCTTAATCCAAAATTCAGGTTATTTGTCCATCCCTCATTAGCATGGCAATTTTATCTGCCTCAAACTTTTGACTATGAATTTGCAAGCACAACTCCTCTTCCAAATCCTCCAAGGATAGAAGTAAGTCCTAAGCGGTTTTTTGGATACTTTGGCAGCTTAAATGTAGATCTCGGTTTTGAAAAAGATCTAGGCTCTATGTTTAGTTATCGGTTGGCGGTTTATACAGAAAAAACATTTATTCCTCTAGGATTAGAAAAAGCTAATTACATCAATGTAGGTCTTAAATCAACTTTTATTTTCGGTGGCACATTGTAGATGCAACGAAACCAAACTTGATTGCACCTAATTCTAAAAGTAATTATTATGAATACAATTAAAGAAAAAATTTTAGTCCTTATAAGTGTTTCAACCTTCTTGATGTTTTCAAGTTGCGAAACAGAATTTTTTGCAGATTGCATAAGTGGTGATGGAAATATAACTACCAGAAGCATTGAGCTTCCTGGTGATTTTACAGGGATTGAAATCTCTCCAGAGGTTGATGTTGTTCTTAGCAATGGAAAAGAATTGAAACTTACTTTCACAAGCGATGCAAACATTATTGATGCCATAGAAGCGGATTCAAAATTAGAAAACGGCGTTTTCAAAATGGGAATAGAAGGCTGCATTAACAATTTTACCGATATAGATCTACAAGCAACGATTCCAAATTTACACTTTTTAGGAGTCAATGGAAAAGCTAATATAAAAACTGAGGGCATTTATAATCTTCATAATGAAAATTTAGTTGTTGATATCTCTGGAGCCGCAAACGTAGAATTGTCTTTAGGAACATTAAACTCTTTTTTATTCAAGGTAAGTGGAAATGGAGATTTAGATCATATTTCTGGAAAAGCAGACAATTTCACCATTAGCATTGATGGCGATGGTGATGTTAAAGGTTTTGATCTTGACGCTAAAGACTGTGAGATAAGAATAAACGGCCAAGGTGATTGTGAAGTCAAGGCTTCTGAAACCCTAGATATCACTATAAATGGCGATGGAAATGTATGCTATCTTGGGAACCCAATTGTAAATCAAAACATAAACGGAGATGGTCAAGTCTCTGATTGCAACTAATCAAATTCTCTCTTGTACTTAAACATGTACAAGAGATAACAATTAATCAAAATTTATTAAAAATCAGCATATGGACATTAATGTTCCTGGCGGAGCTTTGTCCTTTAAAAACACGCTCATTATGAAAAAAGTTATTCAAATAGGCCTTATTTTAATTTTAAACTTCATGTCCAGTAATTTTTACGGTCAAGATGCACCCATTCATACACAAACCATCAAAGGAACAGTATTAGATAAAGATGCTCAGATTCCGCTCATCGGAGCAAATGTTATCATAGGATCTGTTCAACCCTTGATGGGAACTACAACAGATGCAGATGGATATTTCAGAATTGACGATGTGCCTATTGGCAGGCATCAAATAGAGATTTCATATTTAGGTTACGAAACTCAATACGTTTCACAAATATTATTGACGAGTGGTAAAGAATTGGTTTTAAATCTTGAGCTTTTAGAATCCGTTGAAAGTTTAGAGGAAGTTGTGGTGAAAGCAACGGTAGATAAAACCAAGCCAATCAACGAGATGGCAAGCGTTAGTGCGAGGACATTTTCTGTCGAAGAGTCTTCAAGGTATGCTGCCGCATCTTTTGACCCAGCTAGAATGGCTATGAATTATGCAGGAGTCTCTGTCGGTGCAACAGATGACTTATTTAATCAAATTGTTATCAGAGGAAACTCACCGAAAGGTTTACTTTGGAGGTTAGAGGGGATTGAAATACCAAGTCCGAATCACTTTGGTGGTTTAGGAGGAGGTGGTGGAGCTATAAGTATGCTTAGTAGCAGTACATTGAGTAATTCTGATTTTTATACAGGCGCTTTCCCAGCAGAATATGGTAATGCTGTTTCTGGTGTTTTTGATTTGAAGATGAGGAATGGAAACAATGAAAAGCGTGAATACTCATTCATGCTGGGTGCGCTTGGTTTAGAACTTGCAGCTGAGGGGCCATTTAAAAAAGGTGGAAAAGGTTCTTATTTGGTAAATTACAGGTACTCGACTTTGGCAGCCTTGGAAGCAATTGGATTAAACCCTGCCGGTGATATTCTACCAGCATACCAAGATGTAAGTTTTAAATTAAACATGCCTACTGAAAAGGCAGGCGTCTTTGGTTTGTTTGGCATTGGGGGGTATAATGTAGTAAGTGGAGTAGCTGTGGCAGATTCAACAAAATGGGAAGATGATGATGATCGCTACAATTTTATCGAATCTGAAAGAAGGTATATCCTTGGCTTGTCGCATAATTACTTATTATCAGAGAACAGCTACATAAAAACGCAAATCTCTGCTTCTGGATACTATCAAATAGACGATGAAAGATTCCTTGATCCTTCTGACAATTACAAAGAAGTTGTAGATTACTCTGATGAAGCAAGTGACAATGCTTTAAGAATTAGTAGTCAATACAACAAGAAATTTAATGCAAGAAATACTTTGAGAGCAGGACTTATTCTTAGCCAATTGGATTTTTCTTTTAAAGGTTCTGAAAGAGACGAGGAACAAAATGATGAATTAGTAACATTTTTTGATAAAAGTGGAAATTCTGCTTTCTTAGAAGGCTATGCACAGTGGCAGCACAGAACACCCACTAATCTGACCTTAAATGGTGGATTCCATTATAGCCATTTTACTTTGAACAATAATTACGCTATTGAACCAAGACTTGGTCTAAAATGGGATTTTAAGAAAAATCAAAGTATTTCTGCAGCTGTTGGTTTACATTCTAAACTAGAACATTTAATCCTGTATATGGGTGAAGGTGAATTACCAGATGGTACACCTATTGTTAATTCCAAAAATTTAGAACTTAACAAATCTGCTCAAATGGTTATAGGATATGACATTTCGCCAATGGACAATGTAAGAATTAAAGCTGAAGCATATTATCAACATTTATATGATGTGCCTACTGAAAATAATACGGAGACAAAGTACAATTTATTGGTAGCAGAAGATGCTTGGGATTATGTGGTACATGATACATTAAGCAGTATCGGTAGGGGAAGAAATTATGGTGTTGATTTAACTATCGAGAAATTTTTTGCAAATAATCATTACTACATGATAACAGGTTCTCTTTTTGATTCCAAGTATTCTCCAGCTGATAAAAAGTGGTATAATACAAGATGGAATTCCGGCTATCAATTAAATGTAGTAGGTGGCAAAGAATTTCCAATTGGTAAAAAAGATAATAAGACTTTAGGGCTAAATGCAAAATTTGTAACCTCGGGAGGTAACAGGTATACTCCTATTGATTTTGAAGCTTCTCTTCGAGAAGATGATCAAGTAAGTATCCATGAAAGAGCTTTTGAAGCCAAAGCTGGGAATTATCTAAGATTTGATATTGGGATAAGCTACAAAATCAATTTAAAAGGAAGTACACATAGCATTATGTTGGACATACAGAATGTAAGCAACAATGAAAATTTATATGGTCAGTTTTACAATGATGATTGTAACTGTTTAGAAAAAATAACGCAAACAGGATTGTTTCCCTTTTTCAATTATAGAATAGAATTTTAAGTGTGTGTGTGTGTTGATCCAGTAATTTAGGATAGTTTTTTCATTAAAGTTTTTGGATTTATTAGAAGCCCTTTGCTTTATTAAGCAAAGGGTATTCTTAAATTAAAAAGAGGCGATACTTATAATAAGCACCGCCTCCTAAAATCCAAATTAATTATTAAATTAATTAACTACTATTTTCTTTGTAATGACAGAATCATCAACTCTAATCTTAAGCACATAAACTCCATCAACTGGGTCTTTAATATTAATTACTTCATCTGTTGATTGAGCATCCAATTTAATTGAAGGGATTATTTCTCTTCCAACAACATCGAACAAACTAATTTCTATTGCCTTTTGATTTTCGAAGTTTAATGAAACTTGGAATTGACCATTATTTGGATTTGGATATATGTTTATGAATTCATCCAATCCTGGATCTAAAGTACTGTTTACCATATCTACGGTAAACGTTTCACTAAATAATTCACAACCATTAGCATCTAATACTGTAACAGAATAATCTCCTGCAGGGACTCCTGTTAAGTCTTCCGTAGTATCACCATTACTCCACTCATATGTATAAGGAAGTGTTCCTCCTTCTAC
>CALDYJ010000196.1 GCA_937941095.1 uncultured Saprospiraceae bacterium | reverse complement strand
GTGGAGGTGATGAACAAAACCTAATCAAGCCTGGTGTAAATTATGGCTGGCCTACAGTTTCTTATGGCATAAATTACAACGGGACTACCTTTACTGAACTCACTGAAAAAGAAGGCCTTGAACACCCAGTAGTCTATTGGATACCTAGCATCGCTCCAAGTGGGATGGCCATTGTTGAAGGAGCTGTATACAAGGCCTGGGAAGGAGATTTGTTAACAGGATCCCTCCGCTTTAATTATGTCAGTAAAGTAAAGGTAAAAGAAGGGCAGAAAGTTTCTGAAGAAAAAATATTAGAAGGCTTAGGAAGAATAAGGGCTATAGAAATGGGGCAGGATGGCTACCTTTATATCGGTGTAGAAGAGCCTGGGAGAATAGTAAAGTTAATTCCAAATTAACTATTCGTAAGAAATATTAAATTTGCATTATATTAAACTTATTCAAACCTTTAATGTTTGATCATAAAGATGAACCCTACACTAGCTAAATACACCTTAATTTTCTTATTAATAGGCCATGTTTTTGCCTATGGTGTTGCGCTATATGACGTCTTAATAAGCTCAGATTCTCCGTTCATAGAAATGGTTTGTGGTAATTTTGGAGATGCGGAAGAAGAAAAATCTGAAAAATCAGAGAAAGAAGTAGATGATAAGTGTTTTCAAGAGATTTTTTCTTTGACAAAATGCCTTTCAAAAACAAATATAAACATAGAACACTCCTTTTTTCATTATTCTGAAGCTCATCCTCAAATGAGTACTCCACCACCAGAACTGATCAGCTAATTTCAGGGCATTTTTGCCAAGGTTTGATTTAAAAAGTTTTAATGCACATTTATGTGCGATTGATTCATATAATTTACATTAATGAAAAATACTTTAGGATTTGATTTCAGTCACTTTAAAGGTGACTTATTTGGTGGTATAACTGCAGGTATCGTAGCCTTACCACTAGCATTAGCATTCGGCGTGAGCTCTGGTTTGGGTCCGAGTGCCGGACTTTATGGAGCCATCTTCATCAGTTTTTTTGCTGCCTTATTTGGAGGTACAAACACACAAATTTCTGGACCTACAGCTCCCATGACCGCTTTGAGTATGGTAGTGATTGCAGGAATGGTTGCTTCATTTGATGGTGAAGTAGCAAAAGCATTACCGGCCATTTTAACCGTTTTTCTTTTAGCTGGAATTATGCAGATTGGCTTGGGAATACTTGGCTTAGGGAAATACATTAAATACATTCCTTATCCTGTGGTCTCTGGTTTTATGACAGCCATTGGGGTCATAATCTTGTTTTCTCAAATCAATCCTACCTTGGGTTATTACCCGAAGAAGGACGCAGAATACGTAAATGAATTTAAGCCCCAAGCGGAAGAGATTATTTTAGAAAATATTTTAAAGGAAGAGGCTGGCGAAGGTATTTTGGTTTTAGAAGACTTTAAAGAAACAATTGCTAGGGCAAGTAGTATCACACCGGAGCAAATAACCAAAGAATGTTCTACGCTTGCAGGTAAAGAAGCCTCTGGCATTATAGGCACCATTAAAGTTTTGCCTAGAGCCATCAAAAACATCAAATGGCTTGAAGTATTGCTGGCCTTTGCGACTATATTTATCATCTATGGTTTTAAAAGGATCACTAAAGCAGTCCCTAGTACTTTAGTCGCTTTAATCGTAGTCACTGCTGTTGCAGTTGGTTTTGGTTTAGACTATGAGCCAATTGAAAAAATTCCAGAAGGTTTACCAGTACCAAACTTAGAAATTTTTACTGCCTTTAGTTTTTCAGCAATTACTCCGTATTTGTTTACAGCCTTATTGTTGGCTCTTTTAGGAGCAATCGATAGTTTGTTGACTTCTGTAGTAGCTGATAATATGACCAAAACAAAACATAAGCCTAATAAGGAATTAATTGGCCAAGGGATTGGTAATTCTATCGCTTCAATCTTTGGTGGGATACCAGGTGCTGGCGCGACCATCAGAACGGTAGTCAATATAAATTCAGGTGGTAAGACCAAACTTTCAGGGATGATTGCAGGTGTATTATTGCTTATAATTTTAGTTGGAATAGGACCAATAGCCTCAAAAATTCCAGCAGCAGTATTAGCTGGAATATTGATTACCGTAGGGATAGGAGTAATGGATTATAAAGGATTAAAAGCCATTCCATACATGCCTAAACCAGAGGTGGCAATCATGTTGATTGTATTAGTGCTTTCTTCACTTTGGAATCTCGTTTATGCGGTTGGTGTCGGTCTGATAATAGCATCTTTGATGTTCATGAAGAAAATTGGAGATTTGACTGCAGAACGTTCTGGAGTTACCTCACTGAATGAAGAATCATGGGGAGATGAAAGTGATTTTCCTGTTGAACTAAAAGAAGAAGTATTTATCAAGCACATCAAAGGACCATTGTTTTTTGGTTCCACAAGTGATTTCCAAAGATTAGCTTCCCAAATACCAGATACAGCATCGACCATTGTTATAAGAATGGATAGAATGGCTTACATGGATCAAAGTGGGCTTTACGCCATGGAAGACATCTTGGTCGATTTAACGCAAAGCGGAAAGAATGTCATTTTTGTTGGTTTAATGGAACAACCCAAATACATGCTTGAGCGGATAGACATTATTCCTGATTTGGTTCCAGAGAAAAATTTATACACGACTTTCGCAGACTGTTTGGTTTGGATAAGAGCAAACGTTAAAGATGAATACCCAAGTCCAACAAATTCATCTAAATCAAAACCAAAGGTATAACGTTTAAATATTGTTGATTTAATTAAAATATCAGTGTCATGAATTCATCTTGGCACTGATATTTTTTTATACGAATTCAAATTGAAAAATGAACTCCTCTTCTCTACACAGATTTTTCTTAGATGCTTTTCAAGGACCACAATTAGTAGAAATATTTTCCCCAGGACGAGCAAATGTAATTGGAGAACATACTGATTACAATGGTGGTTTTGTCTTACCCTTTGCCATCGATAGAGGCATTACTTTCTTGGCTAATAAATCAATATCAAAAAAAACGAAGATCATTGCTTTTGATCTGGATGAGGCTGTTTCTTTTGAAAAAGCTTTAATCGGGCCTTCGTATCCTTGGATGAGGTACTTGACCAATGCTTTGGAAGTTTTGAATGCTAAAGGATTTGTAAGTAAAGGATTTAACTTGCTTTTTGGAGGTAATCTACCCATTGGAGCAGGCGTTTCTTCTTCTTCAGCTTTGAGTTGTGGTTTCATTAAAACCTTGGATGCTTTGTTTGATTTTGGTTTGACTAAGGAGCAGATCGTTCTTTTTGCTTCCTTGGCGGAGAATGGAACTGGTGTACAAGGAGGGATGATGGATCAACACGCAATCGTACATGGAGAAAAAGAGGCTTGCTTGTTTATAGATTGTGAAAATCGTCACATAGAAAAGGTGGCAATGCCACAAAATGAAAAGCATCAATGGGTTTTATTTAATACAGGTGTAGAACACAATTTAGCAGATACTGAATACAACAAGAGAAGAAAAGAATGCGACGAAGCTTTGACCATCATACAAGAAAAGAAAGGAAAAGCTTTGACATTCAGACAACTAAAAGATTCAGATCTAACATCCCTCGAAGACTCAAAGCTTAAGCAAAGAATCACTCATTATATAAGTGAAAATGAAAGGGTAAAGAAGATGCTTGTAGCTTTTAAAAAAAATGACATAAACTTGATTCTTCATCTGTTGAATGATTCGCATGAAAGTCTTTCTAAAAGGTATGAAGTTTCTTGCGAAGAATTAGATTACGTTCAATCGGCATTAATGAAAGAAAATTATGGTGGAAGAATGATGGGAGGAGGGTTTGGCGGATGCGTAATTTCTTATTTAGCTAAAAAAGATTTTAAAGTTTTTACTCAAAAAATTAGTGTAACATTTAAATCTAAATTTGGCTTAACGTTAAAAGCATTTCCAATAAAAGCCTCTGAGGGCTTAAGGCTCGTATAAAATTACTTTTTATGAAATAAAAAGGGCGCGCAGCCAAAGCTACGCTTTTTGAAATAAAGGAAAAAGGTTTCTAATGCTTGTAAGCTTGGTGCCTCAGTCTCCTTTGTTTGAGTTAAAGTGTCTGGTTAAAAAGATTGAAAATTAAATGTGGATCCATTGGCTTTAGCAAATCTATAAAAGAAATTAATCAACGAAAAAAGATTGGATTCTAAGCAATTTAGTAGCTTTATTGAATCATGTTAGCACAAACGAAAATGAAAATGAAAAAAGTACTTTTCACGGTTCAAATGATTTGTTTTTCTTTAATGCTGTTCGCACAAGATTTTACTCTTAGCATTGACAATGGTCATGGCGCTGGTACCTACCTAAAAGGAAAAGCTGTGCATGTATGGGCAAAAAAACCGTTTGCATTGGAAGTCTTTGTTTCATGGTCAGGATCTGGCGCTGATTTTCTTGCCAATAAAAGTGAATGGCATACCACGCTAAATATCCCAAATGAAGAAAATGCAAGTAATTTTGAACTGATCGCAAACTTTGAAGCACTTATTGATGCTAAAGTAAGTAGTGATCAGTACCTGCAATTTGGAGAAAGGAATAACGATGGGGTATTTTTTGAAACAAGCAAGACAATATTTCATGCTGTTCCTGAAGTCCAATCTAAAAACAAAATCGTTATGCTTTTTCATGGCACTGGTGGGAATGCAGAATCTTGGTTTAAAAGATATGAGAGACAAATTCTTGTAAAAGACTTTCTTCAAAATGGATACAATGTTTTTTCCATCTCTTCCAATGAAACGGATATGGGGGATCAAAACGGAGACGGTCAAATCCGTTGGCAAATAGATCTTTCAAAACCTGACATTGAAAGTAACATAGACCTATTAAATGTTTCATTAAGCGTAGCACAGGTAAAAGAGAAGTTCGGTTTAGAAGGGGCAGAAGTCTTTCTGATAGGCGGTTCAAATGGTGCTAATTTTTCAGATTTCTGTGCTGCCGCTCTTGCTTACAAAGCTTCTGCTCACATGACTGGCAATGGTCAAAGCGCTGTTTTTCAAAATCATAAAAATCTTAAACCAATCATCTGGTTGCAGGCCATCAATGACAATAATCCAAGCGCTGATTCTTTAAAAGCTTTGGCAAATTACAGCATTCTATTGGAGCAAGACATTTGTACAGAATGGCATTGGCATGAAAGATCTCCTTTGTATCCCCTGCGTTTTACAAGATCAACAAATAACATAAACAATGCACTTTCAATAAGCATATTCGAAAAATTGGAGGCAAATGGCTTCTTGGATGATGAAGCTTACTTAACTGTAGCAAATATTAATCAAGACTTTCCTTTTGATGAATTTATAGAAGAATTTAATTTAAGCCAAGGCGCTCAAAAAGATGTATTGGATCAATTGAATGCCGCTAATGCTGATCATGGTTCTTTTTCTGATTTTAATAAAACAATATTATCGTTTTTTGAATCTTGTGATTTGGTTAATGAAGTAGCTACTATTGATGAAAAAGAAGAAAACTGCATAATTTACCCAAATCCTTTTCACGATGAACTATGGCTGAGTAATAAAAAAGTTAAGGCTTACAAGCTTTACGAATTGTCTGGACGTCTCTTAAAAAGTG
>CALDYJ010000195.1 GCA_937941095.1 uncultured Saprospiraceae bacterium | reverse complement strand
GCTAGACAAATTAACAGTACCACCATTTTCTAAACTTAAGATTCCAGTGCTAGCATCAAAGGTGATCGCTTGATCATCAGATCCATTATTGTTTAATGTGCTCAAATCAACAGTACCACCATTTGATAGCGTTAAGATTTGAGTGTTAGGATCGTAAGAAAGACTTTGAGCATCAGTGTTATCAATGTAAGGAGTAAGGTCAATGTTAGTAGCTCCATTATTATTAGTGATGCTTAAAATATTACCATTTAAATTTAAATCTTGTATTTCATTGCTAGCATCCGAATCAGCATCATCGACATTTAAGTTTAAAGTTGATCCATCAGATAAAGTGATGTTACCAGAAGTTCCATCAGTAGAGATGTCTTGAATTTCATTAGTCACATCTGAATCGGCATCGTCGACATTAAGGTTTAAAGTTGATCCATCAGATAAAGTGATGTTACCAGAAGTACCATCGGTAGAGATGTCTTGAATCTCATTGGTAGCATCTGAATCTGCATCGTTTAATAGGCTAGACAAGTTAACAGTACCACCATTTTCTAAACTTAAGATTCCAGTGCTAGCATCAAAGGTGATCGCTTGATCATCAGATCCATTATTGTTTAATGTGCTTAAATCAACGATGCCACCATTTGATAGCGTTAAGATTTGAGTGATTGGATCAAAAGAGAGACTTTGAGCATCGGTGTTATCAATGTAAGGACTCAAATCTATGCTCGTTGCTCCTGCATTGTTTGTTATGCTTAAGACATTCCCTGTAATGTTCAAATCTTGAATCTCATTTAATGGATTCGCATCTGCGTCATTTACATTAAGATTAAGAGTTGTACCACTACTAATAGCTACATTTCCTGGGCTTCCATTCGTTGTTATATCCTGGATTTCATTTGTTGGATTGCTGTCTTGGTCGCTCATTAGTGCACTAAGATCTACACTGCCACCATTTTGTAAATTTAAAATACCTGTGAAAGGATCAAAGCTCAACATTTGATTATCAGATCCAGTAGCAGCAAGTTGATTCAAATTGATAGAACCGCCATTTTCCAAACTTAATATATTCGTATTTGAGTCAAAGGACATTTGTTGATCGTCACTTCCTATTTGGCCTAAATCTATAGCAGTTGCAGAATTACTATTTGTTATGCTTAGAATGTTCCCATTAAGTTGTAAATCTTGAATTTCATTTAATGGATCTGCATCTGCATCATTTACATCATCACCATCTGCTAAGTCTGCAGGAATTCCTGCTAAAGTTCCCCAAGAAGTTTGGATACCTCCGCTAGCATTTATAGCTTGGATTATATCTTCTGTTGGCATTTCTACTTGACTGCCATCTGCATTTAACAAAAAAAGTTGATTTGTATTTTGATCGTATGCAAAACCGACTGTTAATTCATTTTGTGGATCAGCATCTGCATCATTCACGTCATCTCCGTCAAGAATCCCAGCTGGTATATTTTGAATAGAGGTCCAATTTACATCAGAAACTTTTCTCCAATTGAATCCATCAAACCTTTCAATACAATCTCCATCTAGGTTGTAAATGATGGTTCCTTGAACTCTTCCAGTTGAATCTAATGCATCACGTTGCTCGCTTGTTAATCTCGGCAAAGTCAATCCACCTCTCACGGAATTGATCTCTAAGGCTCCTTTAGGTGCTTTCGTACCAATACCAACTTGAGCTTCTAGAATTGAGCTTGAAATTAGGATAATAAGTAGTGTTCGAAGTAATTTGGGAATAAACATGGGACTATTTTTTACCAAAAAACTACATTCTACTACCTTTAAATCTTCTTATTGTTCAATATTGTGACAGGTATAAATTATATATTAATCCCAATAATTTTTCAAGACCTTATAAAATATGATGTAATTGAGCAAGAAATATTTTTATCTAAATCATTCTTACTTCTCCTAAATTAGTACCAAAAGCAGAATTGTGACTATTTTAAACAGGGTGTTATATTCTCATTTGTCTCGAATTCTTTCTAATATTAAGATTATTGATAATAAATTCAATAACAATTTAGCATCCTTTCTTTTTAGAATTCGAATACTTTTGAAAATTTTTCAATCAAAAATTGGTCACTAAATTAAATTTCCAATAAGCAAGCAGAAGATTTCAGAATGATAATAGGAGAGAATTTCTTATTTTATTAAGGAATTTAACCAGTCGAAATAAAGTTGATTTGTGTAGTCGTCGGGATATTCATGTCCCTTTTCTTCTACAATACTTTTTGTGACTACAGCACCTGCTTTTTTAAGTTCAATACTCATTTCTTCAATCAATTTTACATCGATAGCAGGATCTTTTTTACCATGATAAATAAATATAGGAACTTCAGAAAATGAACTTAAAAATTTTTGCTCTAAAAAATTTGGATGTTCTCCATCTAACCATTCATTTGCTAAATTGGGGTGGCCTGCACATATAGCAACTCCTTTATACAAAGAAGGGTTTTCATAATAAGTTCTAAGAGCGCCATAACCCCCCATAGAAAAACCACCAATAATGATATTGTCCCTGTCAACAGAAAAGTAAGTAGAGACATCATCAATGGCTTCAATTATATCCTTTTGTGAATAGTCTTCTGCATATGCTCGATAAATATCTCGAGCCAAAGGAGCTATCTCGATAAAGTTACCCCCACTTCTCGGTCTATTTAATAAGCCTATTTCATCTCTTCCACTTCCATGTAAAAAAACCAAAAGAGGGTACGATTTTTTAGGATCATAATTAATTGGTAACTTTATGGAATAAGGCTGATAAGTAGCATCGTATTTGGAATAAAATGCTCTTCGATAAGGTTCGCTTAATTTTTCATACGGATCAATGCCTTCTAACATTAGGGAGTATTTCTCTTGAAAAGAATCCCAATCTTGTACAATTCCTTCACCAGTTTCATAAACTTTTAATTCATTTACCTTGTCCGAAATTTGATTTAATTCGAATTGTAAAGTATTCAATGCTCCTTTAGAGAGTCCTTTATTGTTTGATTCGATTGTTTTCTTTATTTTTTGAAAATCAATAGTTGGTAAAATGACGATTAGATCATTCGTTATGGTATCATTTGTACTTTGCACATTCAAAATGTACTTACCTGCACTCATTTTTCCGATGTCCATTTGAATAGTATTCTTTTCTAAATGATCATTAATTTGGATTGTAAATTTTTTAGAAGCAATAAGTCTAGCGTTTAAATCGAGCAACTGCATCTCCAGAACTTCATTGGCATTCTTTTCACCTATTGATGCGATCATTACTTCTATAGGATTACCAATGCTAAGATTTTTTCTCCTTGCTTGAGCTAAAATTATTTGTTCTTTAAGAGCATTAGGTTTATTAAAAAAAATCGGTTTGTAGTTTCTTTTCTGAATTTCTTCATCCCAAATACCTTCATCTTCAACAATGGAATATCCATTAGTAATGTAACCATGCTCTTCATGTTCAATGCCTTTAGCAAAATATATATTAAATCCCATCTTATCCATAAACCAAGGATGATAAGGTTTTATATCTTCCCAAGCGATTAAGGCTTCGAATCCTGAAATGTTCTTTTGTGCTTTTTCCTGTGATTTCGTATCCCGGGATAACTTTTTAGCTGCTTGATCAATGTTATAACTCATGATTCCTTGTCGTCCCCACTCATATTCTTTTTCTTGTGTCGGTGAAAAAAAAAGTTCGTAATATTCATTGGTCAAAGAATCTTTTTGAGGAATACCGAGCAATATTTTATAACCATCCCCCCAAAGATTACCGCGCCTATGATAACTAATACTATCGACATCAGTTTCTAAATAGACATACAAATGAGAAGGAGTATAAGCCATTCTGTAAGTAACCAAAGCGGTATCCGTTTTTGGATTATCAAATTGCCAAATGAAGTTAAATGTGTTTGCTTTTAAATCTTCTAAATGTGGATCTAATAATCCATCAATTATTGGTTGCTCATTTATAAAGTTAACCATTGACAAACTTGATACATTCTCTATTAATTTTAAATCAATTGTCTCAGATTGAGCAAGGATTAGGTTTGTGGATGATAAGAATATGAGACCAATTAAGATGGGCCGAATTTTTTTTGCTAGGCAAGAATTGTATAAAGTCATTTCAAGTTTTAACATCCTAAGTGAGTTTTAATAAATAAGACCATGAATAAATACAAAATATTTTTTCTAGAGTTGCATTTTATTATTCTAATAATTGGGCTAGATTAAAGTACTAATCTGTAAGTTGCTTTTATTAAGAATATGTTCTCCATTTTTCGATCTAAAAGTTGTGTGTTTAAAGTACGACCTAATCTTTCATTGGAATCACCAAAGCCAGTAGTTCCTTGTGACCATACAAAGAATAGTTCAGAACCAGGAATGTATTCCCATCTTAAAACCATATTTGATCTAAATTGAACAAATGCAAAATCAGGATCATAAAAACTAAAGTCGTAGTCATCGTTCATGTCGATGTCTACTTTGTATTCACCTTCTTCAGCATCAAATGAGATAGATTGTTCTTGAAAATTGATGGCTTTGTTGTTTAAAAATTTTGCTTCTGCATTACTTATTTGTTTAAAAGCTGTATATCTACCTCTAGTGATAAACGGTTGACCATAATATTGTAATGATAAGTTTGGGTTAATGGTATAGTTAACTCTTAACGCCGCACTCAATGTTTTTCTTTTTAATGTACCAACAATGTATTTCTGTGTTCCGTCGTGATTTGCTGTACTCACGTATTGTATTTCATTTTTCGAAGTATTGTAAGTTGAACTAAGAGAGATTTTTAAGGCATTATTTGGTCTATAAGTTGCCCAAATTTCTGAAGCTACATAATCTTTTGATTCGTCTATGGTACTTCCTAGACTATTATGTGTGCCAAAAAATAATTTTTTTCTTTGATCAGACTCAAACCAGACCCAAACATTATTTTCAGGAGTATATCTAAATCTTGGTCCTCCTCTTAGTTCATTGTTTGAGTAAAAAAGTGGATTTATATTTGATCCGAATCCCCCATTCCAATTGTTTTTAAAAGTTGCAAATGCATTTACATTAAAAGAAGCAAGGTTAAAATTACCACCATAATCGAATGCAAACCAATGATTATAATTAGCTCCTGCAAAATTAAAGATGGAAAATGGTTTTCTCCATCTGTATCCTGCCCAAGTGAAGTGCCTCAAATCATCTGATTGCCGCATAAAGCCTATATCATTTAACTCCAATCCAGGATTTCTCCATGTAAAGCCACTTTCGAACATAAAATTTCCCCCACCAAATTTCCCAACTTTTATAGTTCCTCCATTTCCATTTAGTTGGGTAAGCGTTGTGTCTACACTCAAGTAATTTTGTCCTTGCCGATTAAATAAATGAGCTATTGATTCCTGAGTGTCTAAGATAGATTTTTCACTTCCATTAACTTGACTAAATATCATTCTTCCTGAAAGTAGCCAAGATCTGTCTTTCCAATAATGTTCAAAATCAATTCCGCCACTATAGGCAGATTTATGTAAAAAATCTAGATTGTCTTCTAGTTTTCGATTGGTCGCAGTAATGATTCCTCCAATTGCAGAATTTTTATTGTTGAAAAACTTCTGAGCTCTTCCTACAAAGTAATTTGTTAGTGGTTCAACTAATATTTCTTCTCGTGTTCCAAAAGAATCTACTTCTGCATATTCGTTGGCAGTTACACTTTCCATGATACCGATATTCCATCCATTTTTAGTTTGACCACTAATTTTAGCTGCACCTAAAATAGTTGTATTCTGAGGTTGTTTCATGAACTCTCCATCTTCAATAGAAGGGTACAAGGATGGATTTTTTCCTATCCTTCTTGAATAAAATACATTATCAAAGCCAAAGGTGTTTCCTGCACTACTTTGTGAAACATTATAATTAAAAGTGTTTTTATTTTCGACGAAGAATGGTCTTCTTTCATTAAAGAACAACTGAAAACCATCGAGGGCAAGTGCTGCTGGGTCTGCCTCAACTTGCCCAAAATCTGGATTTACGGTGAAGTCTAAGGTCAATGCATTGTTTATACCTATTTTACCATCAAAACCTGCAGAAATACTTTTTTCAGTTCCTGTTCTAAATGGATTATTTTCTTCTTTTTCATGATTTGAAACAGATCCTAAAACATATGGCTGGAGCTCAATTTGTTTTATTCCGTTTAGATCTTTTAATCCATGCAGTTCACCAAAGTTGCTGATCCATCCTCCTGCATCCAGTTTAACTCTTTGCCAAGTACTTCTTGATTCAGCCCTAAACAATTTACGCATAAATTGTAGGCCCCAAACTTGATTTGCGTCCTTTGAGAATCTAAATTGACTAAAAGGAATTTTTATTTCAGCCGTCCAACCTTGAGCATCAATGTTTGTTTTTGTAAACCAAATTGGATTCCAGTTACTATCCGCAGATTGGCCATTGTTGCTTAATTTCTCATCAGCTTTTACACCAGCAGCATTTACAGTAAAAGAAAAACAACTTTGTAAATCATGGTAACTGTCGAAACTAATTACAATTAAATCTCCTTCATAAGAATCTCTTCTGCCCAGACGACTTACTATCTTATCCGCTTCATTGTCTAAACATTTTACACCCACATACAAGTTTTTAGCATCGTAAGCTATTTTAAATTTTGTGTCTTGTAATGGCTTTTCACCCTCGTTAGGTTGACGTTGTACGAAATCTTCTTCCCATTTTACATTGGCCCAAATATTTTCATTCAATAGGCCATCAACATTGATTTCTTCTGTTGGTTCTAATTTGAATGCATTTGCAATTCTTTTCTTTTCAGCTTCTGTTCCTGTTTGTGCATTTAGGACAAACACCAAAAGAAGACTAACAGCTGTTAAAAAGAAATTTATACGTTTCATTATTAGTTTTTTAGTTGATTATTCTAATAGTTTTCATCCATTTTATTCGAAAAAAAACATAGCTACGCCTGGCCCAAATTTTTTGGGAATAAATTTTAATAGGAAAAGCTTGTTTAATTTAAATTTCTAAAATCCGTGTATAGCTAGTTTTATCCAATCAGACAGGTATTCAGGAGAGTAGCCTCGTTTTCTTCCTTTTTCAATGAATCGAATGCTTACACCATGTATCCTTCCTTCTATAGCTTTTTGAAAGTCTATACCTTTTAACCCTGCATCTTTTAAATCTCTGATGTATTCAGCACTTACGCCATGTATTTTGCCGGCAACTAATTCATTTGGCCCTAAATCATCATATCCCAATTTTCTTAGCGCAGAAATATATGAAGCATTCACTCCGTGGATTTTAAATTCAATTAGTTTTTGAGGATTTAAATCTTCATAGCCTAATGATCTGATTTTTTGCACATAATCAGCATCGATTCCATGGACTGAAAAGTCAACAAGATTCTTTGGACTTAAACTAGTATATCCAATCTTTCTCATGTTTTTCATTTCTTCTTTACTCAAACCATGAATCTTGAATTCTATAATTCTTTTCAAAGGGATGTCATCATAACCCAATTCGTTTTTGATGGTTTTTACATAAGAAGGCGTAATGCCATGTATTTTTGCTTCGATTAACTTTTTTAAAGAAAGATCATCAGAGCTAACTTGAAGTAATCCTTTTGCAAATGATTCATCAACTCCATGGATTGTCATTTCAACCATATCTTTTATGCTGCCATCATCTTCTCCAACGAGCTTAAATATTCGTTCGCACTCACTCATTCGTTCAGAATCGATTTTGAAAATACCAAGTTCAATTAATCGATCAAGTGATGGATCGTATCCTTTTCTTTTTAAAGTAGCAATGTAATTTTTATCCATATCTGCTAAAAACAACATTAATAAGTGTCTGTCTTTAGGAGTTTCAAATCCATTACTTTTTAAATAGTTTGCAAAATTTTGATTGGCTTCAAATTTAAATTTTCCAATGCCTTCATAATCTCCATCAAAACTTCCTGAGAATTTTAACTTACCAGCTTCTCTTGCAACATGAAAGTCGACATCTTTTCCTAAAGAAAAATTTATTAGCTCATTTACTAAAAAACATTCGTTCATTGTCCACTGCTCATGAGACGACAAAGAATTGTTTAGATAAAAACAAGCTTTGTCTCCATCTACTAAGCCTCTCCAATAACCAGGCTTGATGTCGCTATTGTTTTGATGAGCTAATACATCTTTGAATGTTTTATCCATGTTTATAATGCTGTCCTCATTCGAACCTGTCTTATCTCCGAAATCTTTTTCTCGGTTTAATTTCTCATTTAGTTGGTCAGAAATTTTTTGACCTAAATTTTCTGTGCCTGTAGAAATATGTTCTGAAATCGTTTGCTCATGATTCAATGTAAAATCATTTG
Organism: uncultured Saprospiraceae bacterium; assembly: GCA_937941095.1. Taxonomy (GTDB): domain Bacteria; phylum Bacteroidota; class Bacteroidia; order Chitinophagales; family Saprospiraceae; genus JALZVN01. Next base: position 3,436 of record CALDYJ010000195.1, on the reverse strand, counting down.
ATTTAATGGTTTCGGAAACATTTGTCTGATCCTCAATTTTGTTTTTTGATTCACTTTTTTCGTTTAGCTTAGTATCTACTTTAGATGAAATACCAGCGATTTTAACTTTTTGTTTCTTTTTCTTTGGTTTGTCAAGGTTTTCTTGAATCTTATTTTCTGAATCTGTAGATTTTTGGACAATGATGGGGTCTTGATTACTTTCAATATATGAAGGTTTAACAGCATTTAAAGTTGCCAAAGTAAAACCAATAAATGGAAGCAATAACAAATATTTCCAACTTGAACTTGCTGAAGATTTTTTTGAATTCATCATTTTAATTCTTTCAGATAGAAACGATTGGTTGTAATTAGTAGTGATGTTAAGTGCATGTTGAGGCACGCAAACTTTTAAAAGATTCATCTGGTAAGATTCTTTTTCCGTCCCTTTCACTATCATCTCTGAATCTGTTAAAAATTCTAAGTTGTTATTAATTGCTTTTCTATGAAGCCACACAAAAGGGTTGAACCAGAAAGTAATGACCGCTAGTTCAGCAATTAGTTTATCTAAATAATGTGCCTGAGAAACATGTATTTTCTCATGTTCAATGATGTTGTTGTAAGTATCAAAGTCATAAAGACTTGGATTTATAAAAATCCATTTTAAAAATGAAAATGGAGCTGAGTTTTCTTTTAGTTCATAAATTTTGAACGCACCATCTTGTATGTATTCTAGTTTACTTTTCTTGAAGAACAATAAGATAAATTGTATTAAAAAAGTAAGGATAAAGATGCTAGTACCTATTAAATAAATGAGCCATAGAATTTCCCCTGTTTTCCATTCACTAAATGTTGAAAGCAAGGAATTTCCAGATTCTACACTCTGTGTTTCTTGAATAATAAGCTCATCAAGATTTTCATAAGAAGAAGTGTTTTCAGAATCCCTTAAAACAGCAATACTAAGCTCATTTGGTTCTTTGTTATTTCCAGAAAGGATGTTTGTATTTTCCACTTCAATGACTAATGGTTTTCTAAATGAAAGACTTTGCGGCATTTGAATGAGCGGCAAGCCAACAGATAAGACCAATGCTGAAACTAAAAATAATCGGTTGATTTTGTAAAAAGTTTCTTTCCTTAGCAAAAGCCAGTAAGCTAAAAAAGAAAAAGCTAATAGTATGGATGCGTGAATAATGTATGGTATCATTACTTTTTGTTTTTAATCATTTTTAAAATGTCTTTCACTTCATCTTCACTTATTTTTTCCTCTTTGGCGAAATAGGCCATCATATCTGAGAAAGAATTATTGAAATAGTTTTTAGCTAATTCATCAACCGCTTGTGATTGGTAATCATCTTTACTAACAAGTGGAAAGTACTGATGACTTTTGCCGAATTCCTTGTGACCTATGTATCCTTTGGTTTCTAAAATTCTAACCATAGTAGAAACAGAATTGTAATGAGGTTTTGGATCTGGAAACTTTTCTACTATTTCTTTTACGAAAGCAGCATCTAACTCCCAAAGTATCTGCATGATCTGTTCCTCTCTTTGCGCTAATTTTTTCATCTATTATTAATTTATAAAACAAACTTATAACTAATCTTTTAGTTTGTCAACTAATTGATTAGTTAATAATAAATTTTAACATTTAAATTACAGATATTATTACAAATTAAAACCTCCATTCAAAGACAAAGCTCAATCGAAAAGATTGCACATAGCTTTAAAAAGCTTGAATCCATTTATTAATAGCACATCTATACTGATCTAGGCATTTTAGATTTTTCTTAATATCCACTAAATATCTATGTGTTCGAAATTCAATAAGCTTCATCATCCTATAATTTGTATCGCATCTTGTGATCAAATAATAGATAGCAAATAAAATTTCTCACTAAAACTCTAATTATGAAATTTCTAAAATTTGTTTTAAGCATAATAGTGATGACCATAACATATGGTGCACATGCACAATTTGAACTGAAAGCAGGTCCAATAGGTTTATTGTTTGATAGCCCTGACATTTCTGGAGAATACCTTATTAATCAAGATATTGGGATACAAGCTACTTTGGGGCTCGATTATGGAGACTTTAATTTAAACTATGATCAATCAAGTAAAGTAGGGGTAGCTGCTCGACTACAGGCAAAATTTTATTTTAAACCTAAAATAAAAGCAGATGGTTTTTACGCTGGTCTTTATGCTGGACCAGAATTCCTTAGTGTAGAGTATACTGATTGGGACGTTCTAGGCAACAATCAAGTGAATGAAGAAAAGGGGACAATTTTTTCAGCAGGTATGCTTATAGGGTATAAATGGTTAGGTAAACGAAATATACTTTTTGAAATGGCTGGTGGAGCTGGAAGAAATTATGGCGAACTAGCAAATGATGTAATCAATACAGGCCAATATGACTTTATGTGGCTCATTGCCATAGGGTATAGGTTTAATAAAAAGAATAATGAATAATTGACCTTTCGGAGATAAAAAGCAATCAATTAAAACTAAAACCTTTCAGTTTTATCAATTAAAAAAATTTGATAAAAAGAACTAACTTTGTAAAAGCCAATCGCTATTTTCATAGAAATTGGCTTTTACAATGTGAATCCTGTAAAGTCAGGAGTTAATTCGCAGTATAAAACTGGCCCCTTAGCTCAACTGGATAGAGTACCTGACTACGGATCAGGAGGTTGCAGGTTCGAACCCTGCAGGGGTCACCAGGTTTAAAGAGTCATACATCATGTGTGGCTCTTTTTTTTCTAAGTCATGTCTTTTATCGCACGAAGAATGTCCCGCCGACTGATCTGTCCCATTAGTTTTCCACTTTCATCGACAACCATTAATCTCTTGTAAGGAGAGGAAACAAACATAGTCGCAGCATCTAGAATATTGCTATGCACAGAAATCGATTTCATTACATTTGACATATAATTGGAAACGGTATCCCTTGTTGCAGGAAGTCGATTATAGACATTCCCAAACAATACCTTCAGACAATCCTTATCATCAATTAATCCCACAACTTTTCCATTATTGTCCAGAACTGGGGCCCCGGAAATTCGATTTTCTAGCAAGGAATTGATGACTAGATTAATGTCGGTGTCCGTTTTAAAGGTAATGAGATCCTTAGTCATATAATCCTCGACCGAGGGTGGTGCACTTTTTGGAGGTATATTATTTTGATCTACAGCTTTGGTTTGGTAATTTTTCATGATTCAGGCTTGTTAAGGTCTAAAGAATTGGCTCTCAACCTAATTTAAGCAATTAATCTGTAGAAAACGAACTAAATCCCTGAGAAAAAGGATATCATAGTATCTTTAAGCTTAATATATGAATACTTCCAAACCATCCATTATGAGGAAAAATACAAGCTCATTTTTGCATATCAGACTATTCCACTCTCTCTTCTTGAGCTTGTTCATACTATTAAGCATCGCATGCAGCAATAACGATGATGATCCAG
>CALDYJ010000194.1 GCA_937941095.1 uncultured Saprospiraceae bacterium | reverse complement strand
ACAAAAACAAAGCCGTAACTACCATAGCAATAGCAGCTAAAGTTTCCCAACACATCACTAAAATACCTTCGGTATAAGCTTGCCCGTTTAAACCTACAATCTGCTCGGTAGACAAGTTGGTAAGCAATAGGGAGCCAGCTATCACACCAGCGGTTAAACTTCTTCCTCCTAAAAAATATCCATCTTCAGTTTCAACCGTTTTACCGGTCAAAAAATATGAAGCGACAGCAACAATTAATGTGAAAGCTAAAAATGAAAATAATGCCACGATTTGGTTTTTAAGTTTGTTTAATACCCTTCATTCTGCTCGAATAATCCAGCTGAGAGATCTATTTCGGTTTGAGGTATGGGTAAAAAACCTCTTGTTCCTGTATTAAATTCAACATCAAATATAATTTGATCGCCTATGTAATTTGGTCCTCTCAAACCTGAATAACTTAATTCGTTTTGGGCATAAGACATCCCTTGTCGGATTAAGTCAAAATACCTTAATCCTTCCAAAGCTAATTCTAATCTTCTTTCTTTCAAAATATTTTCTAAAGTCGCTGGGACACTAGCTAAACCTACTCTACTTCTCACTTGATCTAGATAATCTTGGGCATTTGGACTTCCAAGCTCTGCAGCCATTAACAAGACATCTGAAAATCGGATGACTCTATTATTACAAGTTCTGTTATGTTCAAATTGTCCATCAGATCCCCAATGCTCAGAATCAGAAGAGTATTTTTTAGAAAAATACCCAGTATGTTGATAGCCTTTGATCAATGATCCATCTAATTCCTGTTCCATCAAGACTGTACTTGACAATCTAGGATCTCCTTGCATGGCATCCACGAGACTTTGGCTTACAGGAGCGAAACTCCATCCCCTGTTCCAATTTGAAGATCCAGTCACACGAGGCCCTTGCATTTGAGCTGCCAGATTACCTTCTCCTCCTCTTAAATAATTCCAATCCCACCAAGCCGGGCTATCTCCGTGTACAATCTCAAATACTGATTCAAGGCTAAATTCTGAAGACAATCTGAAAATCTCCTCATAATTTTCTAACAGCGCATGCCCACTACCACTTATTACTTGTTCTAAATATTCTAAAGCCTCATTTTTATCGATAATGATATTACCAGCATTCAAGTTGGTGCCATAGACTCCATTACAAAAAAGAAATACCCGCGCCAATAAAGATTGTGCAGCCCACTTACTTATTCTTCCTTGTTCATTAGTGGGAATAAAACCAGGTAGATCTTCACTAGCCTCCACCAAATCTAAAGCAATTTGATCGTATACTTCTTGCGGGTCATTCTGATTTTGGGCATATTCCGATGGACCATTTATCGTTGCGGTTAATAAGGGAATGTTTTCAAATGATTTAACTAATTCAAAATAGAAAAAGGCTCTTAAGAATTTACATTCTGCAATCACTCTTGTTTTGAATGCATCGTCAGCATCTATGCCATCGATGTTTTCCAAAAGTAAATTGGCTCTATAGATGCCGGTATAGTTTTTCAACCAAAGTGAATGAACAATCACATTATTAGTAGGGATTCGAAAATTATTGATTTCGTCTTCATCAGCACCATCATTGGCATCTCCTCCTCCTGCATAAGCATCATCCGATAAAATATCAGAGACGGTAATAAAAGGAGACCAAGAAACTCCTGGAGAAGATTGATATCCCAAGGCATCGTACACGGCAACCAATGCTTCAATGGCATCTGCTTCCGTTTTATAAAAATTGGAAGACACCACTTGATCCAAAGGCTGTCTATCTAGAAAGTCTTCTGAACAAGTAAAAAAACAAATGGCAATGCTATAAACTATAATATTTTTAATATTCATTTTTGATGATTTTAAAGCTTAAAATAAAATGCTTGTCCCAACTCTAAATGTTTTGGCTTGTGGATAGACAGCTCTATCTATGCCAATGTCAAAAGCATTTGGAACGCCATCTTCATCTAAAAGAGAACCGATTTCAGGATCTACCCCAGTATATTTTGTAAACGTCAGAATATTTTCTGCAGATACATAAATTCTCCAAGTTTCTGCACCCATTTTTTCTAATATTTTTGAAGGCATGGTATATCCTAATTGAACATTTTTTACTCGAACATAAGACCCATCTTCGATGTAAAGATCCGAAACTCTGTAGTTGTTGTTTAGATCGCTCCAAGTATAGCGTGGGACACTTGTGGATGTACCTTCACCAGTCCAACGGTCCAGAATTTTAGTGGTCCGATTTGTATACCTTAGGTCTTGTCTTTGGGTGCCATTAAAGATTTCATTCCCAAAAGTACCTTGTATAAAAAAGGAAACATCAAAACCTTTCCAATCTGCTGATACATTCAAACCAACAAATGCATCTGGTGTTGGATTACCGATATATGTTCTATCTTTTTCATCTATTTCACCATCTCCATTAGCATCAACAAACCTAACATCTCCAGGAACTGCCTTTGGCTGAAGTAATTCTCCTTCATTGTTTATGTGTGAAAATATTTCTCCTTGATTTTGGAATATCCCATCCGTTTCATAGCCCCAGAAAAAACCAATTGGTAAGCCTTCTTCTGCTCTGGTAATGGCTCCTGCCAGCGCCCATCCTGCTCCAGTAATTACTTTTTCCGCATTCCCAATTTTGGTCATTTCGTTTTCATTAAATGCTCCGTTTAGTCCAATAAAATATCCAAAGCCGCCACTTTTTTCTCTCCAATTAATGGCCCATTCCACTCCTCTATTTTGCACACTTCCTACATTGGATATTGGACCATCATTGCCTACATGTCCCGGGATAGGAATTTTTTCTAAGAGTCCATTGGTAGTTTTTACATAATAATCTATGGATCCTTGTAATTTATTTTCAAAAGCTCCGAAATCTAATCCAAAGTTTAATTGTTCAGATTCTTCCCAAGCAATGTCTTGATTTTCTAAAAACAAAGGCGAAGATCCAGTCTGAGTACCGGTGCCGATGTTGTATCCTCTGGTTTTATCAATAGAGGATAAAAATTGATAATCTCCAATTTCTTGATTTCCATTCACTCCCCAAGAAGCTCTCGCTTTTAAATAATTAAAAGGCCCTCTGTTGGCTAAAAATGCTTCATCACTAAGGACCCAAGCGAAACCGATTGAAGGAAAGATGCCAAATCGTTTGTTGGCTCCAAATTTTGAAGAACCGTCTCTTCTTAATATGGTCGTAACAGAATATTTATCTTTGAAGTTGTAATTTAATCTACCAAACATAGAGTAGATGGAAGAATGGGCTGCACCTCCATTTGCAGTCCATAAGGTATCTGTTGCTAGGTTTAAATAAACATGGTCTGGATCATCAACTGGTACATTTGCATTAAATCCATAAAGATTTTCATAATTGAATTCTTGTGCTGAAATCCCCGCTAAGGCGCCAAAATTATGATCTCCGAAAGATGTATCATAGGCCAATGTATTTTCCCATTGCCAAGTAAAGAATCTTTCAATGTGTTTGTCTACACTTGTCTTGTTGTCATTTAATTGTGAACCGTTTAAATAAAATAAGGGTTGAAATCCATCGTTTAGAAGATAAGCAAGGTCAATGCCTATGCTGCTTTTATATTTTAGGTTTTTTAAAACTTCAAGTTCCCCATAGACATTTCCTACAAATTGATCTTTTCTAGTTTCTGGATGTTGAGTTTCAATTAAAGCCAAAGGATTTACAATCTCTGCGCCTACGTATTCAGAGATACCGTACACATCACCTTTATCACTTAGTACAACTGGTTCGAAGAAATAAGGATAGGCGTTTAAGACATCAGGATCACTTTCTATTACTGGCGTTAGAGGATCTAAATTTAAGGCACTGCTGTAAGCACCATTAAAAGATTGGTTGGTGCCAATTCCCCTTTTAGTTAAATGAGTGTAAGCTAAATTGTTTCCGAAATTCAATCGTTTATTTACCTTATGAGAAGAATTTAATCTTGCGGTGTATCTGTCGAAATGAGATTTTTCTCCACCTATAATACCGTCTTGTGCAAAGTAAGATAAGCTTGACGCAAATGTTGATTTATCATTGCCTCCACTTACCGAAAGCTGATGACTTTGCATAGGTGCATTTTCAACAAAAAGAGCATCTTGCCAATCTGTATCGTGCTGTGAAATTTCTAATGGATCAAAAGGTTCAGAAAGACCTGCATTTCTAGCCCCTTCATTCATTATTAATTTATACTCTTCTGCATTAAGCATCTCTAAACTGTTGGTAGCGTTTTGTATGCCATAATAGCCATCGTAACCAACATTCAATTTTCCTTTTTTTCCTGATTTTGTTGTGATTAAGACGACCCCATTAGCAGCTCTAGCACCATAAATGGCTGCAGATGCTGCATCTTTTAAAACATCAATGCTTTCTATGTCCCCTGGATTTAAATAGTCTATTCCTCCAACTGGAAGTCCATCGACTATATAGAGTGGTCTTGCATTTCCAGTGGTGCCAAGACCTCTAATTCTAACAGTCGGTTCATCTCCTGGTTGACCTGACTGATTGGTTACTTGAACCCCTGGAGTACGGCCTTGTAATGCCTGTTCCACTCTTAAAATTGGAGTAGCTTTTATTTCTTCATTACTTACACTTGAAACGGCTCCAGTAACTACTTTTTTCTTTTGACGTCCATAGCCAATGACCACTATTTCTTCGAGTTCGTTGGTGTTGACCGATAAATTAAAGTCGATGTTGTTTCTACCATTTATCGCTTCTACTATGGACTTATAGCCAACATAAGCTATTTCTAAACTGTCGGTACTTAAATTTGCATTAAGTTCATAGCTTCCATCGAAATCTGATAAGGTTCCTGTAGTGGTTCCTTTAAGTACTATGGTAGCTCCTATGATTGCTTCTCCTGTTTCTGCATCAAGGATGATTCCTTTTACTGCGCCATCTTGGGCCCAGCCTAATTTGATGAAGAAAAGGCAAAGTAATGCTAATGCGCCTTTCAAATAAATGTATTTCATTGTAAGGAATTATTTTTATAAAATGGCTAAGTAAAATTATTGTTCTTGGAAATACCTGACGTAATCGATCTTCATTTGTGTTGGAAATGAAGTAGATGCATCTGGGCTTCCTGGCCAATTACCTCCAACTGCCACATTGAAAATTAAGTAAAAAGGTTTTCTAAATTCATCCATTGCTTCAGATGAAGTATTCAGTGTTTTAAATTTTACATCATCTACCAACCACGTAATTTCAGCATCATCCCAAATGACGCTAAAGACATGATATTCATCGGCATAAGTACCTTGATCCAAAGTGTTTTTACTAGGATTGTCTTTTACGCCTCCATCATCCCAAAAAGCATTTCCTGAGACTGTATTTTCTCTTCCATTTCCGCCTATCATTTCCATAACATCAATTTCACCACAAAAAGGCCATCCTATGGATTGATGGTTTGTCCCTAACATCCAGAGTGCAGGCCATATGCCTTGGCCTTTCGGCAAAAGAGCTCGAATATCGATTCTTCCATAATGGAAATCTTTCTTGTTTCTGGTCACTATTTTTGTTGAAGTGTATTCACTACCTTCGAAATTTTCTTTCCTAGCTTCTAGCGTAAGTACTCCATCTGCTATCCATGAATTATTAGGCCTGTAATATTCTAATTCATTATTCCCCCAGCCACAGAGATCAGGACAACCTGTTCCAATGTCGTAAGACCAAAAGTTATCGTTTAAGTTTTTGCCAGAAAATTCATCGCTCCAGACCAATTGCATGCCTTCATAACTAGTAGGCGAAACATAACCATCTCCTTTGCTAGGTTGTGTACCAGCATTTACCAAAACAAATTTTTCTTTTTTGATAAATCTTCCTGATTGTCCGAAAGCTTTTACTTGAATCGTGTAGCTTCCAAAATCTTGATAGGTATACTCATAAACTCCATCGGTGTTGACAAAAGCTTCCGTACCTCCATCGCCCATTAAAAAATGGTATTCTACGGCATTGGCCGCTTTCGCACTTACTATTACTTTGCCCGAACCATCTTCGTGAATTAAAACGCTTAGGCTTAGATCAGAGGGATCATTAGTATCATTTGGATTTATATCATCACTACAAGCTGAAGTAAAAAATACAAGTCCTATAATTAAAAATAGGTACTTCATTCTCAGATTATTGAAATTAAAAATTAGGTACAATGATTTTTAAGTCATTGTACCTATTATTTTGAATGCTTATTTCTATTAATCTGCTCTTAAAGTAAATGTCCAATAAGCTCCACCAACCTGCATATCACTGATATCAATAGTCAGTTGCAAAATTTCATTGCTGCCATCGTTGACATAACTTAGTACTTCATAAGTAACTGAAGCATCTGTCGGTGGAGGACCTGCACTATATTCACCACCATTAAAAGCTTTTGGTAAACCAATAAATGCACCAGTACCAGTGACCGTTAAGTAAGCTGGATCATCTCCTGAAGCTTCGGTTATTGTAAAACTGTGATTTCCAGATCCCCAAGCTTTTGCATCATCAGGTAGCATGTCATCAGTAATGCAAGCAGCTGGATCTATTCCCATATAAGCTTCTGCCCATAAGTCACCATTGGTTGAATAGGCAAAACCGTCCATATTGTCAAAGGTATAAGTATCATCAAAAGTACAATTCCTATTGGTTACATCATCAAGTGAGGTAGCAAACCATTCTCCACTTCCTTTGGCAGGTCCTACAGCCAATGCATTTGCATCAGGGTTTAATTTCCAAGATTTAGATCCTGAACCAAACATAGTCGCAGCAGAAAAAACTGAAGTCGTCGATACAATAATATTTGTACTTGCATCTACTGATCCATTAGCATTGCTTGCGGTAAGCACAACCGTGTAATTACCATCTGCTGCATAGGTATAAACTGGATTTTCTTCATTTGAAGTCATTCCATCACCAAAATCCCAAGAATAAGAATCTGCATTATTTGAGTTGTTTGTAAAAGTAGCTGTTCTGCCGTCTAATTCATGAGTGAATGAAGCAGTAGGAGGAGCACCAGGAAGGTCTGGTTCATCAGCAGGATTATCATAGCTTACAAGAATAAATTGCCAGTAGCCATCAGCTGAAAGAAGATCTGTCTCTAATACCATCTTATCAACAGCACCGTCAGTTTCCACACTAATTACTTTATAAGTGACTCCAGCTTGAGGAGTGGTGTATTCTCCATCTGTTCCTACTTTAGGAAGACCTATATGAGCACCTAAACCATTGATGCTTAAAGTAGCTGCAGAAGGATCATAATCAAAGGTAAACGTTCCTGAACCCCAAGCAGTAAGATCTTCTCCATTCGGGCCACTCATCAGACTGGCATCATTTTCATCTACACATTCGCCTACCGCGTCAGCGTTCCAAATATTTTCATCTGCATAAACAAATCCTTTGGTGTCATAAACAAAAGAACCATCTGTATTAAAGATGTACTCTTCTTCCATGATACAAGTTCTTGTTCCAATCGGTTCGTTACGTCCATAGGCCCACCAAATTTCTGATCTGTTTTGTGGTCCAACACTTAGAGGCCATTCTTCAGCATCTAGGTTTCTATTTAATTTCCAGATTTTTGAACTACCACCTGTTAGGACATCACTTGCAGAGGCAGGATTTACAAGCGTAACAGTCTTTTCTGAAGATCTGCTTTCTGTTCCGTTTGAAACGGTAAGGCTAACTACATAGTCCCCAGCTTCAGCATAAGTATGACTTGGGTTTTCTTCCGTTGAAGTCATTCCATCTCCAAAATCCCAAGCATTGCTTGTCGAATTCAGCGAAAAGTTTGAAAAATTTACAGTCAAGAAATCATTCTCGTCGATAGCAAATTGAAAACTAGATACGGGATCATCGGTCACAGGATTATTCCCTGAATCATCGTCATTGCTACAAGAAAAAACAAGTGTTAAAGCCAGGATTGCTAGGATTAGGCTTTTCATATCGAAATATTTCATATTTAATTTTTAAAAAGTGATAAAAGGTTAGGATTTAAATTGCTGGGCAATACTTAGCCTCAAG
>CALDYJ010000193.1 GCA_937941095.1 uncultured Saprospiraceae bacterium | reverse complement strand
TATAGTTACTGCGGTTGTAAAACCTGAAAACAGAGCAGGTTTTATGAGCTTAAGATCATCTGTAAATGAATTAGCCTTAGGAATTGGATCAAGTATTGCGGGAATGATTGTTTATGAAAGCGCCGACAATTGTTTAGTGGGCTACGAAAAGGTAGGTTATATAACAATGTTTTTTTCGCTTTTAGCTTTGGCTTGTTCTTTTCTATTAAAAAGGGATGAAAATTAATTCATCTTAGCATTAAGTGCTTTCTTTTTTACCTTCGGTAAGGTCTTAAGACGATATGTTATTGACTGAGAGCTCACAAAGTTATCAACATAAGTATAAGTATTGTTTGCTTCATTTACACCTTTACCACTAATTTTAGCAATCGATTTAAAGGTTCCATCTTTATTTTCTCTTTGAAGATCGAAAATGATATCTGAAGGTTCGTTTGAAGTAATCCATTTTACATGGCATGCTTTCGCACCTTGTTCTACAACAAAATTAGAGATCTTCATCTTTTGCTTTTTGACTGCCAATACTTTTGAAGATTTATCTTCAATGTAAATAACCTTCCCTGAAGCAGGTTCCCAGAGATCTATACCTTTAGGCATTTCAAACCTATCACTATCACAAAGCGCCGTCACTAAATTTGCTCTATCTGTTTTCACAGTTCTTATTTCGATCCCATTTGGATCTACAAACATCCATTTGAATTGATTAAAGCTTCCACTTGCTCTCGTCCAATTCTTGTCATCATCGTTAGACCTTAAAGGTGCTCCCCAACATCCTTCCCCAATGTAGGTGGTACCTCTTTCATCATCGCGAATGAAACCTTCTTCACTACCATCAGCATATGAAGGTTTAATTGGATAGGTCGATTTAACCACGTGAGCATCTGATTCAATGCCTACTGTAAGACCGTATTCGTAAAATAAGTTTGCCCAATTCGCTCTTTGATCATTTCTTTCTGCTTTCTTTGAAGTGTGAGGCCTAATCGGAAAATGATATTGCGCAAATTTCCATTTCGCGTTTTGATTTATTTTTAGGTCTCTGGTCAGCCAAGCTTCTTGGTCTCCACCGGAAGCTATTAGAGAATTCAAGGTATAGACTTGGAGTAATCCATTAGCTATACTTAAACTATAATATGCATTAGCGTTTGGGAGGTCAAACAAATCCACTACTGTTCGATTTGAATATTCATGATTTCCACGTGTTGCTATTATAGGAGTTATTCTATTGTCATCAGAAATTGTCAATTGCCAATCATTCATCCAATGAATCCACTCTTTGGGTGTATCTCCTCCAGTCATGTCTCCACCGAACATTACAAAATGTGGCCTAAGCTTAGCAACCATTCTATTTGCATTTTGTCTAGCTTCTCTAAAGTTTCTAGAATCTCCACCAGCTACGATGGATAATTTAGCATTAGGATTATCAGGAAGAGTCTCAAAATGATATTCTCTAGATTGCCCTTGCGAGTCTTTGATGGTGAAATAATAAGTCGTGTTAGGCTTCAATCCTTTTAAGCGAACAAAATGATTATTCATTCCTTTAAACTCAACTACATGATCCGGGTGGGCATGGAAAGCATAGAGACTTATGTTTCCATCTTGTGCTTTATCATCAAAATAAAGAATAGGATTGCCACCACTAATTTGGTCCCAAGCAATAGAAATGGAAGAAGAGGGATCATCTCTATAAGTACATCTAATTCTTTCTACATTAGCCCAAAGGGAGGTAAAAAAAACAAAACTCAAACAAAAACTCAAAATACTCTTCAAACCTTCACTTTTTTATAATTGACTTGTTTCCAAAGCTATATAATTCTTAAGTAATTTTTTAATGAAACTACTTTATCTTTTGATCTGCACCATAAACAAAGATATACCTTTATTTATTGTAATTTTGACGTAAGAATTATAGATAAGTGGACATATTTAACCTTGCTATAATTATTCCTAATATAGATTTAGTTAAACTTTAACATGATGATAAAAGATACAGTCATTCAAAATTTGATTGCAAAAGAATTAGAAAGACAAAGAAACGGTATAGAATTGATAGCAAGTGAGAATTTTACTAGTCAGGCAGTTATCAATGCTATGGGAACATGTTTGACAAATAAATATGCTGAAGGCTATCCAGGAAAGCGGTACTATGGTGGTTGTGAGGTGGTAGATCAAATTGAACAGTTGGCCATCGATCGTTTAAAAGAACTATTTGGGTTAGAATATGCAAATGTACAGCCTCATAGTGGAGCACAAGCAAATGCGGCGGTATTTTTGGCATGTTTAAAACCAGGAGACCCAATATTAGGTTTTGATTTGAGTCACGGTGGACATCTATCTCATGGCTCTCCTGTAAATTACTCTGGTAAAGTTTATACGCCTCATTTTTATGGTGTAGAGCAGGATTCTGGCTTGATAGACATGGACAAAGTGGCTGCCAAAGCTAATGCAGTGAAACCTAAGTTGATCATATGTGGAGCCTCTGCATATTCAAGAGATTGGGATTACGAACGTTTTAGAACCATTGCAGATGAAGTTGGAGCACTACTCCTTGCTGACATAGCGCATCCTGCAGGTTTAATTTGCTCAAAATTATTAAAAGACCCAATCCCACATTGTCATATTGTAACAAGTACTACTCATAAAACTTTGAGAGGACCTCGCGGAGGCATAATTATGATGGGCAAAAACTTTGACAACCCATGGGGCAGAACCACCAAAAAAGGAAATCCGATTAAGATGTCAAGCATTCTGAATTCAGGTGTCTTTCCTGGTATGCAAGGCGGACCATTAGAACATGTGATCGCTGCAAAAGCTGTTGCTTTTGGTGAAGCACTGGGTGAAGAATTTCGGACTTATTCTAAACAAGTAATCAGCAATGCACAAGCGATGGCTACTGCTTTTGTTGATAGAGGTTATAAAATCATCTCTGGAGGAACTTCAAACCATCTAATGTTGATTGATCTCCGTTCAAAAAACATAACTGGAAAGTTAGCTGAACAAGCTTTGGTAAAAGCTGAAATTACCGTAAATAAAAACATGGTCCCATTTGATGATCAATCGCCTTTTGTAACCTCAGGAATAAGGATAGGTACTCCAGCCATTACTTCAAGAGGATTTAGCGAAAATGATTGTATCCAAGTTGTGGAATGGATTGATGAGATTATAGCAGATGCTGAAAACGAAAGTAAAATATTAAGCATTAAAAATAAAGTGCACAAGCACATGCAAGATTTCCCATTATATGAAATGCAGCTTAATGACTAAATCAATTAAGCATGGATAAACTTATGATTGCTAATAGTTTTTTTGAATGAAATAAATTAGCCTTATTAAAAATCTATAAAGCCTGTGAGGTGATCTAGCTATTTGTAGCTCATTTATTTCGCTCCATTCAAGTATGGATATTCAACCCTTGACAAAAACAAGCCTTCGGCAGGAACTGAATAGCTTTTAGATAAGCGAATTTGATCCAAAAGGGCTTGATCGACTTCTTCTAAACTCAATCGATTATTTGCTACGTTGATGCACATCCCTACTATTAATCTCACCATGCCTCTGAGAAACCTATTGGCAGAAATGTGATAACTGATCAAGTCTTCACTTTCTTGTTTCCAAATGGATTCAAACAAATCGCAGTTCATTGTTTTTACGTCAGTATGAGACTTACAAAAAGTATAAAAAGCTTTATGCTTCATTAATATTGCAGCAGCAGTATTCAATTTATCTAAGTCTAATTTTCCATAAGGATAATACCACTGATAATCTTTTTGGAATGGGTTTTTCTTGTATGAAATGTAGTAGGTGTATCCTCTTTTATTTGCATCAAATCGGGCATGAGCAGTTTCTTCTACTTCAATAAATTTATTAATGCTAATGTCTACAGGCAAGATATTATTCATTTTTTTTCTGTAGAAAATTAAATCATCTATTTCAAGATCTATATGAAAATAATATTCGCTAGCGTGGACTCCAGCATCGGTTCTTCCACATCCAACAATTGTCATTTCTTTTCTCTCTATTTTAGAGATGGCTTCTTCAATCTGTTGTTGAACGGTAGAAGCATTTAATTGCCTTTGCCAGCCGGCATAGTTTGTCCCTTTGTATGAAGTATGTATAAAATAGCGCATAAAAAAAAGTTTGCCGAATCTAAGGTTCAGCAAACTTAATGAATAATATTTTTTGATTTTTTTTAAGCTGTTTGTGAAGCCTTATTTCTGCTCCATAAAAATATAGTAAGCCCGCATAATACTGCCCCTAATACTGCTCCCATGCTATTCGACATATCTCCTTCTACCTTTAAGTGCGAATAAACGGCTCCAAACATTATGATCATCAATCCTAGGGCGGCAAATGTTCTTAACTTTGGCAATGCTACAACAGCAATACCACCTAAGATTTCGAATACTCCAATTAATTTTTGAAGCCATGCCATGTCTCCAAAAATTTCAAAATACATTGTTGATTTAGCTGGGTTTATAAACTTCATTGCTCCTGAAGCTAGCATTAAAAAAGCCAATAATCCTGTGATAACCCAAGTAACAATATTTCTAACTTTTGGACTCATACTATCGTTTTGAAATTTATGATAATTTTGAATAATTTGCTTAGGCCACTTTTAGTTTAGCTAGTTTTGAACCACCAAGCTTTTCAACTGCATAGGTCTTAGTTATTTCAAACTTTTCAACATTTTTTTCAGAAGGCATCTCATACATAGCATCCATCATGATTGCTTCACATATGGAACGAAGTCCTCTTGCACCAAGCTTGTACTCCAGCGCTTTTTCAGCAATGTATTCTTGAGCATCTTTTGAAAAAGTTAGTTCTATGCCTTCTAGTTCAAAAAGTTTTTGATATTGTTTTATTAGAGAATTTTTAGGTTCTGATAAAATTCTTCTCAAAGCTACTTGATCTAATGGTTCTAAATAGGTAAGCACTGGTAATCTACCTATGATCTCTGGAATTAAACCAAAACTTTTAATGTCTTTATGTGTGATGTACTTTATTAGATTTTCTCTATCCACTTGATTCTTATCATCGCTGTTAAATCCGATGACTTGAGTGTTCATCCTATTGGCGATAATTCTTTCTATGCCATCAAATGCTCCACCGCAAATGAAAAGTATATTTTCTGTATTAACCTTAACTAATTTTTGTTCTGGGTGCTTTCTTCCTCCTTGAGGTGGTACGTTTACATCCGTTCCTTCAAGCATTTTTAGGAGTGCTTGTTGTACCCCTTCACCAGAGACATCTCTAGTTATGGAAGGGTTATCGCCTTTACGAGCAATTTTATCCAATTCATCAATATAGATGATACCTCTTTCTGCTAGTTTTACTTTGTAATCACAAACTTGCAGTAATCTGCTTAAGATGCTTTCTACATCTTCACCCACATAACCTGCTTCTGTAAATACGGTAGCATCTACAATGGCAAAAGGTACGTTTAAAAATTTAGCGATGGTTTTGGCAAGGAGTGTTTTCCCTGTACCAGTATTTCCAACAAAGAGGATGTTGGACTTTTCAATTTCTACGGCGTCATTTTTTGACTGTCTTAATCTTTTGTAATGATTATATACAGCTACCGAAAGAAATTTTTTAGCTTCATCTTGTCCGATGATGTATTCATCAAGATGTGTCTTAATGTCTTTTGGTAAAATTGAATCGTTGAGGTTGAGTTCATCTTGATCAGCTATTTCTTGGCCTGCATACAACTCTTCTTCAATAATCTCTTGTGCTTGTTCTACGCATGTCTCACAAATATGGCCATCTACCCCAGCAATAAGGATAAGGGCTTCTGATTTGTCACGTCCGCAAAAACTACATCTAAAACCTTTCTCGTTTTTTCTCATAATGTTATAAAGATTAAAAAGGCTTGCCAAGTATTGGCAAGCCTAAATATCGTACTATTTTAACAAAAAAGTTGGGTTCTATGTTTAAGATTCCTTCTTTCTTGGGTTGTTTTTGTCTAAAACTTCATCAATTAGACCATATTCTTTAGCTTGATCAGCTTTCATCCAATTATCTCTGTCTGAATCTTTTTCGATTTGCTCGAAAGTTTTTCCTGCATGATCAGCAAGAATGCCATACAATTCTTTTCTTAAGTCTCTTGAAAGGTTGTACCTAATCTCCATATCAGAGAAAGTTCCGTGCATGCCACCAGATAATTGGTGAATCATAATACGAGAATGTGGTAAGGCAGATCTCTTTCCTTTTGCACCTGCGGTAAGTAATACCGCTCCCATAGAAGCTGCCAGAGATGTACAGATTGTTGCAACATCCGGACTCACGTATTGCATTGTATCATAAATTCCTAAACCATCAATTACTGAACCACCTGGACTATTAATGAACAGCTGTATGTCTCTTTTAGGATCTGTAGATTCTAAGAAAAGTAATTGAGCTTGGATAATGTTTGCCACTTCGTTTACTACAGGAGTTCCCATGAAAATGATTCTATCCATCATTAATCTTGAGAATACATCCATGATGGCTATATTCATTTGCCTTTCTTCAATAATGTTTGGTCTCAGTATGATACCTTCATTATTTACATTGGCATTTGTATATTTTTCGTAGTCGTATAATGTTTGGCTATTTATGCCTAAATGCTTTGTAGCATATTTTTGAAATTCATCTTTCGAAAACATAGGTTATTTTTTATTTGAAAATCGGTACTTCTATATCTTGTCAAATTCTCTGCCATTGATGAATACCTGTTAAAAAGGTGTCATCATGTCAGAACAAGGATCCATCAACTATACTTTTACTCCTCTTCACTGTCATTAGTTGTGTTTTGAGGGGTATTTTGTTCACTATATTTTTTAAGGATTTCTTCAAACTGATCTTTATCTACCTTCTTAACATTAGTGGTGACTTGATTTTTGGCTGATTGGAGGACTTTTTCGTTAAAAGTAGTCACGTAATTATTTTCGTAATACTCTCTGTTTTCCATCATACTTTGGACAAGTTTATCCATCATATCTTCTCCTCCATATCCACCATACATTTTAGCAATTTGTTCTTTCATCGTAGCTTTAACTTCCTCTTCGCTGACTTTAACATCATAGGTGTCTGCTAATTTACTACTAATCAGACGCCATTTTAATCCTTGTTTGAAGCCATCAAATCTTTCTTGTGGACTAAGGTTTTCTTTTGGTTGAGATGTTGAAGCTAACCATCTCTGTAGAAAATCTTCTGGAAGATTTATTTCGTTCACTTTCATTAGTTCATCATGAATGTCACGCATCAATATGGAGTCAGCTTGCTTGATGTACCAGGTATTGGTTTGATTTTTTATGTAATCAATTGCTTCTTGTTCTGTTTTCACTTTTCCTTCACCAAAAGCTTTGTTGAAAAATTCTTCATTCATTTCTGCCTCTTCTACCCTTTGCACCTTATCTATCTCTCCTTTGAAAAGGTCTCCAATCTCCACGTCTTCATCTGCTTCTGTTACATTAAGCATGTATTTTCTAATGTACTCTTTTGTTTGTTTTTTCTCTAAAGTAGTAATATCAAAACTTACAGTGTCTCCTTTCTTTTTGCCTTTGAATATCTTCTTAGCATCATCCGTTAATGCGTCAAATAAGATAGAGAAAGTCGTCGCCCATCCATCCTTATTGTCTTTAATTTCAGTTGCATTTAAGGTGACTAAATCGCCTTCTTTGATTTTATCTTCCACTTCATTTCGCTGGCCGAGACGTTTTCTTAAACTAGAGATTTCATCTTTAATGAATCCATCTTCCAGTTTTACTTCGTATCGATCATAGGTTTTTGTATCACCTAAACCTTGAACTTCGATGTCAGGAGTTAAACCAAGATCAAATTTAAAGATCAAATCACTACTAGAGCTGATGCTAAGGTCTACTTCCTCTTGATCTTTAGATGGAATCGGTTGTCCCAGGTATTTAATCTTTTCTTGATCAAGAAAATCATACAGCTCCTTATTGATAGCTTTTTGGACGATATCAGACATGATGGTCGGACCATACATTTTCTTTAAGAAGTTTGTTGGCGTTTTTCCTTTTCGAAAACCTTTTACACTGGCTTTTGATTTAAGCTTTTTTAGCTCAGTTTCAATTTCAGGATTAAGATCTTCTCTTTTAAGGGTAATGGTTAAGGTAGTGTTTAAGGCATCTAAATCCTCTCTAACAACTGTTGACATATGTGGTAATTTTGAATATTGTCAAATAGAACACGGGGTTTATGCATTTTACTTTATTCAAGGATAGGGTATGAATAAGTTCATAAAAGAATTTTTCGATAAAGTAAATTCCCGTTTAAAAGTGGTGCGGGTAGAGGGAGTCGAACCCCCACGCCGTTAAGCACTAGATCCTAAGTCTAGCATGTCTACCAATTCCATCATA
>CALDYJ010000192.1 GCA_937941095.1 uncultured Saprospiraceae bacterium | reverse complement strand
ATAAGGGCCTTCATTAAATCGCAGGTATCGTCTTTCTATGGGTTCTGAAGCATCTAGAACTCCAGCTCCAAATGCAGGTATCCTATAATCTTCTCCAAATGTTAATAGTTGCACAGGGATGTTTCCAGCCAGTATAGATTTGCTTTTGTCTTTTGAAAATAATTCGATTTCGATGTAACCAAATTTGCTAAAATCATCATGGACTCCACCATAAAATGTTTTTGGTTTGACCCTTGTCAAAACTACCTCACTCCATTCGGGATTGAATTTAATTTCTTTCTTTTCATTAGTTAGATATACACCTGGGTTTTTGAAAGAATGTAAACTAAAGACGTCTCCATGCTTTAGATCTTTAAAAGATTTCACTTCAATTTGACTTGTATCTCTTTTTATTTTGTAGAATCCTCTTTGTACTTTTCGCCTAGAATCTTGCGATGAATATGCGCCGATCTCCTTTGAATTATTTAAGATAGCAGTAGTGCTAAATAATTTTTTCTCAATGGATCTAAGTTTTTCGAGTTCGGCTGGAATCTGTTTGAATTCATCATTAGTTTCCACAAAATGTGATAATTCTTCAACTGAATTTTCAACTTGAATTTCATTTTTAAGCATCTCAAAATAAGTTGATTTTGGTAGAGTAAACCAAGAATGAAACATCTCTCCAACTGCATCTGTAGCACTTAATTCCCAAAGACCCGGATTTAGACAATTGTTTATAATTGAAAATCTTTTAGGCCTCACTCTATTGTTGGGAATAATCTGTTTTCCGTCAAATTGATATTCCGCTTCATCATTAAATAATTCCGAAGAACTATTGAAATATCCGAATTTTGTATTGTTTTCTTGATGACTTAAGCTTATACCATTTCTGGCGAATTCAGCTAATGTTATATTTGCTTTATCAAAATCGTTTAGTTTATCATCATGTTTATAAGGTAGTATCGGCAATAAAAATCGAGCTTCAATTTCATTCAAGGAAAGCCTAGCTCCTTCTTCACTCAATTGAAGCGATATGGTTTTTTTGCTTTGATTATAGTTTATCGTCGCCTCTTTAAAATTTCTAAGCACGGAATGATACCTGTTTAAGGATTGAGTGCTAGAAGTGAGAACTTTATTGTCATTGACTTTTTCTTCTTTATCTAAAATCAATGTTGATTTAATAGAAAGATCGGGTTTAGAATTCGAACAGTTGTATAAGAAGAGTAGAAGTAAAATGATAGGTGCCCATAGAACAAGCCTTAGGCTATTTTTGTGTGAGTTAAGCATAGTCTGAAAACAGTTTTAATAAATATAATGATTTTTTTTAATAGGAAAATATTTTGACACTTTTCATTTTTAATCTGTGGATAAAGTGAATGAAAACGAGGGTAAAAATCAAATTCATTAATTTTTTATATATTTTTTGTCACAAAATGCTTTTACAGAGGCTTTGGTACATTCCTTGTTTTTATGCCATAAGATAAATTCTTGCTCATGAATTCATTCCAAAAACCTAAAAAGACGACTGTCTTAGAAAAAAGACAATACTTCGAAGATTCTTCAGCGGAAGTAATAGAAGCTATTAAAGATCATGTCACCATCCTCAGTGATAATATAATTCTCATTAAAGAAGTTCCATATCCAAGCTCATTTAGTTGCACGATATTAATGGAGGAAGCAGCATCAAAAAAGGAAGCACTAGATTTCGAAAAATTCTACTTAATTATTGATGTTCGCAATACCCAGAGGCCAAACTCCGAAACAAGAAGAAAGTTAAATGACTTGATCGTGAAATTCTGTCATGATGTAATTCATGTCTCTTTTCTGACTGGAAAAAGTCCAATCTTAAATACAGCGATAAAATTCGTCATGTTTCAAACTAAGCTTTCATCCTTTAGTATTGATAAAAATATTGAGGAGGCATTAAATTCATTTAGAAAAAAGGCCAATGGTTAATAAAGAAGGTTCTCAAAGAGCAACTCAAGATTTTTTATCACTAGTTTTTGAACAAATTTTATGGATTTCGAGAGGGGAATCTCAAATTACAAATACGATGATCTCTTCATTTGAAGAGCAGAATAAGCAGAATATACTTTCTGGTTTACAAATGCTCCATGAGGATCTTAATTTATATAAACAAGAATTGAGGTCTTCTATTGAGTCTGAATATCAATTAAAAGTATTAGAAGAAAGGAATAAGGAATTAGAACAATTTACTTACGTCGCATCTCATGATTTGCAAGCCCCTTTAAATACAATAAAAAGTTTTGTAGGCCTCATAAAAGATAAGCACGAACATACTTTGGATGAAGAAACATCGGTTCATTTAGATTTCATTATTCAATCCACAGGTAGAATGAGTGAACTTATTTTTGGCTTGTTAAATTATTCTAGACTAGGAAATGATACTCATTTTGAAAATATTTCCTCTCAAAAAATAATCAAGAATGTTTTGTTAGATTTATACGCTGACATCCAAAAGTCTGAAGCGGAAATTTATTGTGGTCACCTGCCCATGGTATTAGGAAATGAATTAAGTCTGCGTCAAGTATTTCAAAACCTTATTAGTAATGGTTTGAAATTTATTCCGAAGGAGAGAAAAGCTAAAATTTTTGTTGAATGCGAAGAACTTGATGACTTTTTTGTTTTTAGTGTAAAAGATAATGGAATTGGCATTAAGCCTGAGGACCAAGAAAAAGTTTTTAAAATTTTCCATAGACTTGAGACAAAAGAAAATTTTGAAGGTACGGGAATTGGTTTGGCCGTTTGTCAAAAAATAATAGATATCCATAAAGGCAAACTTTGGTTAGAATCTGAGTTTGGTAAAGGAACTACCTTCTTTTTTTCTATTCCAAAATAATCCATATTTTATTTAAAAAGGTATTTTGTTTTATGAGCATTTAATAGTTCATTTATTCAGCATTTAACTTAATAAATTCCTTTACTCTTTTTAACAATCTTTTCCGCAAGTGTTTAGGTTTTATTATTTCGATTTCATCACATCTTGCAAGTAATTCCATTTCAAGCTCATAATTAGGAATAAGGTTTAATTCGAAAATGGCGTAATGCTCTGTTTCTTTAATAAGACATTGGCTACTGTGGATTGGTTTAGTTTTAATATAGTCTTTGTTTAAAGATAAAGCTTTGAATTTGACTATTTCTTTTTTTTGATTGTTACTGTATTTGGATATGCCTATCATATCCTTAAAATATAAGTTAGCATCTATTCCTTTATTGATTTTGTATTTTTTAAAACTCTCATGCACTTCATGAATTCTATCTAATGGAAATGTTCTGGCTTCTTTTTTTTCGTGAGCATAAGCGATCAAATTCCAGCGGCCATTGTATTTTTTTAAAAAATATGGACTTAACAAATATTCTTTTTTGTCTTTGCCAAAACTCTGGTAAAGTATTCGTATGCATTTTTTAGCAGTGATAAATTTTAGCAGGGGATAAAGCCATTGTTTTTTAAGTACGTTTAAGGATTCATCTATGTGAATGATGGTAACTGGCTTGTTTTTATTTTGAATGGATAAACTATATTCTAACTCAATTAGTACTTCTTGGAGTTCAGGTATTTTTTCATTCCCACTAAACTGCTGAAGGATATTTAAAGCATTTTTAATTTCTCCTAGTTCTTTTTGACCTACTGTTTGGTTGTAAATGGAAAAATGAGGATCTGTATAAACATAGCCCTTAATCTGTCTATCATATGCAATGGGAGCCTTGTATCCCAAATTCCCATATTTCATTACAAAAATGTCTTTAAGAATTGTTCGGCGGGCAGGTCGTTTTTCCATAGGATAATCATCTTTTAGAAAATCATAACATGCTTCAGAAAGTTTCTGCCAATTCCATGAAACATTATGTTTTTTAAGGCATTTATCGATGACTCTATAGCGCATCATCGCATGAAGATTAGTGGACATGTGTTAAATTTTGAACTAAAATTTACCGTGCATATAGAGTGCACGGTAATGCAATATATTTGTTTTGAATCTATAAATCAATGTGTACGGAAATAAAGAAATATTAGATTGATTTTGAAAATATTTAAAACCTAAAAACCAAAACTGTAAACTAGCATGTCTAGCAAGAACTCGCTTCAATAATTATTCTTAGCTTTTGAAGCTAGTTACTTGCTAATTAATAAATATAAATCAAGCTTAAATTTTCGATGCGATAAAAAATTACTATTTTCAAAGCTGATCTAAACCATACAAAAACAGTGTTACAAGCAATCATCTTTTCTCTAAAGAAGCCATTTTTGACTTTTTTAGTTAAAACCGCACATGCCGCTTTTTTATTTCATTTCTTTTTAGGAATTACTGTATTGACTTTAAAAGACTATCATCTAATTAATCACAAGCTATGATCATACATTTTGGAAGTAATTTTGGTTTTGAAAATGTTTATCCAAGATTGGTTAATAAAGTTAAATCTACAACACATGGTCAGATTCAATTGGGTCAGAAAGGACTGTTGGAGTTTTTAGAATTGCATTTAGGATTAAAGCAACAAGATGTTGCAGATGTACTTCGGATAAGTGCTTATAAAAAAGGAATTGCTTTAGCAATAGAAGAATCGCCAAATCTATACTTTACCAATTCTTTTAAACTAGATTCATGGGGAACCACAAAAGTATTATTGACTTGGAGAGATGAATTACAATTAGGAAATTGGAATTTTGTATGTGATGATGTTAAAAAAGAGAGATTATATGCTTTAAGTAAGATCGAAAATTCATTAGAAGAAATGCCAAGTGGTGTAAATGATAGGTGGCGAGCAATATTAGGTAGAATTATAGAATGGCCTGGGCAATTACCTTTGGATAAAGTTTTCATTTATGAAGACCCAGAATTCATCCACCCATTTTTCAAGAATTTATTTAGCAGATTAGAAAAAAGGAATGTAACCCTCGAATGGGAACATGAAAATTCAATGTTTGAAGAATCAAACCTGGGTATTTTCAAAGCACAACTTTTTAAACAACATCCATTAAATAGAGATTCATCTAAGATAAAAAAGTTACCATTACTTAAAGATGACTCAATTTGTATTATCAAAGCTGATAGTGAAAAACTTATTGCAGATGCTTTATCATCTTATTTAACAAATAATAAAGAACTTGATCCTCTATTTGTGATACCAGACAGAGGAGAAATTCTAGAGCAGTCCTTGATTAAAAGAGGATTCGCTTCAATGGGCTATACTGCAAGCCTGGAAGATGGTGCTTTTGATCAACTTTTTCATCTCTTACCAATTTTTTTATGGGAACCAATTGATCCTGAAAAATTGATTCAATATTTGGTGCTTCCCAATGCACCAATTAACAAAGAATTGCGATTTTCACTGGCCGAAGCATTTGCCGAAAAGGCTGGGATAGGTAATGATGTTTGGCAAGAATCCATTCTAAAACACTGTAAAAAATTTGATAAAGATTTAGAAAAAACTCAAGCTAAACTCTCAAAATGGTTTGATAGAAAAAAATTTAAGGTTCAAAATGGCGCGGACAGAGATGCAATTTCGGATCTCTATCAGGCTTTGAAGAAGTGGGCAATAAGTTATGCTCAACTATTGGATGAAGAGGACTCTAGGTTGGACGCTTTGAAAAAATTAAGTCGTCAGTGTCAAGGCCTTTTAGACTTAATTGCTCTAGAAATAGAGGAAGACCAAAAAGTAAAACCAATAAGCTTGAATAAATGGTTGAAAAATTTACGGCAAGCAAGTTCTTCAAAAATGAATAGTGTTCAGAAGAATGCCTTTGAACATGTCATTTCTCCAGCTAATATTACTGAAAAAAAAGATGTGATCATTTGGTGGAATTTTTTGGAAGGGCAAAATCCATTGAATGGTGTTGCAAATTGGACAGAAAATGAGCTGTACTATTTGAAAGATGTTTACTTGCATAGTAATTCATTAAGAATAGATCAATGGTATAATCACCTTGCAAATGGGGTGATGAAATGCAAGAAGCAATTAATTCTATGCATTCCTAATAAAAGAAAAGGAGAAAGCGTAGATGTGAATCCACTCTATTATGATTTGAGTGCATGTTTTGGTTCTTTAATAGAAATTAGCTCAGAGATTGATCTAAACCACTCTACAATAAGCATTGCGAATGATGAGTTAAAGCTGCAACAAATGGAAGAAAAAGAGCTTCCAAAATTAACTTTGACCTGGGATATAGGAGAACAAGTTTTTGAAAAAAGAAAACAAGAATCTTATAGTAGTTTGAACAAATTATTTTATTACCCTTATGAATATTTGATGAGCTATTTATTAAATATTCGACCATTCAATATTCCTGATGTGAGCATTAACTCACTTCTTAAAGGAAACATTGCTCATAATACTGCAGAAAAAATTTGGAAAGAAAAGGACCTTTTTGATAAAGAAAAGATAGACCTAGAAAAATTCATTCGTAAGACTTTAGACCATGTTTTACAAAGGGAAGGAGCTGTTTTTCAATTAGCTAAAAATAAAATTTCTTTAGTTGAATTTAAAACGATGACCATTGATTCCTTGTGCACTCTCATAGCACTCATTAAGCGTAATGGTTGGCGTTTTTATGAAGCGGAAGAATCATATGCTAAAGAAGACGAAATAACATTAAACGGACGAATTGATTTAGTATTAAAAAGAGGGGAAGATGAATATGCTATTATTGACTTGAAGTGGGGAGGATTCACTTCTAAAAAAGATGAATTTAAAAAAGAAAAAGAATTACAATTAATCATTTATGATCGCTTGTTAAAAGACAAGAAAAAAGTACATCTTCTTTATTATATAATTAGTAGTAAGAAGTTTTTAAGTCGATCAAATTTAGCCATAAAAGAAGCTGTTGTAATTAATTATACAGACAAAAAAGAAGAAAAACTAAGGGAAGAAATTTGGTCAAAAATGAGCAAAACCTATAATGCTAGATTAAAACAACTAGCAATAGGAAAAATAGAAGTAGGAGATGGTTTATTGATTGATGACATCTCTGAAGAATTTGAAATGTGGAAGGATGAAGAAAGTTTTTTAAGTCCTCTCAGAAGCAGGAATAAAAAAATAAAGAGAACGAATAAGTATTCACCTTATGGCAATATAATCGGAAGAGAATCATGAATGAATTAAGTATTATTTCTGCATCAGCGGGCTCAGGTAAAACCTTTTGCATTACAGAAGAGATTCTAAAAAGAATAAAGTCTGGGACAATTAGGCCTGATCAGTTAATAGCGACCACCTTTACCATTAAAGCAGCAAACGAACTTAAAGGAAGAATTCGGGAAAAGCTGATTGAAGCTGGTTATACAAAGGAGGCTAATATGATGAATGAAGCCTTGATTGGGACCATTAATGCTGTTTGCCTAAAACTCTTGAAAAGATATGCTTTTCAGGCAGGTACTTCACCTGTCTTAGAAACCCTAGATGAAAATGATCAAAAAGTATTTATTAGAGAGATTTTAGGAACAGTCACAGATGAAAACTTTATTGAACTTTCATACAAAATGTATCAATCAGATCGTAATGGATTTGATATTAAAGTTGCACCTTACATAAATCACATTGAAAAGATAATTTCAAAATTAAGAGCAAATGATTTGTCTAAGGATGATATGGAAACTTATGCTAAAGATTCTATAGATGAATTTCTAGGTCTTTATAAAGGACCAATTAAAAAAAATGAAAAGCATATCGGAGACATTTTAAAGCTGCTGGAAGAAGGGTTTGAAAATATAGATTATGATAAAATTAATAATCCTACTGCAAAAGGCGGACTGGAAGATTT
The DNA here is from genome assembly GCA_937941095.1 of uncultured Saprospiraceae bacterium. Taxonomy (GTDB): domain Bacteria; phylum Bacteroidota; class Bacteroidia; order Chitinophagales; family Saprospiraceae; genus JALZVN01. The sequence goes on along the minus strand of CALDYJ010000192.1, from coordinate 26,197 downwards.
GCAAAACATTTATAAGGATATAAAATCAGGAAATTTTATTTGGCAAGACTTCAAAAATTTAGCGCCATTTAATTTAAAAGCCTCGGCTTTTAAATCTGAATTTAATAAAAAGTTTAGCGGAGGTTTCAAACAAGCAGTTGAAGATGAAGTAGGATGTTTGTTCGATAATGAACAATTTAGAAAAGATTATGCCTCATACATAAGCAATTGTTTTGCTTATGCAAAGGAAGTTTTAAATAGTTACAAGGTCTATAAAGATGAAAGAGGGCTATTAGATTTTACAGATCAAGAAACCAAGTTACATGATTTGATCAGGTTTAATGAAAGTGTTTGGAAAGACATTGCTCAAAATTATGCTTTGGTCGTTGTAGATGAATTCCAGGATGTTAGTCCATTGCAATTGTCCATTTTTTTGAGATTGACCAAGATCATCAAAGACAATATTTGGGTAGGAGATCCAAAACAAAGCATCTATGCTTTTAGAGGAGCCGATCCAATTTTAATGCAATCAGTTGTTGATAATTTGAAAGGGCTTAAAACTTCACAACTGACAGAATCTTATAGGTCTCGGGCTAGCTTGATTAATTTTTCGAATGCTGTCTTTTTACCAGCTTTTGAGAAAATGAAAAAGGAGCAAATTGTTTTAAAGCAGGCACCTTTTAAGCACACTGATAGAGTAAAAGAAAAAGAACAAGAATTGGGCACAGCCATTAATTTTTGGGATTTTAATAGATCGGGACGCACAAATAAAAAAGATAATGCTAGTTCTCTTGCCATGAGTTTACATACTCTAATGGAAGAAAACCTACTAGTTTTTGACAAAGAAAAAGCCGTTTATCGTAAAGCTAATTTTGGGGATGTTGCCATATTATGTAGGTCAAATAAGGCTGTGCAAGGAATGGCAAACGAATTTACAAATGCGGGAATCCCAGTTTCAGCTTCAGGTAGTGGTTTGGTCTTTGAAGCAGAAATTATTTTTATATCAGCTTTACTGAAATTGTTGATTTTACCTTCTGACGCCTTAGCCAAAGCAGAAGTATTATTATACAGTACATACAATGGAGATCAAGAAGCAATGGTCAAAGGGAGGTTGAAAGTAGAGCATACTTGGCAATGGGGATTAGAGGAAAATTACATTAATTCTATAAATAGTTTAAGAAAGAAGTTTCATGATTTTTCTCCAGTTCATGCGATTGAAATTATAAGAGCGGAATTAGGAATAGAAGAATTGTTTGCTTCTTGGGGGAATTTAAATCAGCGATTATCAAACATAGATGCATTTATATTGCATGCTCAAGAATATCAAAAAACATGTAGAAGATTGGATACTGCTTCATCAATAGCAGGTTTTTTAAATTTTATGCAAGATCTTTGGGATACCGGAGAAGACAAGAAAGGTAAGCAAACAGGTAATGCTGTGCAAATCATGACCTATCACCAAAGTAAAGGTTTAGAATGGCCATTAGTGTTTTTGTGGGATTTGGACTTTAAACCGCGAGATAGATTTTTTGATGTAAATGCAACAGCTGCGGAAAAACTAAATGTCAATCAACCTTTAAACAATAGAAATTTGAGACTCTTTATTCGTCCATTTAGTTCAGGCAATTTTACAGCTTTTGATGAAATCGTGAGCAAAAGTAAAATGAAGAACAGCAGTGAAGTAGAAGTTTTGGAAGAAGAGAAACGTTTGTTTTATGTTGCTGTTACTAGAGCACGAGATTATCTTTTCCTATGCAGCATAAAAGGAAATAGTAATATTCCAACTCTTGTTAATCCTGAATTAGTCCATGATCTAAAAAAATATACACCTGGAATTCATGATTCTCATTTGGTTTGGGATAGTAAGGCAATAAGAGTATCAACAGAAAGCCAGGATATATTAGGCGACTTTGTTTTTGCTTCTTACCTTTCGGATGCTTATCGAAATTACTTTCAAACATCACATGTAGAAAAAACACATGAATATCTAAAACTAAATCCGTCTAGTGCTCCAAAATTAGAGCATGCTGATGTGAAGGATCATATTTCAATTCATGAAAGAAGATTTGTTGATCGCAAAGGGATTAACGAAGCTGATTTTGGAAATGTGATTCATGACTTAATAGCATTTTACCAATCAGGAATGTCAAAAAAACTTCTGATGGAAACCATTGATTCCTACTTAGTAGAGTATGAATTTACAGCCTTGATTGATGTTAATTGGTTAGCTGATTCGATTATTAGCTTACATGTTTGGTTGAAAGAAAAATATGGAGAATTCAAAATTTATAAAGAGTTGCCAATTCAACATTTTAATGAAAATGGTCATTACATACAAGGCTATGTAGACATGCTTTTAGAATTGGAGGATGGCTTGATCATTATAGATCATAAAACGTTTAGTATGAAAGAAGCCTCCCAAAAGGCTAGTTCAGCAAAAGCATTAGAGTATTCAGGGCAATTGAAAATTTATGAAAAAGTTTTAGAAAAATCATTTAAAAAGAAGGTTCTCCACAAAGGACTCTATTTCGTGTTTGAAGGACTTTGGCTAGAAATAGTTGATTCTACAATCTTGGCTTAAAATATGCCAGTATTTAATTAGGGCCCTATAAGATATTTCGAAACCCAATTGAATACGCAAAGATGTTTAGCCTTAAATTCTCTAAGATTGTAATAATTGCCTTTTGTTTCTTTAACATTGCCTTTAGTTCCTTAACGAAATCAGATGATTCTGATGAAATTACCTTAGGTGACAGTAGTTCACAAAGCTATGAATCCAGTTTAGAAGTGTCAAATATATTGACACCAAGTGAGTTAAAAAGTAATTTAATCAAGCACAAAACTAAAGAACAAAAAATGCTGGAGTCTTACTAAATAGCGTGTAATTTTATTTTTAAAATTACCCAACCTTTATTCTCACTCGCATGGTCTATATACTTATAAACAATAAGTATCATGAAAAAAGCCATACCGTTCATATTTTTTGCATCAATATTATTTCCAACATTTAATTTTGCATGTTCCTGCATTCTACCTTCTTCATTTTGTGAAAGCATTGCCAACTCTAATGGTGATGTATATTATAATCTCATAGTCAGAGGAAGTGTCAAAGAAATTTTAACTGATGGCAATAAAAAGGTAAAGGTTGAACAAGTAATTTATGGCGACTTGAATCAAGATGAGATCATTATTAAAAATGGTTTTTCTACACTTTTTTTTAATGAGCTTCAAGATGGAGATGAATACATAATTGCATTGAATGAACATGCCTTTGGTTTTACGCTGGTAGATTGTGCGCTCAGTTTTTTAAAAATCGAAAATGAAACTGTAAAAGGAAAGATTGCACCGGGGATTAATACCATGAGATACCAAGATTTGTATATGTTGGAAGAATGTGGAGTTGCTTTTGACTTTATTTCTTTCGAAAAAAATATTTCTTTATTTCCGAATCCTGGTAATTTTGAAGTGAATTTGAAGAATATTAGTACAAGGCCAATAAAGGGAAGTCTTCAAATTGAAATATTTGATGTGGAAGGAAGCGTGCTTACTACTTATTTTATAGAAGAGGATTTATTGCCAGAAGAAGCTTTCAAAATAAATATAGAAACCTTTCCATCTGGTGTATATGTTGTTAAAATATCAGATTTCTTTAAAGAAACTTCTCTTAAGCTAGTAAAGATTTGATTGCTTGAGTAGTAAATTTGCATAAGCTCAATTTTTTTTCTATCATATGGAATTATTAATCGTGAGGAAATAAAGTTTCATCATTTATTAAATTGGAGGTCACGATTTCATATGTGGCACTATATAAGGTTGAATTATCTCTTAATAATAAAACCTATATCATGAAGTGTTACTTTCAATTATTTAGTCTACTTATAATGTCTTTGGTTTTTACTTATTCTTGTTCACATTTAGCTGATCAAGATTTTGAAAGCATTCAAACTGAAACCTCTCCTTTGTTTAAAATTGGATCTACTTGTCCCATTGAGTTACCATGTGTAGAAGAATATACTGGGATTGGATGTGCTGTTTACTTAAGCGGTTCTGAAGTGGAGGCTATGTTTTTAGGGATTGCTCAAGATGCAGGAATCAATTGCGAGGTAACTGATATTGTTATTGATTTTCAAATGACTGAGGATCAAATTAATAAAGGAGGGTTTACTTTTTCTTCAACCATTGGAGCTAATTCTCCCGGTATGATAAGCGTTCAGCAAAATGGTAACCCAGTTAATTGGCCTAATATGAATGCTATCAGAATTAACTGTGGTGAAACTTATAAGTTTACAGTTTCATTTGAATCAAATGGAGAAAAGTGTTCTTCAGAATCTCTTTGCACAAGTTTTGAACTATCATGTGCTGATGGCTGTGGTAGCTGTGAGCCTGATCCATGCGAAGATTGTGATGGCGTTGCAGTTGGTCTGGGTTATAATATGAGTACGGATGAAAATGGTAATGCTTGTTGCACATTGACATTCAGATTGTTCGATCATCATGGTTGTGAAGATGATGTTGAAAAATATATTGCAATAGATGGAGGCCCATTTACTTTAGTACCAGGAGGCTCTCCTTACGAAATGAGTTTTACTGATTGCGATGAAAATAATGTGATATCTTATAGAGCAAGATTTGTAGGAAATTGTATATCCGAGACTTGGTGGGTGCCAAATAATTGTCATTGAATCTTTAAGATTCTTTATGAAATAAAGTAAAGTAAACAGTAATTTATAAAAGCATCTTTCCAGAAATGGTAAGGTGCGTTTCTTTTTTATTTCTATTCTTTTTGCACTTATTAATTGTTTCCAATCACGTATTAATAATAAGTAGCTAAGCCTAGATTTTGATTCTAAATTGATGTGGTAAATAAAATTACTGCAGTTAAAACAAATTAGCATTTAAAATCAAGCCTTATGCAAATTAAATTTCAAACAATATTTATAACAATAATTATTCTTCTTTATTGGGATTTTTGTAGCGCACAAGTTATTGTGAAAGAAGATCAAAGAGTAGGAATCCATCAGACAAATAATTATCCCTGCAAATTGTTAGTGGCTAACAATGAGTGGGATTACACGATGCGAATTCAAAACAATAAAGATGCGGGAACAGCTCAAAAATATGGCTTGGTCGTAAGTAATTATAATGAAGGAACAGGTAATAAATATGGCATACACAATACGGTTACTGGTAATGTTTCTTCTACTAAAACTTGGACTGGTCTACAAAATGATGTCCATGCCTACGGAAGCAATTATGCAGCAAGAGGAATTGGGGTGTACAACATCATTAGGTTCGGAAATGGAAAAAAATACGGTGTTTACAATTATTTACATAACCAATCTACTTCTGTAAGTGCCCATGCTTATGGTTCATACACTTATATTTTGCCTTTTCAAGCTAATGCATATGGACATTATACTAGAATTATTCGTAAGACAAATAGTAGATCAGCCTATGGAAACCATACTTGGATTCAAGATAACCTTACGGCAAATAATTTTAAAAATTACGTAAACTATTCTAGACTTGATCATGAGGGGAACGCTGACAGTTATGGTGATTATATCTACATAAACTCAAAAGGTACTGCTGCACAAGGAGAAACTGGGACTAGTTATGGAACCTACATCGACGTCAAAGGAGTCGGTGACACAGAAAGAATTGGAATTTATGCTGACATAAATGGAGGAACTGGATTTGCTGGACAGTTTGTAGGAAATGTTTGCATTGATGGTGAACTAACTTGTACATCAGATGAATCTTTGAAAGAAAACATCAAGCCAATTAATGATGCTTTAGGAATCATTCAAAACTTAGCTCCTAAATCTTACAACTTCAAAAAAGAAAAAGGTCATGGAAATGATCCTGACAAAGAAAGGTTTGGTTTTCTTGCTGGAGAATTAGAAAAAATACTTCCCGACCTAGTTTCTAAGGTAAATAACTTCGAAGTAATCACAGAAATTGAAAAGGGAAGAAGGCCTATTGTGAATGAAGATGCTAATTCAATTGGTTTAGAAAGTGAGAACAATTTTGAAATACCAGCAGATTCTGATTATGAGGTGAAAGAGAAAGTGGAAAAGGTAGCTCCTTTTAGTACCATCAATTACATTGACATTATTCCAATTTTAACACAAGCTATAAAAGAACAACAAATTGAGATTGATGCTTTAAAAGTAACTCATAAAGAGGAAATGACTGAGTTGAAAAAAGCAGTCCAATCGCTTCAAAAGGAAGTAGCATTACTTAAGAAACAATAAATATAAAGTATGAAATATTTCTATAGTTTACTCATGATAGGATTGTTTTATACCAATGCATTTTCTGCATTGCAGTATTATGATTCTAAATGCACCAATGATCAGTTGACCATAATAAATGGGAGTAGCTTGATTTCTTGGGGGACAGTATACCCTGACAAAATCACTTTAAATAAAATTAAAGCTGACGATAACGGTTACATTGAATTTCAAATTGAACAAACCAATTTGGTTGAAGTCTCACTAAGCAACGAATCAAATGCAACAAAAAAGTTTGGATTCAAATTTAAAACCAATGGTGAAGCCTTCATTCAAAATGACGGCTTAGAGTTGACAGGCATTCCGGCAATAACTTATGTTTATGCTGATGTATTCAAAGTGGAAAAATGCGATGGGCAAGTTTGTTATTTTAAAAATGGAACTCTTTTGTATTGTCATTGCCTTGATAATACAGCTACCGTTTTTGTGCATACTACTGATGTAACAACTGCTTCAAATGCAAGATTGACCTTAGAGTTTCAATCTGATTCAACATGTAATCCAGCTCCGAGACCTCAGCTAGTAGAATCTAATGAACTACTAGGAAAAAGAAAAATTAATACATCCAAGGGAGTAATAAAAAATAAAATTGTGCTTGCCAATGTCTATAACAAAGAAGGTAAATCCATCAAACAGTTCCGATTCCGTACGGATAGGGAAGGAGGAATTCCTGAGGGCCATAGTTTGAAAGAATACACTGACAAGAAATATAAAATTGTGTTTAAGGAAGTGAACTAAATTAAATTTTTTGACAAATAGATCTATCATAAAATACATCATACTCAACATCATAATTTTGGGAACAATAAATAATAAATTATCTGCTCAGATAGGTTTTAGGCTTTCTTCGAGCCCTAATGTGAAGAATGATAATCTTTCTATAGATGGCTTAGTCTTGCAAATAAAAAATTTTACCAAATTTAATGGAGAATGTGAATTGAAAATTTATAGTGACCGTTTTCAACAAAAACTGTTAGCTAGTTCTCAAAAGATTATTATTAGTGATGAACTTCATTCTTTTGATTTAAATGAAATATTTTCAACGGCTTCTTTTCCTTGGGAAACTTTAAATTCTAATACTGTTTGTTTTCAATTGGTTTCTGTTAAACAAAAGCTACCACTTGGTTTATCATGTTTTGATCTTGTTGCTTCTAATAATTCAAAAGCAGTACTGAAAGAAGAGCTTGCAAAGTCAAAAACATCGAAGCTAAAAAAAGTATTAGATCTTAATACTAGCATGCAAGTAGAAGCTTTCCCCTCAAGTAAGTTTGGTCAAGATCGATATTTATTGGATTATGCTGGCGAACTCAGAGTGAAAGAAATTCCTATTAAGTTTCAGGGATATGTGCAGAATTCCAAGGATCCCTTTTTTGATTATAGCCTTGCCAATGGGTCAGTTTTCTTTGATGTGAATGAGTGGAAAAGAATAATCCTGAATAAAATACAACCTAAAATAAATGAGAATATAGATAGCATTTTATATTCCTTTGATGATTATGAAGAAATGCTTGATAGAAAAGATTATGTGAAAAAAATTTTGGAGAACCCTTCCTTTCTAAAAGATTTAGATTTATTAGATAGTATTCCATTCTATAAAGAAGCACTAAACCTTAATCCAGAAGAAGATCTTGAGGCTTATAAAAATGGTCTTAAAACAAAATTGGATCAAGAAATTTCAAAGCTTCAAGCACAAGTTGACGAAAGTAATTCTACAGAAAAATTAGATTCTTTACGATCTGAGGTACAAGCTCTGCAAGAAAGCATAGAAGAATTAGAAAAGTTTGAGTCTCTAATTAATAAGCGAAAGGCCTTTGATAATTTAATGAATGTTCAAGATGAAGCTCAGCAATACCTAGATAAAGCTAATGACTTAAAATCAGAATACGTCAATAAGGTTGACAGAATACTAAAAGATCCTAAGAAGGTTAATGAATTGCTAAAGAAAGAAGGATTAGGTGATAAGTACACATATATCATGAATGCTGTTTCGGCCTTAAAGTTTGGAAATATAAATCCGGCTTATTCAGATTTGGTGCTCCAAAATAGTCAGTTAAAGGGTGGAATGCTAGGTTTTGATTTTGGGAAATTTGGATTTTCTACTTTTTACGGAAAATCGCAAAATAGAAACTTGATTACTTTAGGTGATTCTAGTATTAATGTCCAACACTTAATGGGCTTGGAGCTCAATTATGAATTAAAAGAAAATGTTGAAAATTCGATTTACTTAATTTCTGGGAAAGAAAAAGGATTAGAATTGAATGAATCAGAATCTTCAATGTTAGTAGGTTATAAATCCAGCTATACATTTTTAAATAACCAAGTTTTAAGTTTTGATGTTGCCTTATTTGATCCTTTTAATCAAAGTCAAAAACAGCTAAACGAGATAGCAGCACTTAAAATAGGTCATGATGCCATGGCACTAAATGGGAAGTTTAATTTTCATGCCGAAGGAACCTATTTTGGTTCTGAATATAAAGACATTAACAATCCTTATTTGGTAAATAATTCTGCGGAGTTTTCTACCAATTTAAATTATTCGGTTTTAAAGGAACTGAATATTGGAGTTAACGCATTAGTGCAGAAAAATGGTGTAAATGATGTGCTTAATCAATTGGAAAGAAAAGCAATTTCCGCTGGCATTATTATCTCTTTAGCAGTAAAGAAATTGCCCATGATCAATTATGTACTCAACCAAACTACAAGTACGCTTGGGACCTTTGAAATGAATACCATCTTTCAAAACATAAATTTTGCTAAGAGTTATAAAATTGCTGAGATAAATCTTCAATCTTTTGCCAATCTAAATTTCATTAATAATCAATCAAATACTGATTCTTTAAATACCAAAACTAGTTCATTCTTAATTAGTCAAGAGATTACTTGGAATAAATTCATGAGAACAAGTATTGCTTACAACCAGCATACATTAGAAAGTGAAACTGGGGAAAATGAATCTGAAAGATCTTTTAGTATAAAATTTCCAATTGAATACAGAGCATTAAACATAAGTCCTGGACTACAATTTTTAAGTCGAAACGGAATGGATGAATTTGGATACAGTTTAGATGCAGTGTATGATTTGTTGAAAGACTTTACTGTTACCCTAAATATAAATTCACACTCATTGCAATCATTTTTAAAACAGAATGGTGTAATAGAGAATGAATATACTCCAGCTTACAATGCAAGGCTGAATTATAGATTTTGAATTGTATTAAATTAATAATTATGAAAAATATTTTTCTACTCTTCCTATTAGGTTTTTCATTAAGTCATGTTACCTATGCTCAAAATGTAAGTTTAGATTTGAATCCAATGGGTAAGAGGCATTATCAGATTTCTTTAAATCAACTGTTGCAATTTCAAATTAATGCTCAGCAGCAGGAATTCAAGGGCTTTGTTCAAATTGTCATTAATAAAGAAAACGAAGGTGTTGTTGCTAAATTAAGATCTGATGTACTCTCCTTAAATAGAGGCATCCATTTTTCTACTTCGCTTATAGGAGCCAATGGTTCTAAATTAAATATGGTAAATGCGAATACCTCTTTTAGAGGAATGCTTCAAAATAATTTTAGCTTTCCACAAGGAAAGTATACGTATTGTGTTGAGCTTTTGAATGTAGAAAGGGTTCCGATTTCAAAGGAGTGTAGCCCATTCGAAAAAATAAGTACGCAAGATTTACTTTTAATTTATCCATTTAATGGACAAAAAGTTGATGAAGAATATCCCATTTTTAATTGGACTGCAGTTGCTTCATCTCATCTCAAGAATATTGTTTATAAAATCAAATGGATCGAATCTAAGGAGCCAATATCAAAAGGGAGAAGAAATATAGAAAGTGAAAGAGAATTTTTTAAAATTCGTGCAGTCCCACAAAACTACCTTTCTTATGAACTTAATTTTCCAGCTTTTGACAAGGACAATTTTTACTACTGGCAAGTACAAGCCTTAGAAGGTATAAATGTAATTGCAACAAGTGATGTATGGGAATTTAGTTTTAAACAAGGTGAATCCAGGAGCAATACAGAAATAAATTATGTAAAAGTCAATTTAGAATCCTATGATGAATTGCATGTCTTCTCAGGAAATGATTTAAATTTTGTATGGGATAACGAACACAATGTAAGTGATCCTAATATAGAGATAATTTCTGAAGATGGAAGTTTAGTCCATTCACAAAGCAATTTTATTGCTCCATTAAAACTTAGTTCAGGGAAAAGTTTTTTTCAATTGGACTTAAGCTCTTTCGTAGTAGCCGATGAGGTTTATACCTTGATTGTGATTGACCAAGGAAAAGAATATAAAATAAAATTTAAACAAACGCTATGAAAAATTACATGAATTATTTTTTGAGCCTCGGGCTGCTCATAATCTTTGGTTTTGGTTTCTGTATACTAGATAAAAAACAGTCACTAGATGTAGCAGTAGTTGATATGGAAGAAATGTTCCGTTCATTTGAAATGACGAAAGAAGTGAATGGAAAGTATACACAATTAGTAAAACAGCATGATCTAAAATTAGATAGTTTAAATAAGGTCATGACATCAGTACATAAAGATCCTTCAACCAATGACCGGGTACAAGCATCAAATCTACTCGCATTAAAAATTAAAAAAATCCAAGAGTCGAAAGATCAAGTTAAATATGAACTTGAACAACAAATTTGGAACCAGTTGAACCAATATTTGGGTGAATTTGGAGCATTAGAAAAATACGATTTAATCCATGGCTCGATGAATGGAGGAGAGCTTATTTATGTCAATTCGACGCTTGACGTAACGGATGAAGTATTAATGTTTATTAATAATAAATACAATGGAATACCATGATGTTAATCAAGAGCAATAAATTTTACTTTTCCATTGGCGTTGCAGGATTATTATTCTTAAGTATCCATTTATTAATGGGTAATCATAGATCAGAGAATTATTTATCCAAAGTTAAAAGTGGTAATGGAACATTTATTCAATCTAAAACCTTTGGTGATCTAAGCTTTGACCTGACTTATTGTTCGCCTAGACTAATGGCTATTAAACAAAGCGCAAATGGTGAACATAGTTCTCATGAGTTTAAAGAATTAAAGCGACACTATCAAGCTTATAGCAACTACAGTTTGAAGATGGAAAACTTAGATGGAAAAGGACTTTTAAAGAAAATGATACAAAATCAAGCAGGATATCAAGAGCTTATAAATTATCTATCATTTGGAATAGAGGAAGATATTTCCCTCTGCACTTCAACAGATACTTTAGCTTGTAGCTTTACTCATTTTGAAAGAAATTTTGACTTAGCGCCATATGCACAAATTGAAATTGGTTTCGCGAAAGAGGGTATTGCAGAAAAATTATGTAAAGAAGAAAGTTGGACGATCCAATTTGATGCAGAAAGATTTGGCATAGGTATGCTAAATTTTAGGTTTGTAGCTGAGGATGTTTGTCAATAAAAAATAAAAAAACATTAAGCATGAGAAGAAATAGCTTAAATAAGAAAATTGCGATTGTGATGGCATTCCTGATATTTTTTCAGGTGTCGTTTCCTGCAGTAAGTTTAGCACTTACTTCTGGTCCTAGTCAACCAGAGGTCCAAAGTTTTGAACCTGTAGGAACAACAGAAATGGTAGACCTATTTTCTGGAGATTTTAACTATAACATCCCATTATTAGATGTTGGAGGCTATCCCATAAATATAGCTTATCATGCCGGGGTCGGAATGGAACAAGAAGCTTCTTGGGTAGGATTAGGTTGGAATTTAAATGCTGGTAGTGTAAATAGAAACATGCGTGGTATACCTGATGATTTTTCTGGGGATTTGATTCGCAAAGAAGTACACCGAAAGAAGAATGAATCAGTTTCTTTTTTGGCGAAGGCAAATGTTGAAGCATTTGGTTTGCCAAAAGGATTAAGCTTAGGCGTTGGCATTAAACACAACTCATACAAAGGATTAAGTGTTTTGGGTTCTGCTAACATTAACCTTGACATCATCGACATGGGTGCTTTTTCTTTGAATACAAGTTTAGGTGTCGATTTAGAAAACGGAATTTCTATTACACCTTCTTTGAGTTCGAATTATCAAATTAGTAAGAAAAAGAATGTAATAGGAAACATTAATATTGGTGCACCTTATAACTCAAGGGAAGGTTTGACAGAATTAACTTTTAGTAAATCGTTTGCAAAATCATCTTTCTATGATTCCAAAAATGTCTATTTGGGAAACCAAAGTAATCCGATAAATAGTTCTTTGGTGAATTTTAATACGCCATCTTACATTACTAAAAGTGATTTCAATTCAAATTCATTGGCGTTTAGTCTCGAATTAAATCCAGGTTTAGAAATCCCATTTATAAATGGGAGTGCTAGCATCTTAGGCTCGTATAGTAGCCATAATATTCATGGCAACCAAAAATTTAATGCTTATGGTTATAATAACCAGCACTTAGCCAATCCAAGAAGAGATTTATTGGATTTTAATCGAGAGAAAGACGGTCCATTTTTTGAAGGATCAGGAGTTTTACCATTGACTAATTTAACCAATGATGTCTTCAGCATCACTGGTCAGGGTATGGGAGGAGCCTTCAGAAGCTTTAGAAACCAATTGTCTTATGTGACTGATCCGAGTGTTTATAATACAAGTGATGCAGCTTCGGTAGGAGTAGATATTGGAGTTCCTGCATCTCCTATTACTTTTAAATCAGGCGCAAATGTATCTATTCAAGAGCTAGAATCGAAAGCAGGAATATGGTCAAAAGACAATCTAGCCATATCAAAGTATAAACAAACGAGTGAACCGAGTGATCCCATTGATAAAAAATTATTTGAAAAATCATACTTCAAACAAATAGGTGAATTGTCTTCTGATCGGGACCGTTTTGAGAATCTTGGAGGATTTGAACCTTTAGCTTTTGATATCAATAAGCATGTACTAAATGCTAATTTGAAGAATGGTAGCCAAGTCATTAAGGAAGTTCAGGATAAAAGAGCTTTTAGAAATCAAATGACGTATGCTAAAACTTTTAGAGATGCTTATTTTGAAAATACCGACAAAGAAATTTATAATTATAAAGTTGGACTAGATATCAATGGAGCACTTGAAAAAGATTCTTTCGATATTTTGCATTACATGGATACGCTGGAAATCAGTAGCAATCAGATTTTTGAATATGCTGTTTTGCGACCAGATGGGATGAGGTATATTTATGGTCAACCTACTTTCAATATTGTACAGGAAGAAACAATTTTTAATACAGATTCTTTAGAAGCTGGTAGAGATAACATAGTAGAATACGAAGCAGCAGAGTTATTGCCAAGTACTCCTAAGGGGATAGATGATTTTGTATCTAGAGAAATTTTGCCAGCTTATACATACTCACATTTATTGACCGAAGTCCTTTCTCCAGACTATTCAGATTTGACTGGGGATGGTCCTTCTGATGATGATTACGGGACTTGGGTGAAAATGAATTATAATTGCACAGCAGGTCCTTTGTCTGAAGACAGAGATAATTATAACTGGCGCTTGCCTTATCGCAAAAACCCAGGGAACAAAGGAATAGCAAATTTCAATGAAGGGTTTAAGTCAAATCAATTTGATAACAAAGCCAACTATACTTATGGTGAAAAAGAACTTTGGTATCTGCAATCGATAGAATCAAGAACTCACATCGCCTTGTTTTATACTTCTGAGCGTCATGATGCCAAAGGAGTTGATAATAACTTGGGTACTACTAATCATTCAGCAGCAGAAGACAAGAATAAAAAACTAGACCGCATTGAATATTTTGCAAAAAATGACTTAGCTGAAGAGGGCTCTTCAGCCATTCCTCTCAAAACTGTTCATTTTGAATACGATTATACTTTATGCAAGGGAGTTGAAAATAATTTTGACACTACTGATACTGGTAAGCTCACCCTAAAAAAGTTATACTTCACTTATGGTAGTTCTAAAAAAGGAGAATTTTCAAAATACCTTTTTGATTACAATACGCTAGACGAGAATGGTACCGAAGTATTTTATGATAGAAGATCTCAAGATAGATGGGGCAATTTTAAACCAGAGCTTGATGGATTAACTTATTATCCTGGGGGCATAACTTCTTCTGCTAACAATTATGGTTTAAGCAATTCTGATTGGCCTTATGCTGAACAAGAGGAAGATTTAGCAAATCAAAATGCAAGTCTTTGGAATTTATCCACGATTACTTTACCCTCAGGCGGAAAAATCAATGTAGAATATGAAGCTGATGATTATGCTTTTGTACAAGACAAAAGAGCTTGCCAAATGTTTAAGTTGGCTGGTTTTGATCATGAGGTTCCAAATTCATTAGTTACATTATCTGACAATTTGATAACAGGCTCTCCCATTGTGGGGTCCCGAGTTTTTAACAATTATATGGTGTTAAAAATAGATGATGAAGCTGTCCCTACTTTAAGCAAAGAAGAATTTTATCAGCAATATTTAAAAGATCTTGGTGATAAAATATATTTCAGAGCTTTGGTAAACATCAAAAATGCTAGCGAATTTGTACCTGGCTATGCAGAGTATGAAGATTATGGAATGTGGTTTAATGGCAATAGTAATAATCCAGCCAATTATGCATGGATAAAACTAAAAGGAGTAGGGTATGATGAAAACGAAAGTGATAATGGAACCGTTAGCCCAATTGCTAAAGCAGCATGGCAAATGGCTAGACTACAATTACCAGATTTAGTTTATCCTGGAAATGCTTATGGAAATGATGCTAGAGAAAAACTCATCAAACAATTAGCAGGCGTTTTTACCAAAGAGATTCCTAGAATGATTCGTGGATTCAATAGAAGCCTAGCTGAAGAAGGCTATGCAAAATCAACTACTCCAGAAAAATCGTGGGTCAGGTTGATGAACCCAAAATTAAAGAAAAAGGGGGGAGGTTGTAGAGTGTCAAAACTCAGCCTATCAGATGAATGGTCTACCATTAAAGGCAGTGGTAGTGCTGCAGATGATTCTAGTTATGGTCAACGATATTTTTATGAAGAAGAGGTGACATTAGAAAACGGGGAGACGATTTCTCAAAGCACAGGAGTAGCTACCTATGAACCACTTTTGGGAAATGATGAGAACCCCTTCAAGCAGCCTATAGGATTTAATGAATCAAGGTTTTTAGCTCCAGATAATGAACATTACATTGAGAAACCAATTGGTGAAAGCTTTTATCCTTCTGCTTCAGTAGGCTATGCAAAAGTTACTGTTGCAGATATAAAACCTGATGGAATTACGGAACGAACCGCAACAGGTTTTCAAGTAAATGAATTTTATACGGCAAAAGATTTTCCTTTCGAAACGAAGGTCAATCAAGGAGAGGTCTATAAAGACAAGCCTTCTGTTATTAATCAAATATTGAATTTCAGATCCAGAGATTATGTTACAGCTTCTAAAGGATACAGCATCATTCTTAATGATATGCATGGTAAACCAAAGTCCACCTGGGCTTATGGTGGATACCTACCAGTGGCCAATGAAAAAATTGATTTTACCCAATCCATAAATGAGAATAAAATCTCTGGAATGGAATACATCTATCGAACTGATGCGGAAAATAAATTAGATAATAATGTTGATGTTGTCAAAGCTGATGGAAGCGTTGAAAAATCAATTGTAGGGATAGAATCTGACTTAGCCTTAGATTTTAGAGAACATGATTCCAAAACAACAAACATAGCGGTTGATGTTAATTTTGATACTTGGATATTTCCACTCCCTTTTCCAGTAACAATTGTAGTACCAACAGTGTGGGGATCTTATGGTGATCAAGCAACAAGGTTTAGATCTGCTGTTACTACAAAATTAATCAACCAACATGGCTTGCTAAAAAAAGTAAGAGCTTTTGATCAAGGCTCTATAATTGAAACAGAAAATCTAGCCTACGATGCCCAAACTGGAGAAGTACTTTTGTCAAGTGTAAACAATGAATTTAAAAAAACAGGTGGGGATAATAACCCACTGCTCTCTGAAGATAACTTGATTTATAACATGAGTTATCCAGCACATTGGGCTTATAAAGGAATGCAACAAGCTTCCCAAAACATAGGCATGAAAATAAAATTAACAGCCACCGCAAATGGAGAAATTGCCTTGCCAAATGCCGACAAGTTATTTTACCCTGGAGATGAATTGTCAGCCCTTGGAAAGTTTGAATATTCAATTTTCTTCTTTAATGCACCTGCAAAATTTTGGGTGAAGGAAGTTAGTGCGACAGGATTGAAACTTGTAAATCGACAAGGGGAATTGCTAACAACAAGTTATAAGCATAGAGATAATTTTGATACTGAGCCGGATTGGGATGTTACAGTTGTTAGGTCCGGGTATAGAAATCAACAGTCTCAAGCCATTGGAGGTATGGCATCTTTGGAGAACCCAATAGAAAAGATATTTAATGGTACGACAAGTGGATTTGATTCATTAAGTCATCAAGCTGAAGATCTTAAAATCTTAGATGTTTCTGCTTTGGAATACGATGATGATTGGGACACTTATTGCGGTAACAATACTCGTGGTAATGGTGTTCAGCCAGTAGAGTTAGAATTGTGTACCGAATGTGCTGATGTTATTTTTGTCGTAGATATTTCTGGTAGTGTAAATGACATGGAATTTGAATACATGAAACATGACATTACCACTACCATTGATCAATTGGCATTACAAGCTGAAGGAGACTTTAGGTATGCCATTGTATATTTTGATACAAAAGCAAAACTGATTGAGGAATTTTCTAGTGATCCGAATATCTCTAGTGCCTTAGTTAAACCAACTACTTCTTTTTCAACAAATTTAGATACTTCTCTTGTATTGATGGAACCTTGGTTGAGTGATTCAAGCAAATTATTGCTTAGACCAAATTGCGGTTTAAACGTAGCTATTTTTACGGATGCAAGTTCATCAGAAATGAATGGAGAAGCTGATGATTTTGAAGGATCTATTTTATTGAAAGATACTCATAATGCCATACTTAGTATGGTGAGGTATAGAACCAGTACTTCCGGTGACAGCGAAGGAGCGAGTGTGGCAAGTCCTGGTTGGACATACAATGGTACAGTGGATCAGAACTTTTATGATTCTGATCAAAAACCAAGAAGATTTATCGGAACGCAATTTGGATCCATCATACCAAACATAGCTTCGGAGCTAAATTGTTTTGATACCATAGTTTATGAAAATGTAAATCTACCCATCATATGTGGGGTGAATGATGGAGATGTTATAAATCCTTTTGTCAATGGCATCAAAGGTAATTGGAGAGTAAAAGGTAATTATTCTCACAATATTGTTGATCGTGTGCAAGCTTCTGTTGCAAGTTTTAATGGCGTAGGAACTTTTGAAAAAGGATACTTCAGTGAGTTTGATCAATTTTGGAATAAACCAACTTCTGGGAGCTTATGGACAAAAGATTCTTCAAACTACATTAATGGCGGAGAAATAACCATCTATAACCCTTATGGCGAATCACTGGAACAAAAAGATGCACTAGGAAATTATTCTGCCGTGCTAATTGGTTATGATAAGAAGTTAGCTATTGCTGCAGGTGCCAATACTCAATACCAAGAAATGGCTTTCGATGGTTTTGAAGAGTACGATTTTTATGCAGACCCGAGCATTTGTCATGCAAATTATCACATGAATTTGAATGCTTCAAACTCCTTAAGCACGACTGAATCTCATACTGGTTATTACAGTTTTCATCTACCTGCTGGTCAAGTGTCTAATAAACTTTTCTCAATTGATTGTTTATTACCTAATACTAATTCCTATACGCAATGCCCTTACGAGATCAATAAATGTGAGGATTGCTTGACTGGCTTTAATCCAATTTACGATACAATTCCTGGAGCAGATAATAGATTTGTTCTGGATGCATGGGTGAAAACAACGGATGATTTAGCAACAATAAATATTGGTGTAAAACCATTTATGGGAACTCAAGTGGATTATGTCTTTTCGCCTAAAAATTCTGCCATTGATGGTTGGAAAAGAATTTATGAAGTATTTGAATGGGAACAGAATACAGATTTGTTTTCAGTAACTTTTAATAATGCTGCAGGAAATGGTGATGCTTACTTTGATGATCTAAGAATATACCCATTTGAGGCCAACATGAAGTCATATGTTTATCATCCATCCTCATTAAAATTAATGGCTGAGTTGGATGAAAACAATCATGCTTCTTTTTATGAATACGATCAAGAATGGAATTTGGTTAGAGTTAAAAAAGAAACGGAAAGAGGGATAGTTACTCTAAATGAAAATAGACAAAGTCAACGAATTGATAGAACAAATTAAAATGTTAGAAATGATTAGAAAAATAATATTCATCAGCATTGCTTTTTTTGCTTTTCAGCAAATGAATGCACAAAGTTTTAAAGAGGCGCTTGACAAAGCATATACCAATATACTTCAAGATCAAAACCTAAAACTTAAGGTAGAGATGACCGCTTATAAAATGAACAACAAATCTGAAATCCTGGACAGAGGAGAAATGATATTCATCAACGATGAAGCTGGCTATTATTTAAAGATGCTTGATATGGAGGTGATTTGTGAAAATAGCCGAGGCATCAAAGTAGACCATTTTAATAAGCAAATTATGCTTTTTAAAATGGATGAGTCGGATTTAAATAATGAGGACTTAGGCTTTCATAAATTTTTAGAAGTCTTTGATGAAGACGAATCCATATTTCAGATGACAAAAACTGAGGATAGTGAATCAAGTACTTACCAGGCTTCTAGAAATGGTTTAAAAGAACTTGAAATCACTTTCAAAAAAGGAAGAATTAAAAAAGTAATTCAGTATCCTCAACAGAAAGTAGAGTATAGAGGTAAGACTTTGCAAACGGTGTTAGTCTTAGATTATTTTTATAGTGAACCTAGTGCTAAGCGCTTACATCAGAATGAGTTTTTAGACATCGATAACAGCTCTGTAAATTTAAATTCTAGGTACAAAGATTATCAATTAAAGGATCTTAGATCACTTTAATAGCTTTTATTTTTCAATAGCATTTAAAAATCTTAATCATGAAGATTTCTCTTAAGGCACTTTGTTGTCATCTAATCGTATACGCTTTTGCATTGCTTCCATTTGTGCTTAATGGACAACATTACACCGTTGCGCCTTTGGTAGGAAACGACATAAATGATGCAAATGGACTCGTCTTTAATGATCCTATTTGTACAAGCCCTGCAGATTGTACACCGGCTATGACCATCTGTAATTATCACACTTATGTGGAATTAGGCATTGATCCACTTTCTGATCCAAGCATTATGTACGGAGCAGGAGACTACACCCTTCAAGTTGATTTTGAAATCACTTATGTGACACACTTGACCGTGGATGGAGATCCAATTGAAGCAATTAATCAACCTTACAGTTTAGAAATAAATTTTGATGCCAATGGTGGCCAATTTAAAAATAAGGATCGAATCATGATTGATAAGGGAGGATACATCATAGATCTGGATATTACAAATGTCAACTTCACAGCTCCCGATGGGGGAGCTCCTACAGTTGATATTCCTGTAGACGCTTATCTGATTTTAGGAGTGGTAACTGAAAGGCATGAAGCATTAGATAGCAATCCTACATTTGTTAATTATCCAACGAGTAATTTTGAAAACTTCATCAATCTGGATTGGAATGAAAAAGCTGGCGCGCAATATTATGAACTAGAATGGACCTGGTACGATACAGAATTAGCATATGCAGATACAGAAATTAATTTTAAATACGATGCAACGAGAATACAAACCACTAATAACAATTATAAATTTCCTAACCTCTATCAAGAAGGAGCAATTGTAGCCCGGGTGAGAGCAGTTGGAAAATCAAGTGATTGTGAAGAATTTGTCTTTGGAGATTGGTCTCATTTTGATGTAGTTGATTATAGCATGTTAACAGCTAATCAAAAATTATTAGTTACAGGTTATCATGAAAATTTTAATTGGCAAGGGGGAATGGTTTATTCAGAAAATGGTAAACAGAATAATTCCGTTAGCTTTTATGATGGTGCAGTAAAAAATCGACAGTCTGTCAGCAGACTTGAGTCTAATGATTTGGCAATTGTCAATGAAACCTACTACGATCATGTTGGAAGAGGCGTGGTAAATTCAATTCCTAGTCCATTAATCATCGGAAATAATTATGAAAAAGACCTAAAATATTATGATCAGCTAAATACAAGCAATGGGACTCCATACAACAGATTAAATTTTGAAGCAGCTAATGGATCATGCAATATCGGACCAGACAGTATGGATAATGTTGGGAATGGATTGTATTTCTCTCCTGATAATCCTATTACTAATGATCAGCAAGCTTACCTACCTGATGCAGAAAAGTTTCCCTATTCGCAAACAGTTTTCACTCAAGATAAAACAGGACGAGTGGCCTTGCAAGGTGGACTTGGTAATACATTTAAGATAGGAGGAGGCAAAGAGACTAAATACTATTATGGTGTTCCAGAACAAAAAGAAATCGACCGCTTATTTGGAAACGATGTAGGCTATGCCCAGTATTATGAAAAGCATCTCATTGTTGATCCTAATGGTCAAGTTTCAGTTTCTTATTTGGATAACAAAAACAGAGTCATTGCCTCAGCACTCGCAGGTGTGAGTCCTGGTCAATTAATACCCTTAGACTCTCATAATTCATCTAGCAGTTCATTTCAATTATCTAATGACTTATTAAGTTTAGATGAAGTCATCGATCAAGGCAGTCATGCTGCAAGACGATCTTTTAGTAAGAGTGTTTTGGTGACAAGTCCATCAACAGCTTTTAGTTATGATTATTCTTTCACCCCACAAGATTTTACAGACGAATGTGCTCCTAATGTTTGTTTTGATTGCGGCTATGAATTAGAAGTTAAGGTGTTTGATGAATGCAATCAAGTCGTTTTAGAAAATGCACCTGCTCCAGATAATGTATTAATCCCTACTAGCATTGACAGCTTATGCGAGGAGAATGGGACTCATACCTTTAGTCTGAATGGAACATTTGATGTAGGATCTTATAATGTAAATAGACTCTTAAGTTTAGATCAAAAGACGATGGATTTGTATGAAGAAATCTATGTTGATAATTATGATTGCCTTCAAACGGAATTAGAAGTTTTCGATTCCTTAATTAACGCAGCGGACTTCGAAGGTTGTATTGATGCGAATTGTTTAAGCGCCTGTACAAGTACCTTAAACCTATCGGATTATGAAGGTGACATAGCTGCTTATATTGAAGCCTTGAGTCTTTGTTTGGATGAAAAAATAGCAAATGGAGATTGTGTAAGAGCTGGATTAGATGAAATAGACCCTTGCGAATCTTTGAGGATCATGATAGAAAAAGACATGTCTCCATTTGGTCAATATGGAACTGTGATGAATGGTGACAATGTGATTTTTAAAGCTGATCTTCCATGTACTTCATTTTATGCGGATGCGGATGAAAATATTTTTGGCATCAGTTATGAGGATTTAAACTATCCAGGAATAACGGTTGAAATAAATGGACAAAGTGTATCTCCCAAAGATCTTGAATTAGTAGATTTTGTAAATTATTTTGACGAGTCTTGGTTAGATGAAATGATCGTTTATCATCCTGAATACGTTTACTTGGATTATTGTGAAAATGAAAATCAAGCCAGCATAATTTTCGACCAAAATTTATTTACTTATAGCGCTGTTGAAGCTGTAGACTCGAATTACTTTAATCCTTTTAATCAAAGTGGAACAGGATATGATGGATTAATCGGTGGAGCTGCAATGGGTCCTTTAGGAGCACTGGACGCTTCTCAAAATACTACTTTGTCCAATTCTGCAGAGGCAGCCATTCAAGCTGATATGCTGAATTATCCATACCTGGATAATGATGGAGATTTAGAAGCATTGCAAAATTATTCCATCTGGGATCTTGCATACATTGTTGCCTTGTCAAACTTACTAGACATTAAAGCCATTTTAGAAAGTCCTAGTAAGCCTGCTAAAGGTCAATGGGATGACGTGTTTGGTGCCGAGTTATGTCGAACAGAAAGATTCTGGGAAGCTTTTAGAGGACTTTACAAAGTGCTAAAAGCAAGACACAGTGCTCCCCTGATCAAAGATTATCATGAGTCTTATGCGCACATCGGCTTGAACATGCCTGACATTATTGATGATGATTGTTTCGGATCCGAGAACCCCTGTGTAAGTTGTAATGCATGGGAAAATACAAGTAAGCGCTTTCCACTTTATGAAGACATTATGAACGAAGATGGAAGCGTCAATGATGATGGACCGACCGGAGGCATTAATTTTGAAGATGTTGTCAATCAGAGCATTAACCCTGCCGATTCTTTAAACCATTTATTAGCGCTTGAATGCGCAGAGACTTGCGAAGCTTATAGAGATCAATGGGCTTATGAATTAAGATTGTGTGAACACTCTCTAGCTTTAGATTCTGCGCAATTTGCAACTTTGTTAGACAGCTTGGTTGCCATATGTACAGATGGTTGTGATGTCGAAAATATTCTAGGCGCTACTTCTACTCCTAATGGGGACAGAACCTTTCAAGCAGCCATTGAAGAGGCAAGACTAAATGCTGGTTTGTCAGCGTATCACATTACCTGTAATGATTTACTGATCACTGCTCCCGGTCCATATGGAAGAAATTTATTCCCTGGTTCAGACATCACCTTTGGTATTTGCGAATGTGATAAATACAATTTTATTTATGATCAATATGCGCTTACTTCAAGCAGCCCCGATCTCGATGGTTTTGTAGTTTACCTAGAAGATCGTTATGACATTGATTATTCTAGAGAAGAAATTGAAGACCTTGATTGTGGCTGTAGATCGATTGATTCAGAATTTTTATTGGATACCATGTGGAGTTCATTTGTCATTCCACCACCTTTCGATTGTACTCCTTGTGCTAATTGTGATCAAATCTTAGACTTGTTTTGGGAGTTTGAAGCCAGCACATACAATTGGACAGGGACCATCTATGAAAACAGCAATAGTTTTGGAAGTGAGTTCTATAGAAGCACTTTTACGAACTGGTTTAATAAGCAATTGAATTTCAATTTAAGCTTTGATGAATACATGGATTTCTTAAGGTACTGCGATCTAATGTTGCCTTCAGTTGGTTCTAGGCCATTAAAAGAAGAAACCGGTTTAAGCTTAACGGAAGATGCACCTCGTGTTAAATTTGAGGCAGCAGACAAAGAGATCAGAGAAAAAATGAATAGCGCTTCCTATAAAAGGAGCATGTCTTCTAATCCAAATCTTTTACTAAGTTTAGAGAGTTTAAGTGAGGTTTCCATTCCGGGTAATGAGGTGTCTTATGAAATTGTCATGACTAATAATGGCAACTCAAGTTTAACACTCGATTTCGAAGATTATTTGCCTGCAGGTTGGGAATTCATAACTTATCCTTCAAACTTGAATGGGGGTACTCTAAATGCAACTAGCCCTAACTTGATGTCAGTCGATGGACTGCAATTAGCTTCCAGTGAAACCCTAACGTGGATTGTAGAAGTCAGCATAAACGAACAAATTTATTTGTCAGCACAATATTGTCACCAAGCCAGCTTATCGGATTCTACTTTTGTAAATATTTCTGATGACCCTTCGACTACAGAAGCAAACGATGAGACTTGTGTTTATGTAGTAACTGAGGATCCTTGTTCTGGTCCACGTGCAGAAGATGATGAGATGATTGTATTTTTGAATGAAGTTGTTACCTTGCTTGGAACTGGTGCTAATCCTTGTAGCTACCCATTTGAAATTCCTTTAAATGCTTTGACAAGTTTTGATCCGGATTCCAGTTTAAATTTATGGCCTTATTTAAATTTTGATGAACTCTATTTGGTCATTCCAGAACCTGCACAAACAGGAAATGAAATTACTTTCAACTTTGTAAGAGGTTGTACGCTGGATGAATTGTTGTGTTCCATTACTTTTGAAAACTTAAGCCAGCTCTGCGATGTAGCGAGTTTTATTTCTATCACAGGCGATGGTTTAAATGCCAATGGAGATTATCACATAGACATTGTTTACACTGATGCTAGTGGAAATGAAGTAGACTTGGTTGCTTCAAGCAGTTGCTTTGACTTTAGCCCATGTCAAAGTGAATTGTTGTGTAACCGATCAATTTTTATTGAAGCAGAATATAAAGACGATTGCCTTGACTACGTATTTGAACTATATACCATAGAGGCCAAGACGCATTATGAAAACGAAATCAATCAAGCAAGAGAAAGGTTTAGGTTGGAATATCCGGAGCAATGCCTGGATGAGCAGGATGAACTGATCCAAACGTATACTAGTAAAGAGTATCACCATACCTTATATTATTATGATCAATCCGGGAACCTTGTAAGAACCATAGCGCCAGAAGGTGTTCAGCCAATTGGCAATACGGTAGGCGTAGAAAACCATCGAGGCAATCCTGCATATGCTCCTTATTATCCGGTTCATCAATTTGTGACCAATTATAAGCACAACAGCTTGAATCAAGTTGTAATAGCAGATAACCCTGATGCAGAACAAGAAGAATACTTTTATGATAATTTAGGAAGAACCATTGCTAGTCAAAATGGTAGACAAAGATCCCTTGCTATTTACCCTAATCCCAGGTATTCGTATACGTTATTTGATGAGCAAAATAGAGTCATCGAATCTGGTGAAGTAGAGGTCTTAGGAAGTGATCAATTAACTAATGCCATCGCACAAGATTCGGATGCATTTAGTAATTGGTTAAATGCTGGTTTAAACAGGTATGATGTTGCCATTCAAATTTATGATGAAAATTTAGTTGACGCAGCTTCTGGTTTAGATGTAGATTCCTATTTTGATTCAGATCGAATTTATCTAAGAAAGCGCATAAGCAGCAGTTTGTATTTTGAAAAATATACTGTAGGAGATTTTGATTATGAACATGCCACACATTTTGATTATGATGTGCATGGGAATGTCACCACACTGATAACAGAATTTGCCAGTTTAAAAAACATCAATCAACATTTAAAGAAAGTCGATTACGAGTATGATTTAGTAAGTGGAAATGTGAATAGGATCACTTACCAAAAAGATCAAGCAGATGAATTTACTCATATATATCTTTATGATGATGACAATAGGTTGATAGAAGTTTTCACCAGTAAAGATGGTCACATTTGGGATAAAGATGCTGCTTACACCTATTACGATCATGGTGTTTTAGCAAGAACAGAAATTGGTGAATATAAGGTACAAGCCTGTGATTTTGCATACAATTTGCAGGGCTGGATCAAAGGAATGAATTCTGCAACTTTATTGGAAAATCGAGACATAGGTAAAGATGGTCTTGTGGGTGGTGTGAATCAAAATGTAGCTGCAGATGCTTTTGGGTACAACTTAGCCTATTTTGATAATGATTACCAAGCCATTTCGAATACAATCAATGCTTCTGATCATTTTGTCGCAGAAGAACAAAGTGGATTAACTAATCTTTACAATGGTAATATACGATCAACCGTATACGGCATTAAAAAACCTGATGGTAATGTGTTGGAAAATACTCCTATTGCCTATGAATACGATCAATTACACCGCTTAAAAAATGCACAAAGAAGGACAGCCATTGATGAGCCTAGCAACTCTTGGGCGAATTCTAGTTCTATTCAAGCATATAGAGCTTCTATGTCTTACGATGACAATGGAAACCTAAATTATCTAACCAGAAGAGAGGACATAAATTATGTTGATGCCTTGTCTTATTTTTATCAAACTGAATTTGTAAACGGACAAACTAGAAAGACAAATAGATTAGATTGGATTGGAGATCAAATCGGAGATAGTGCTTTTCCTAACGACATAGACGGGCAACCTTTTGACAATTATGTTTACGATGACTCGGGTAATTTAATTCATGATAAGTCTGAAAAAATTGA
>CALDYJ010000191.1 GCA_937941095.1 uncultured Saprospiraceae bacterium | reverse complement strand
CCATGATCTTTGATTTGGTCGAGACATTGATCACTGATGATGTCACTATCCCAACAGCTGGACCACTCGTCTACATCCCAATGTTTTTCAATAAACTGCCTTACATTAGGTTGCCCATTTATCCGTTCTTCTATTCTTGCTAAAGCAAAAAGTTTAGTAGTAAAATGCTTAGGATAATTTGGGTTACAATTATATCTCCCTTTAGCATCTTCTGTACGAGCCCATCCTATTTGCGCATCTATGGCTTGTTGGGGACAGAGGCTATCATTATTCGGTCTATCAACCAAAGGAGGATCATAGCTTAAGGGAGGATCAAAATTCATTGGATTATTAAATCCAGTTGGATCTGTATAAAGATCTTCCATGGAAAAAAACCATCGGATGTTATCTAACCATTCCAACGGATTTTGGTAGCGTGGATGGGGCCAGGGATTAGGCAAACTATCCAGTTCTTTTTGTGAATTTATCCCTAATGTTTGTTTAATAGTTGGCATAATAATTTTTATGGTTAAACGTTTTTAAAAATTTCGACTTCTATGGACCCTAAATTGTTCTTATAAAACCCTTCTACATCATTTGCAAAAAAGTAGAGCGTTCCATTATGTTCCATTTTTTTGTTTTCTAATTTATCACCTATAGGAAATGCTGTAGACAAATCTTTATCAATGCATGCACAAAGTTTGAAAATTGGGACACCTTTTAAAACTGGTTCGCAATTGAGTATTTTTTTAAGCCAACCGTTCGGACCACAAGGGACAATTAAATCTACCCATATACCCTTTGCATAGAAACTATAGGTTTCACCGATTTCAACTTTAATATTGGAATTGTTAAACTCCTCGCTGCTGATCACTTTAAATGGAGGCATAGTTCAAGTAATTTTATTTATTTCCAACCAATCGAAGATTTGATTAGGAATAGGGTTTTTAACTTTCTTTTTCTTTTTTCCTACTTTTTCCTTCAAGTAACCAAAGTGACCTACCCCTAATTTTTCAGGAACCAATAGGAGTCTATTTTGATAAATGGAATGATCAGAAAAGTAAGCTGAGTGGGTAGGTACAACACCATCGTTGCTGACCCCTTTAAAAATAAACTTGTCGAACAAAATCTGGTCTAGTACTTTTTTAACCAGGCCTTTCGGTTCGTAATTTGAAATGATTACAAAATAGTTATCCGGAACTTGATAGTTGCTGTTAAGTTGCTGCATGAATTCACTTTCGATTTCAAGATTATCTATACCAGGTAATGCAGTAATCTCACCAGCGAGTTTTTTCAAAATAAAAAAGGCACCTCTAACAATAGGAGCTGTTAATCCAAAAACAGAGTGAGCAAGAATAGAAAGTGCATTTAAAGTCTTTTGATAGATTTCATCATTTGCAATTTGTGTTCCTTGATTAGGCGGGGCAATTTGGATGAACTTATCTAATTCAAAAAAGTTTTTGAAGGGAAGCGTTTCGAGAAAGTACCTAGCTACTGCACAACCTCTACTTCTTGCTATTATAGTACACTTTTTACTCGAGAGATGAGCATTGATTTCTGAAAACATGTATTCCGCATTCTTTGCTATCCCTTCAATGACATCTGCAGAATTAAAGCCTATGGCATACCTACCATAAGTGGCAAGTTTATAATGGTGAGGATCTAAAAATTCTTTAAAGCCATCTTGAACGGAAGAGAATAATCCATGGAAAAGAATGAGCAATTCATCTTGATTTTTTTCAATTCTTTTCCAAATTTGAGCAGCTTTTTCTTCATAGTCTTCTCTTGATTTGTCAATGAAGATTCCTTTTTTCAAATCATAAAAAACAACGTAATTTTCTTGCTCGATGATTTTTTTGACGGTCTCCTCAGCTAGGACTTTGCCTTTCCATTTAAATAGCTTGCTAAGAAATTTTATCGTTTTAGCCTCACCACTTCTTGAAGAAGAATGATCAAAATTAATGATTTGATTAATGTTACAGTACAGCCCTTGATTAATCGCTCTAGTATTATTAAATCCACGCGTACCTTGCTTGTCAATCTCTTTGCCAAATTCCCAGTATCCTACACTTTCTTCTCCATCATTTATTTCAATGTACACCGCTTCTAAATCATCTTTAGATTTTGATGATAGACTTTTTGTGTCTATGTGAATGCCGGCATCTTGCATACTTCTCAAGCCCATGCTTTGAATTTCTGCTTCAACAGAAATAATTTCTAATTCGGTATTGTAATAGTTTTGTCTTTCTGTAGAAACCCTTTCATTTAAGATTTGCAAATTATTTCCTCGCAAAACATTGGATCCAGTATTAAGGAAGCTTGCTCCATTTTGTAAGTATCCTTCTTGCATGAATCCAACTTTTGTTAGCGCACTTTTCAGATCTTGACTGGCAAAACTAGATGCTTGAATCGCAGAAATAAGTCGCTTCCAAGTGGCCTTACTCATGGATTTTTCATTGAAACTCAAATGTTGGTACTTGTAAAGCTCAGGGTCCTTGTAAAGTAATTGAATAATTTCTTGGTTGAACATCCCCATCTCCAATACCATCCTCTTAGGCGCTTGTCCTCTCGCAGACCGACCAAAAAGTGCCTTGAAGGCATTCCAAATAAAACCTCCTTTGTTTTTGGCTTTTTTAGCTTTTAATATTGAAGAGATTAATTTTTTAGGAGCAAGATTTTTATCAGTTGTTAGCTTTAAAGCTTTTAATATGCCATTGCCAAAATAGTGATCGTATTGACCTGATTGACAACTCCTAAAAATGGCTTGCCTTATAATTTCTGCTTTAATCCATTTTTTGTTCGGATATCTTTTTACTATTTTCTCTAGATCATTTTTGTATTTAGCAATGTATAAAGAAGCCGCCGCTGCTATCTGTGGAGTTGCACTTGAGGTACCTCCACCTCTTACTGAATATTCATCAGCATTTTTATGGCCAAACCAGGTAATGTTTGGGGTATAGGCTGCTACGGTGGTAGGCAATACTTCAGCAGGGCCATAACACATTTGCATATACTTGCTGTCTAAGCCTCTATTGCGTTCTTGTTCATAAAACAAATATGGGGTGTCATCAAAAGTAGCTCCGACTGCAGCTATGACCCTGTCCCAGCGTGCAGGATACAAAGTTGTTTTAGGGAGTATTCTTCCTGCTCCTTTTACAAAATTGTTAGAGGCTGCGCTCACAATAACAACTCCATTATTATATGCGTAGTTTACCGCATCGGCCATTTCGTTGTCAGGGATACCAGCCATAGACATGGTGATGACTTCATAGCCATTATCAACCGCATCATAGACGGCTTCTTTGAATTTTTTACCATTTAATAAGGAGACTTTATCGCTGATGCGATACGTTTTCACCCTTGCAAAAGGGTTGGCTCCATAATAATCCGAAAAAGTGCCGTCTGGAGATTCATATTTATTCCCTGCCAAAATTGAAATGGTGGCCTGACCATGACCCTGTTGCTCTATGACATCATTTTTATCAATGTCTTCTATCTCCTCAAGGTTTGTATTGTCAAAATATTTTGGTAACAAAGGATGTCCATTAAATATGCCTGTGTCAATGTGTGCAACTTTTATTTTTTTTCTTTTTTTAGGTTCTTCTTCGTAAAGCAATTCTGTTTCGAAAATTTTATTGAAGGCAGCTCTCAATTGTGAATATTCATCTGATAAATGCCAAATAAATTTTTCTTCAAAATCATTTTCTGGAGAAGGGTATGTCTTGAGGTATTTTTTGTTGTCTGTATTGGATCCTCTATTGTGTGTTTCTTGATCGTAATAGATGTTTGAAGTAATGTTTGGTTCTATAAAATCAATTTCTGACAATTCATCATCCCTCATGTTGGATAAAAGTCGATGTGCTTCTTCCCATTCATTTCGACGATGCTGAGGAATTGCTCTGCCATTCTCATCACAATTACAGTCTTTAGCATGTTCTGATGATTCCTGCTTTATTTTTTTAATGTTTAATCCTGTGTTTGTGAAACTAGGAACATTTTCTAACTCATCTTCATCTTGATAAAGCTGAGTATTTAAATCTTGATAAGATTCGTTTTGGTCATCTAAAAACCAATTTTGAATGAAACTACTATCTTTTAAGTTTTCATCATCAAACTGTGGAGTTTGAGTGCTAGGCATTTGAGCACGAACCTGACTCATTAATTCTGAATAGGTAACTTTTGGATTGCTC
>CALDYJ010000190.1 GCA_937941095.1 uncultured Saprospiraceae bacterium | reverse complement strand
ATCATCTTTTTTGTAAACTTTATGATGTTCTTATAATGTTTCTTGTGATAACTCAATACTTTTTTCCTGTGTAAAAAGATTTCCATGCTGTTTAGCAATGATTCTAAGGAATCAAATTCTTCAAGCTCATAATACATCTTCAATAAATTGGTCTTTGCAGCCAAGTTCATCAATAAATCATCTGAGTTAAAAT
The DNA here is from genome assembly GCA_937941095.1 of uncultured Saprospiraceae bacterium. Classification (GTDB taxonomy): domain Bacteria; phylum Bacteroidota; class Bacteroidia; order Chitinophagales; family Saprospiraceae; genus JALZVN01. The sequence goes on along the minus strand of CALDYJ010000190.1, from coordinate 2,346 downwards.
GGATAAGCAATGACATTGCCTCATTATAATTACCTTGTTCTTGTCTTAACTTTGCAAGATTGAAAGTAAAACTAGATTCCCTATGTTTTAAATCTAAATTTATCTTGTAAGTATGGATGAAATTTTCTACCCAGTCAAACTTTTTTAAGCCCAGTCCTAAAGCCACTACATTTTTATAGGTAAATGGAGATAAAATTTTATTGATTAATAAAGAGCCACTCTCAATACCCGCTCGATACAGCTCAAAACTTTCTTTGATGTATTTACTTTCTCCTGCATTCAAACGCTTGATACAGTAATTTATCGCTAGGATGTAAATTAACCTTACCTCATCTTCTCCGAAATTATTCTTCGTTTCTTCTAAGAGATCTCTAAATAGTTTAAAATATTCCTCCGAATTAGTTCTTGTCATGGCACAATAGCAATAATAATAGAGTGCAATAGAAGGATGCTTCCTAAGTGTGTCAATGTTTTGATCTACATAAATTAAACAATGTTCAAAAGCATCAATGTTGTATTCTTTTTTATAAACTACCTGATGAAGAGTCATTAAGCAAGCTTGCTTTAGCTTTTGACTAAAATAATAAACGTCTAAAGTGTCCGTCAGGCTTTGTAAATTATTTTCTTCAGATCTTGTTTGCTGTGATATGTAATCATAATATTGTTGTTCAAGCTCCATCAGCTGACGAAAATGTTCAGCATTTCTCAATGGCAGCTTCAGCAGTTTCTTTTTTGTTTTGCTAATGGTTTTTACAAATAAATCTTTCTTTCCTATTTTAGAATATGCTCTTGACAGGGTTTGGTTTACAAAAAATTCATTTTCTTCGGCTTGAATAAAGAATAAGAATCGGTTTAATAGGCTAAATAGATTGCTATATAAAGTACGTAAAAGCTGGTCTTCAACTTCAGCATTATTAAATACGGCTATGCTGACTTGTTCCTTATTTAACCTAGGCCTTTGTCGTTTTATCTCCTTTTTGTAATGCTTTAGAAGCAGCTTTACATCTTCTCTAGGGTTTATAAAGGAGGAATTGATGAATTTATCAAATTTGTTAAGCTCTTTACCATTTAGGCCATTTAATACCTTATATAATTGAGAATTACGCATATTTTGAATGACATTTATTGTATCTCAAGCTAATTGCTTGATTTTGAGCAACTTAATGCTTTTAACAAATTTATTATTGAATCATTAGTTAATATAAGCAAAATTAAGAATTAATTGTCTGAATATCAATTAATTACATTTTTTAATATCGTTACAAATCATATAAATTGTAGCGTTTTTCAAGCTTTCAAGGGCTTATTATTGTAATATAAATTCGACCCATCATGAATAAAGCTAAAAATCTATTAAAATTAATCTTGGTTCTTTTACTAGGAACCAACTGTTTAGGAATTTCTTTCGGTCAAGATAATTGGGAACTTTCCATTTCCTATGCTCATTTATGTGCCGATGATTTTGATTTTTGTTTTCATCCTAGATCAGCAGTTGCCGTAGAAGCGAATGCATCCGCTAATGCTGATTTAGAAGGACCTGTTAAATTCGTTTGGTATAATCCTAACAATGAGATCATTGCTGAGTTTGAATACGTTCAAAACAATAATTCTACTAATAGAAGAAGCGAGTTAGAGGGAATTAATCCAAATACATCAAGCCCTTACTTTTGCTCAAAGGGCACTTATTCAGTAGAATTCTCAGTAAATGGACAATTTGAAGATGCAATTTCTTTTGATTTAAATGAACCTATTTTTACTAATGTTGGAAGCATAGATGCTGAAGATGGAACTTATTTTATACCCGGAGTGCAAGACGAGATTGAACTCATAGGAACTCCTAATTTCATGGAGATGGGAACCACTATTGGCTGGTATAAAATTGACTATTCGGGTACACCTAGTAAAACCCCAATTGGTCCGACTGGATTTGACCAAAACGTCTTAACAATTAATTACAACGACCCTGAAACAGGGGTTGGCACATATATGTACGAAGGCGTAAGCAATTGGGATTATTGTCCTTCCCAAACAATTAAAAAAATAGACATTCGCGGAGATTCTCAGCTTTGGAAATTAGAGTCTGTTACAGGTAATCTTTGCAGGGATTTATTAAATGATGAATGTGCAGCAAGTTATTCCACTGCAACTGCTCTAGCAATTCCCTTAGCAGATATTGATCCTGAGCCAACCTTGATTTTCACCTGGTATAATCCTCAAGGTTCTCAAATTTTTAGTGGTGAAGGGATAAAAACTAGTGAAGGCTATGAAAGTACTTTAACCGGTCAAAATTTTCTTTGTGAGCAAGGTTCATATCAAGTTGAACTAAGCATTGTTGGAGAGGGCTTA
>CALDYJ010000189.1 GCA_937941095.1 uncultured Saprospiraceae bacterium | reverse complement strand
GGGAATTCAGTCGTCAAGATTCTAAACCATTTAGATTTACCGCCCATGAGAAAATCATGTGCAAATTTATTTTGGATCACATGTCGAATGTTTTCGGAATTCCAACCTATCCTTACATTTTTGTAGCCAAAATAAGCTGCTCCTAAACGATATTTATCTGGTTTCCAAAACTTACTATCATATGTATAATGACCATCAATTAATGAATTTTCTCTATTAATCCTTGGTCCAGGTCCAGGATCACCTGTAAACAAATTAAAGCCAAGAGAATAATCTCCGAAACTAAGTCTTCCAGCTGCAGTCCTGAAACGATCTCCTTCATCAGTTAAGCTGTGGATTAAGGGCTGCCAATCGTTTTCGTAGTGAAATTTGATGTCGCGAAGACCAATGCCATAAGTTGCTGTTCTTTGCCCAATGCCACCTCCGTCATAAGAGGTGCTCCAGATCGAAGCATAAAAAGCTCCATTATAAGACAAGCCTCCTCCATTGACATTCGAAAATCCATTCGAATTCGTAGTTGTATTCTTACCTTTTAAATAACTTTTACTCATTCCAAAAACAAAGTCTCCAAATTGATAATTTGCTGAAATAGCAAGACCAACTTGCAAGCCTTCTGTCCCAATTTTTGCAGTAGGGCCTACATTAAAAATTAGATTAGAAGCAAACTCAAAGTCTTTAGAAGGAAGGTGAGACACCAAAACACCTAAAGCAGCATTTGCTGGGTCCCCTGTTGTCAGACCTCCAACGGCTGCAGCTAACCAACCATCAAAAAATTGATTGCCGTTCACACTATTAATTATTCCATTCGTGCTCACAGCAGCAATAGAACTTAACAAAACAGTAGATGCCACCAAGTCTCCATTGGGATCAGTATTGACCATTGGATTTAAATTCATAGAAGCATAAGGTGAAATATGATTGTATGATTCTCCTTTCGGATCAACTTGCCACCATCTTGCTATGGAAGGATCTAAAGTTCTAAATTTTGCAAGGTTCAAAGCTAAACCATGATCTTCCAAAGATTCAATACCGTTGTAGGTGTGCCTTAAGGCTGTACCATTTGGCCTCATCCATGACGCATCTTGCTGCATGCCAAAGGGATAATAATGCCCCTCCCATTGTATTTCAGTAGGCGTTTCAATTTTACCGTTACCATTTTTATCTGTATAACATAATCGAGCATTTCCCTGGTGATCAGAAATGGTGTATTCATATCTCGGAGCGCCATTCTTAGGATAAAAAACTCGACCTTCAGGATGTTGAATAAAATTTAGTTTAGTAGTAGCATTACCTAATTTTAGGAATTCAATTCCGTTTAGGTAATCTCTTTGTTCATCTACATTTGATCCTGTTTTTACTTTCTTAGTTAATAAATTCCCTAAGGCATCATAGACAAAATCAATGCTCTTGTTTGAATTTGTAAATTCAATACTTTTGGGTAAGTTGAGATGATTATAAGTAATTTCTATTTTCTTATCCTTATCTGCGGTTAAATTGCCATTAGCATCATAGAGATGATCTCCACTAGCTCCATCTTTGAATCCCGCATTTTTGGATATGCTTGGAGCAATGTCAGTTACTTTCTTAAGTTGATTACTGTTCGGAAAATAATTAAAATTCAAGTTGTCAATTTGCCCGTTTAAATAACAAGCACCTGAAGGATACATCCCATTCCTTTGCAAGGACGTCAAATTTCCACGTTCATCATAGTTGTAAGCACTTGAGTACCTTCCTGAATTTGACAAATTGCCATTTTGCCTATCGTAATAAGTAGATTGTTTTAATCTATTGTATTGATCGTAATTATTGGAGTAAATTCCTTGTTCCCTACCTCTTACTTGGTAAACCACATTTGCTAGATTGCCATTGTACTGAATCGAGGCATCGGTTCCTGCTACTTTTGTATCATAATATAATTCTTGATACCAAAGATCTCTTTGATCATAAGTAGTACCTGCAGCAATAGGATTAGGCAGATTGCAGTTTTCTATTGCTTGCTGAGCACCGGTTAAATTATTTTCATTGATCTTTTTTATTAATCCATTGTCCAAATATGTAAAATCTATTTTCTGTAAAAAAGAAAGATTCCCACTTAAACCTGTCCTGCCTTGATATTTTCTTGCTAATTCTTCTTCTGCATTGTACTCGTAGGCACTAATTTGTTTTTCAGCTTGATTGTCCACTTTAAAATAATTTTCTATCATTCTCCCTGCTTCATCTAAGACTTGTCGATTTTGTATAGTTTTATTAATTCCGAAGGCAGAAATAGAAGTAGTAGTTTTTAGAACGTTTTTTAAACCATCATAGACATTATTACTTGTGAAAGCACCAAAATTTAAATTAACATGATTATTGCCGATTTGAGAAATCAATATTCCACAGCCGTCATAGCTTGAGTTACTGCTTAGCCAATCATTAGTACCCAATACCTTAGTTTCTACTTTTACAATTTTATCTATTGTAGAAGCTGTCGTCCCGAATGTGTTTTTTTGCAAGAGTTCATCTGGTTGAAAATTTCCATTAGGCGTTCCATTATAAAAACCCTCCTCAATCTTTCTACCAAAGGAGTCATAGTGATAAGTGTACCATTTATTTTGATCCTTTAAATGTGGATCTTGATAAGCGCCCAATTGGTATCGATCATTATATTTATATTCTATTAAACCTACTCCAGGTGTTTTCTTTGAGCTCAATAAATCATTTCCATTATAGGAGTATTTAAAAAACAATTCATTATTGGTAGCACTTGTATTTGAAACACCAGGAGGCAACATATATACTACTCTGTCTTTATTGTCATAGATAGAATAGCTGTCTAATCTTTGGTTGGGATTGTCATTGGAATCGCTTTGTCTAGACAAAATTTCTCTCCCTTTTTTGTCATAAAATTTAATTTGCTTTCGCCCATTAAGATCACTTACTATTCTTTTGCTCAAGGCACCAGCTTCAAAATTGGTATTTGTACTATGATTTTTTACAAGATCAGAAATCGTGTTCCCGCCGTAAGAAAAAGTTATGTTGTGCCAATTTGGAGCTTTGACTGTATATTCTCTATTTAAAGGATTGTTGTAATAAGAATAACTGGTTCTTAACCAATTTGGTAAGGGAGCAACATATCGTCCATCATCAAAAGAACTTTCCTTAATTTTGTAATCATATAAAACCCTTCCGTATTTATCATATTTTTTACTGATCAGAAAATCTTTACTATTAGGTGATTGCTTCAGTCGTACTGTTTGAATATTTCTGCCTAAGCCATCAATGTACTTTCTATTAACCAAAGTGGTCAAATTACTGTTTGGACTTACAGGAAAACTAACTTTAGTTTCTACGTAATTCTTATTATCGATAATGTTTGTACTATTGAGTTCGTACTCATAAGATGTTGTGATGTTTTGACAATCATCTTTTGTTGAAATTAATCTCATTAAATCATCATAGACGTAAGAAGTTGAATTTCCATTTACTGCAGTGGTTTTTTTCAATACAGATGACGAAGGATAATATTCATAAGATTGAATGTGATTTCCATATTTGCTGCTTGTCAATTGTTTTTGAGCATTGTATAAATAATCAGTATAAGACCAAGCGTTTTTTCTATACTTTGAAAGTAAACCATATCCATTGTATCGAACAAAAATTTCTTTGTCTTTCCAAATGCCTGGTTGCAAGATTCCATTGTCCCATGTGATTTCATAACGTTTAATGTAATAAGGTCGTGGGAAATATGATTTAGAAAGTGAAGTCGTTCTTTGCCCATTACTTTTGTAATTACTATAAAAATTTCTTACTGCATCCAATAAAATATTATCGACATAGTAAAGTGATTCATAAGGTATACCAATCATGTACCTATGGAGAAAAACAGCTTTCAATCCAGCTGTCAAATTATAATCTACAGTGTATTTATATGTTGTTTTGTTAACCTTTCCATCGCTGTTTGTAAACTCAACTCTTTGAGGATTTAATACCCTATCGTTATTATAGTAAAATATTTTTCTTTCCGTTTTTATGCCGTCGATGGTACTAATTATTTTATGAGGTCTATAAGTGGCCGTTCGAATTTTATAATCAGCTTTTAAAAACTCATCCTGACAGGAACCTTGATTTCTTACTTTTATTGATTTAGTAGCATAGATGTAGCCTGGAGCATATTCGTAAGAATTATTTTCAGGAGTGAATTCGGTTTTAGCTACAACTTTATTACTGTTATCTAAACTCCGCTTTTCTTTCACAAATCCGTTTTTATTTAACAATAGACCATTAAAGGCAGGATAGTCTGCGAGATTTCCATAAGAATACTTTTCGTGATCCAATAAATATTCATTATGTCCATTTCCATTAAAAGATTCTAGCACTCTTCTATAAGTAATGTGCATACCATTACTCGATGTTAAACTTCTAATACTGCTTGAAGAAAACAGTGCCGTATTACTATTTACTTTAAATGCATAGTTCGGCTTACTTATTAAAGCACCACTAGATTCTGAAAACCCAGCATTAAGTTTGTATGTAAAAGTTCGCTTTATGTCGTTTAATGAACTAATTCCATCATGTGTTTTTACTTCTTTAACACGTAAACCTCCTGCCGTTTTATTAACTTGAAAATTAGGATCATAATCTATTTTTACTGATCCTAAGCCATTAACAGAAGATAATTTGAATTTATAATTGTGTCCAGCATTTATACCTTCTAACAAAGCCACTTCTAAATCAATAGATTCCTCTTCTTTTATGCCTGCATCATAAACAAAGTTAATGTTGTAACTAGACAAATAAACACCCCCCAAAGTCTGATCATAGATTTCAAGTGAGGCAGAATGATTAGAGCCTCCATTAGGTGGAGGAATGCAATTATTATTACTTGGATCAAGAGCTATTTTTAGAGAAAGTATTCCAGTATTAATCTGTTCTTGATTTATGATTTGGTAATGATCGACACTCAAGGTATTTTGATTAGAAATTGGTCCATTACAACATACGAACTGACCATTAACTAAGGGACAAGTCACTTTTGTAAAGAGATTTACTTGACTTCCGCTAGCTTGAAAATCCGAATATTCATTCGCCTCAAAAGTATACTCAGCACTTCCTTTTGTTGGAAAAGTTATCTTCTTAAGGCTGCCTTTCAGCATCGGGTTTTCTAATGAATACCTACTCGCTGAACCATAAGTATAGGTTTGACCATTGATCTCTACTTCTGACAATGGGATCAAATCATCATTATTGTTGTTTCCATGGACGCCGTTACTAAATCCCCAATGATCAATTCCTTTGTCCATCACTGAAGGAAAATCATTTGAGTAATAATCAATGATGTATGGTTCTTCTATCAATTGACCATTGCAAGAATATTTTTTCACTCTATCTAATCTTAACCTTTTATCTAAGTCGTAAACACCATAAGAAGTTCCATTCGATTGAAAATAGGATTGCTCTAAAAAATAGAAATAACAAAACGGCCCATTCTGAACATTAATTTTAAATATCCTTTTTGGTTTTGGTGTATTGGTAGTTGGAGCGTAATATGCATGCAGGTCCAAACGATCAGCAAGGTGATCAAAACTAATTTGTTTAGTGGAAGTAATTATCTTTTTCAATGACTTACCTTTTACTCGAATGATTCGATCTGGTTCATCACATTCTTTACAAGTTTTCAATCCATTATTCCAATAAGCAGAAACATAACAGTCTGGGTACATTGGATAAGCGTAATCATTGTCTACATACTCGAACTTGATAAAATGTTTTCCATCAAATGAATCTATTCTATGCAAGAACCAGGATTCCGTAAAAGAATCTTGATCTCCTATTGTATGGATTTGACTTTCGCCGGCTAAAGGTTTTTGACCGAAATAATAATTGGTACCATCAGGTGTGGTAAGACGGAAACCCATAAAAAATCCATTGTGTCGATATACTATAATTCTTACATCACTTTGAGGTATGCATCGAACGTTCTTGTTTTTATCGAATATAAACTTTCCCGAAATACCATTCACATTATAATAAAACAAATCAGGTTCGGTATCTAATTTGCCTTCTGCTGCCGCAAGTTGTTCGCTAGTACTTCCATTCAAATAATAGCCTCTTTTATAATAACCTTTGACACAATCATCTGGTAGACCTCTTACTGTTCTAGAAATAATGCCGCCAGCATTGAGGTGCCATCCTAAACCGACATCAGAACTAATCTCTGAAACTCTCAATCCACCTGTATGATAATCTAAAGACACATTATGTCTTAAGGTCCCTTCAGTAAGACTTTCTATAGGGATAGAGACATTCATTGTTCCATTACTAGGGTTTACAGGGGCGTCTGTAAATTTTCCATATGATGATGCTGTCGGCGAAGGATTTAAAGGTCCAGAAACACTTGTGCTGTAATAATTTTGTGCGCTTAAATCAAAAATGAGCAGAGATAAAAAACAACATAAAAGGCAAAAGGTATTTTTAAATTTATTTGTGAGCATAATTTTTAGTTTTAGTTTTCTTTAGATTGATTATTCAACAATAAATTTTTCAATGTGTATTTTATTACTGTCAATAATCTTAATTAAATACATACCTGCAGACCAAGACCTTACATCAAAAACAGATTCAATACAAGCCCTTGATTGTACATTTCTTTCAATTAGGATTCCATTACTAGAGTATATTTCAATTGTGTAAGTATTTTTTTGTGAATCTTTGGAATTGCTGTAATGAACATAGATGCGCTCATTGGCAGGATTAGGAAAAATACTTAAGGTGATTTGGTCAGTTTTTATTTCCTGTTCATTCTTTCTCAGCAAAGCATTATTTTGAATAGTTAAGTCTTTACAATCAGTACTAGCAATAGAAAGATTAGCTCTTGGTCCAGCTTTACTTAATATAGCTTGCATCCTGTTTTTTTGGCCTTCGGTAAAAGTACTTAAACATTCATCATAGGTGTTGTCCATGAAATTATTGATCAATTCTGTAGGGTGTCCATTGCAGGTTGATACGAATCGAACATTCTCACACTTAAAATTTGGAGCATTATGGATCGGTGTGTCTTTTACGTAATCATCTGAACATGCATGCTCACCCCACAAGGGATACAAACCCAAATAATTTCCCATGAGGTGAGTGAGCGTATGACCTTTATCGTAGTTTTTATTCGTTGCATTCCCAACTAAGAAAGAAGCATCCATAACGATCCCATCAAACTCAGCAGGTCCATGCGGCATTTGGGCATAACCTGAATTTCCTTTAGGAAGATTACACAACCAAATATTTATGTATTTATCTGGAGCTTTGATTAGAGAACCAAATTTGCTTTTTACCAATTGAAATTCATCCCATTCTCTGATGTAAGTTTGTTGGTAGTCTATTGAGCTCCCTTCTTCATTGTTAGCCCTCAAATCAGCTAAACAAAATTGGATTCTTGTATCTAAACCAGTTTCTTCTTCATCTGAGTAGATCTCCCTTCTATCTCCAAGACTTTCATCAATTTCGAACTCTTCCTGAGTTAATCCTGCAAAGTCTGCATTTAATACATTAAGTTGCTCTTGAATAATCTCGGGAGGAATCCGTTCTGCTTCATTAGAAAATAGGACATGGAAAACGACAGGCAACATGTGATCTTTTTCTTCGGCAAATCTTAATTCATTTTGAATGTTTCTTTCTAGAGCACTTAAAGAATCTGAGAAAATGGTATCCTTTTTTATTTCAGAAAGGTAATCCATAGAATGGTAATGTCTTAATTCGTTTTGTCCGAATAGCGCATAGGCGAATAGGCAAAACAAGAGTGTTGTTTTAGTTTTCATAATTTCTTTTTAAAATTTTACATTAGGAAATAATTACCAAAAAGGTAAATACCTAAATCAATGCTTAATGCATTTCAAACATAAGAATTAACTTTAATAAGAAAATATGAATTTCAAATTCGGTAGGATTAAATATAAATTCGGTAGGCTACACCAGCAACTCCACCTTAGTACCAGCACCTTGATCTCTTTTTAAAATATTTAGCCCAATCTTTTTACCAAACTTTTTATTGAGGAGATTTAATCTTTGCTTTACTAATTTAGTACCGAGAGATTTTTTAGCATGCTGATGTGATTTTTTATTAATGGCTGCATACTGCAAACCTACCCCATTATCTTCGATGTTGATAAGTAATTGACCATCCTCTCTGTAGACTTTAATTTTTATCCAACCACTCTCTTTTTTTGGGATGATGCCGTGCCAGATAGAGTTTTCTAAAAAAATCTGCAAGACCATGCTTGGTACTTCTTCAATGGAAGTATCGAGACCTTCTTCGATCTCAATCTCATAATCAAACTTATTATTTGTTCTAACTTTCTCTAGGGCCAAATAATTTTCTAAAAGACTCAACTCTTCATCCAAAGGAATAAATGCCCTTGTGGAATTCTGTAATACTTGTCGTATCAAGTTTGAAAATTTATTAAATAGATTTAGCGTTTTTTCTTCGTCTTCTAATAAAAGGGAGGATTGAATGGAATTTAAGGTATTGAATATAAAATGAGGATTAATTTGTTGCCTCAATAAATGTTGTTTTACATCTATGAGTTCTTTTTCCATTTTCTCTTTACGATGTCGGCTATAAAACCATGATAAGCCCCCCATTAAAAACAAAGCACTTAGCAAAGCATAAATTACGTTATGTTTATCTTGATCTTGTAAGGAGATCATTTTTTTTTCTGCCTCCAGTTTTTCTATCTCTATCTGTTTTTCAGCCGCTTTTTTGTTTGCTTCTTCGGTGAGAAAAATACCAATTTTATTGAGGGTAAGCATAGAGTCTTTTAAGACGTTTAGCTTATCATTTGATTCAAGTGCTTTTCTATAGTTCTTTTCATTTTTATGAATGGTACTTTTTAAAGTTAGCATTTCGATTTTAGTCCTCAACCTCATTGAGGAGCTTAAGGCCATATCAATGGTATCCAAAGCACCTTTAACATTGCCTTCTTTGTATTGGAATGAAGCAATCCCTAAATAAGAATCTAGTAGCTCATCAGTCTCCCCTTCTACGTGTGGAAGTGTCGCACAATCATTCATAAATTTTCTCATTGCCTTTATAGAGCTTGATCGTTCTTTTACCTCTAAATCAATGTTCGCTTGGATGAGTTTTGCATAACAATCTAACGTAGTGGTAGAAACCAAAGTACTATCCTGGAAGTATTCATTCAAACTAATTTGGGCAGCTTCATTTCTATTCAACCAATTTAATGCTTCTGCTTTAATCAAATAGGCAGTCGGTAATACTCTTAGTAAATTATATTCTTTAGCATCCTCAATAAGCTCATTATAGTATTTAATTCCTTTTTCGTATTGCCCAAGTGCGAGATACAATCTCCCCATGTATGCACTACAATAAATAAGGTCTTTTGATTTTTTTGCCTCTTTAAAATAAGTATAGGATTCTAAATAATAGGTAGCAGCTGATGCATAATCTCCAGAACTATATGCCATGTGCCCTAAAGAATTTTTTATCTTATTTACATTATGAAGGTTTCTATTTTCATCCGCTAATCGCATGGCTTCTTCGTAAATCAATTTTGCACTATCGAGCTGATTTGTTATAGAATAAGTATAGCCTAAGTTTATTAATTGGCCAGAAAGCTGCCCTTTATGCCACTTTATTTCTGCTTCATCTAATGTAGGTATCTTTTCTCTCAAGCCTTTTATAACTTTTAAGCGATAAAACTTAGAAGATTTTTTATCTCCATTAATTGAATAAATATTACCTACACACAAATAGTATTTCCAAAGGTCTTCTTCTAAATCGTTTTCAAGCAGTACTACTTTCATTGCTTCAGCATAATGAGTCATTTTATCATGATCTGCTTTATCTGCATAATAATCAAACAAAAGTGATATGTATTTAACATGCAAGTTAGGATAAGCTTCTATACCATGTGCCATGACTTTTGTGACTGATTGAATAAGTGAATCAGTAGATATTTTACTTCCATTTGCTTTAAGTTCTTTGTGTTTTTTCCAAAATTGATCATGAGTCCATTGCTGGTTTTGACACAGCAGGGGTGCTGTTCCGATTAATAAAAAGAGTAAGGATGAAATGAATTTATTCACAATTTTAATTTTAAAAGCTTAAACTTACTTTAGTCTTAAGTCCATTTTGTCCTTTTTCGCTGACAAGTTGTATGTTTTTATTAAACCTTTTATTCAAGAGCTTTAAATGTTCGTTTATTAATGCAATACTTTTTGTTTTTTTGTTCTTTAAATCAAGTGAGAGGCCTTCATTAGTTTGTTTTCCAATTGAATGGCTATTGTCAATATCAATTTTTAGTTTATCTTTTTCTTTCTTTAAATTAATTTCAATCAAACCGACCCCTTCTTTTTGAAGCTGGCAATGTTGTATAGCATTTTCAACTAAAACCTGAAGCACCATACTTGGCACTTTTTCATAACTACTGTCAATATCATTTGATTGATGAATGGTGTATTGAAAGTTATTGTTTGTTCTCGCTAATTCCAAGTCTAAATAATTTTTAATCAAGCTTAATTCTTCATTTAGTGGAATGAAAGCAGCGGTGGAATTCTCTAAGACAAGTCTCATCAAATTTGAGAATTTACTAAATAAGTGTAAAGTTCTTTCTTCATCATTTAATACAAAAGAAGACTGTACAGACTTCAAGGTATTAAACACAAATTGAGGATTAATTTGCCGTCTTAGCAATTGCTGTTGAATTAGTGTTAGTTCTTTTTCTTCTCTAATTTTACGATGCCTAGAATAAAACCAAGCCATTGCTCCTAATAAAAATATAGACCCTATTAGACCAATAATAATGTTTCTTTTTTGTCTATTCTTTAATGAGATCACTTCTTTTTCACTCTCTAATTTCTCTATCCTTAATTGTTTCTTATTAGCCTCAAGATTGGCTTGTTCAGTTAGAAATACACCAACTTTATTTAATGAAAGCATGGAATCCTTCAAAATTTTCAATTCATCACTCGCCTCTAAAGCTTTTTTATACAAACCTTGATTTTTTAAGATTTCTGTTTTAAGCTTTAGGAATTCTATATTAGGTTTTAATCTTAGTGGAGCCTTCAAACCCATTGCTAAGGTATCCATGGCTGCTTGCCATCGTCCTTTCTTTACATGGTAATTTGCAATACCATAATAGCAATCGTTAATTTCAGATGTTTCAGCTTCATTTGTAAAATATGAGCTACATTCTTTTCTTACGGATCTAAATTGCTGAATCGCAGTTTGATCCTTACCATTTTTTTGATTTATGATAGCTTGTATCATTTTACCGTAACATACTATAATGTTATTTTTCATGGACAAGGTATCGTTAACAGCCATATCTAATGTTTCTTGTGCTTCTCCATATTGCTCTAACCATATATGAACTTCTGCTTTTTTCAAATATACTGTTGGGAGAATTTTCAGTAGTTTATATTGTTTTGCATTTACAATAACTTCTTCATAATACTTTAAAGCTTTTTCATATTGACCAAGCACTAAATATAATCTTGCCATGTAGGCACTGCAAATGGTAAGATCAGGGCCATTGTTATTGTCTTTAGAATAATTATAACTTTCAGAATAAAAACTAGCTGCGCTTAAATAATCTTTATAATAGTAAGCAATGTGGCCAAGTTTATTATTTATTTTATTTACTATTCTTTGATCATCGATTTCCTTAGAAATAGCCAATGCTTCATTAAAATATACTTGTGCACTATCTAATTTATTTAGCTTAAAATAAGATGAGCCTATGTTATGAATTTGACCTGCTAATTTGGCTTTAAACATTTTCTTACGTTTTTCACCAATTGGTTTTACATCTCTCATTAAATTAACTGCCATGTGATAATGTTTTAGAGAGCCATTGTTATCTCCGCTCATATTCAGATACAGTCCTTTGCAGAGGTAATGTTTCCACATATCTTCTTCGATGCCATATTTCAAAATCAATTCCTTCGTTTGTTCTACATATTTGATGATGTTTTCTTCATCCCCTTTCTGAACATAAGCATTAATAAGTTTTAAGGTAAAATCAACATGGAGATGCGGATGCTTTTCAATGCCATGAGACATCATTGTATTTATTTCAGAAATGGACTCATCTGCAGATAATTCTTGAGCCAGCTCATCTAGCGTGCTTAGTTTTTCTTCAAATTTTTCTTTTGACCATTGCGGGTTTTGGCCAGCAGCAAGCATGCTGCAAAAAAGGATGAGCGGAACAAATAGTATTATTTTTAATGCATTCACATGTTGTAGCTTTGGCACCCCATAAAGATAAGCCAGAAACTACTAAATAATATGCAGATTATTCAGTCAAAAGCCCAAGTTGTTCATTTAGCTATAAAAAAAGAATGCAGGCTTTAGCCTGCACCTTAAAAATTTATAGCGTAGGTGCTTGACACCTACTTGCTATGCTCAGCATAAACTTAATAAATAAGGCTTGATTTTTAAAGCAAAATTTAAATTCGGTAGGAATAAGTTTAAATTCGGTAGTAAAGTGTTAAAATTAATGCTATGCGAATGTTTTAAATGGCAAAACCTTGATTTGGTGGCGATGTGGTCAGTGGTCTAAGGTCTAGGTAAAGTGATCATTTACTTGAGTAAAAGCCTATTTAGAATTAACGATTGGCGTAAAAATGATGTTATCAGAATCTAAGTGCTTCTTTTTAAAATATGTTTTTATCTCAACTAAATTTATGGGTATTAAATTTCCAATAGTATCGATATAATTTGCTTGATACCCTCTCCTTTCAATGATTTTTGCCGCAGCTGAATGGACATTTTTTCTACTATTTTCTAAATATTCCATTGATACAAAAGCCATTTGTTTTTTATCCAAAGTTTCTATCATCCCTCTGACCACTTTCTCTTCAGCCCCCTCAACATCGATTTTTATAAGTTTAGGATTTAGCTCTTCTTTGGCTATTAGGCTATCAACTTTTAATGCTTGTATGGTGATCTGTTCTACCTTATTGTTTTTAAGCCAAGCTTCATCTTTGTATTGTTCGAAATCTAAGGAGTTATATTCAGAATATAAGACCGGAAATTGGTAAAAGGTCATCTCCTCATCAGTTTCAGCGCATGCTATGTTTAAGACAGTTGTATTTTTTTCTTCTTTCGTGTTTTCTGTTAAAGTAAGATAGGTATCACGAGAAGCTTCAATGGCTGTAACCTTCCCTTCCACGCCCACTAGGTTAGCAGCTAATAGACTAAAGTATCCATAATGCGCACCTATGTCTAAAACCTCATCACCAGCCTCCAAATTATTTACCATAAATTTAGCTAAGCGTATTTCTGAGTCATGAGTTTTGGCTCCTAATAAAAACAAGTCTGTTCCTGCAGGAAGAATCACTTTCATTTCAGTATCAAAAAAGGTGGCGCATTTTCTAGGAATACCTAGTTTAGAATTGGGATATTTAAATTTATTGATGTAGATGGCATCTAAGTACTTGATTGGATTAGCTAAGAGCCTACTAAATTTACTGGCTTTCGCCAAATGATCTATCCTATTGAGTTTTTCTAAAAGATTCAAGTTTATCAATTAAGGACAACAAAGTACGGAATTTTAAATCATCGTATAATCAATTTTTCCGTTTTTAATATTCTTTGCCCATCACTCAACTCAAGTAAAAAAAGGCCTGATCCTAATGCTTCTTTTTCTAACTCTATATGATCTGTACCAAGATTTTCGATTTTCTTGATTAGGTTACCTGAAAGATTAAAAATGCTTACTGAAAAATCAGTCCTTGTTGTTTGATTTAAATTCAGGGAAAAAGATCCATTGCTTGGGTTTGGGTATATTGTAAATTGAACATTTTCATTGAGTCTACTCGTTGAAGTATTGTTTTCAGCATTTTCAAAAAAATAGGCATTGATAATTTCATCTGATTCTAAGCGCATATTAAACTGTAAAATCGGTCCTTCAAGCTCCATCGAATACCAATAAAATTTTGTAGTGACAAAATTTTCTATCCCAAAGAAATCAGATGAGTCTCGCCATGTTATCTTTTCTTTTATTCTAAGCACCTTGTCAAGTGTGTCCTTCTTAGGTGTGATCATCGTTCCATAGGCATCGGCTACAATTTCAATGGAACCTGTTTGATAATGCCTTCCACTACCTGATAAATCTTCGAATGAGGATTCAAAACGATCGGTAAATGAATCATTATAGGTCATAGGAAAAATCAATTCTGTACGAAAATCTGAAAAGGAATAAAACCAAAGGTCGTTTCCACCGTTGTTCGCCCAATTACCTATAAATTGAAGTCCATCCTTTTGAAGATTGTAATAAAAATAATTATTGTCTTCAAATGAAAAAGATTCTGTGTTCAAAAGCAAGCAGAAATTCGCTAAAGAATAGTTTGTATTTGGTTCATTAAAAAAAGGAGTTCCTTCAGGAACTATGGATGACAGCGTATCATAAATAACAGAAGGGTGATTAAAATCTACTGTAGAAAAATCCCATTCTACACTTGGACCTGATGCTCCAGGTGAAACAGCTATCAATCCAGTATCTATCTTATTGGTTCTAAAATATTCGCCTCCTAACTGAAAATAATTTGCAGAAGTGATGTTGGGTGCTTGGCTAAAAGAAATTCCGCAAAACAAGATGAATATTATATAAAGAAGGAAAATGCCTCGGATTGTCATCGATTTACTTTTGATTCAAAAAAAAAAAAACCTTTCAAATATAAACGTGCCTGAAATATTAGTGTTGCATTTAATCACCCCCCTACATATTCCGCAGCAGCTGTAGCAAATTTTTTCCAATGCTTATGATGCTCAAAAGGAACTTGCACCCATTCTTTCATAGGCCTACCCTTTTTAGAAGGATCAAAAAGTTGGGAACCATTTAAAGTTAAAGCTTTTTTGTGAAAGTCTCCATTTAATTTAAAGACCATTTCATCTTCGAAAAAACAACAAAAAGCTTTTTTATTAATTTTAAAGCAAAGCTTGCCAAATAGTTTTCCACTTAGCGCTCCATCAACACTTGCGCCTACATCATGAAAATATTTCTCTTCTTTGTTCATTAAAAGCTAATTTTATCTGTCAAAACAAATGGACGCTTATCAACCTTAAAATAATGCTCAGGTAAGGCAAATGTATCATCATTAAATGGTGGCATATAACGCATCTCTTGTTTGCTGTATTTTTCAATCTTCTTTTCGCTATCCGCGATGTAAAGAATTGAACTTAGATTTGGGTTTTCAAGGGAACTTAATATTAAACTTTCATAAGGTACAGACCATGGATACCAAAGTTCCTTCCAAAATCGACCTTCCATTTTTAGCATATGGTTTCGATTTTGAATATTTGTATTTTCTGCAATGGTTTTTTCAATCTTTGCTAATCGGCTAGTAAAAAAAGGAGCCTTCTTATAAATTCTATGGATGCTAAATAAAAGTAAACAGGATATGCAAAGCGGCAAAATCCAGGAATGTTTGTATTTGGGTGGCAAAAGATAAATTGCCGGTAAGGCCCAAGCTAATCCAAAAAATCCACAGTAGCCTTCAATCATAGCATAAATGTCTCCTTGCAAATAAGAACAAACACCTGCGACAAAAACAAACCAACAAAGTGTAAAAGCTATTAAGTAAGCTGCAAATAACTTATTCCTTCTGAATAGAAAAAATAAGCTCAACAAAAATAAAGCTACAGCAAAAAACCATTGGCTATCTATAAAGCTCCAAAGTATACTCAGGCTATATACTTCTGACGGATGCAAGATTACATTGGCAAAAGTTTCTAAACCAACGGAGCCCATTTTACCTCGCTCATACGAAGCACCCGAAAAAATAATCAACAAATACCTGCTTGCAAATAAAATTACAGCTCCAATTATTCCTAACCAAGCCATTTTGTCTTTCCATCGATTATGCCAAATCAAATCTGCACCCAACACAAACAATAAGGGAAAAATAATAAATGGATGTCCCAAATAAGTAAGCGATATAAAAAACAATGAAGCCAGAAGATGTTGATAGGGCTTTAAATTAAATCGCTTTTTATCCATGCTTAAGCAAGCAACTACTAATGCAATCAAACCTATGGACAAGTAGATTTCTGAAATGGCAGCATAATACTTATAGCGAATGCACATTACCATGGCCAAGACCAAGTAGACTCCTGCTTTAGAATTTTTAAGTACATGGGCGATGAACAAATAAAAGGCATACAACATAATCAAAGGCCCAAGAGACATCGCCATCATGAAAGATTTCAGACTTCCACCCATTTTAAATACCAATAAAGGAATCCATTGCCATAAATAATTTATACCTCTACCATGGGGAATGTAAAAATCACCAGTAGCTAAAATTCTGATGGAATAAAAAGAAGTATCAAAATTTAAGGTGCGCTCTTTATAGAACACAAATGCAATGACAAAAAGTAAAAGAAAAGCAAGGTGACCAATCAAGGTGTATTGCCATTTATAATTTTCTTTCATAAGTCCTAAAGGTACTATCGAATTCCGAAAAATAATTGCTTAACAGAAAAAATATGGATTCACCCTTTAGTTCGTGCAACGAAACATGATTTCATCGGGTTAAGGAAGTAACAAACAAATAAACATGAAAATTATACAATTCCTCTTACTGCTCGCAGTATGCTTAAACACTAATCTATGTGCTCAAGAAGAATGGAATAATTGTGTTAAATACCAAAGTTTTGACATAGCTGTCTTAGGTTCTTCAACAGCTTTAGGAATTGGCCCTGTATACCACGTAGAATCTTGGACAATCCGTTACGACAAATACATAAGAAGCATTAATCCAGCTGATCGAATCATTAATTTGGCCCAAGAAGAATATACTAGCTATGAAATACTTCCCACAGGCTCAAATGTACCTATGAACAGGCCTTCACCTAATCCAATGTTTAACTTAAGCAAAGCAATTGAATTAGGTGTGGATGGTGTCATCATTAATGTTTCTTATGAAGATGCTCTGAACAATTACAGCAGTAAAGAAATCAAAAATAATCTAGATCTTTTGGTGACAAGTGCAGCTGAAGCTGGCGTTAAAATCTGGCTTTGCACTCCGCATCCCGCTGCAAATTTAGATTTTGTACAAACTAATCTCCAAAAAGAAATTAGGGATTACATACTTAGTAATCACGAATTGATTGCTATAGACTTTTGGACTGATTTAGCATCAAGTGATGGAGCCATAATAAAAGAATATGATCAAGGCGATGGGTTCCATTTAAATAATCTTGGTCATGCTAAGCTTTTTGAAAAGGTAAAAAATAAAAGCTTATTGTTAAATCTTTTTGAACCTTACGAAGAAAGCGAATTTGCGATAAGCAAATATACTATGAATGTAGATAGATTTTGTGATGATCAGAAAATCGTATTACAACAAACAGTCATTAATTTAGGAGCCGATTTTATAGGAGCTGTTGAGGTAGGAACTTATCAAACCAGGAATGGGAATACACAAATATTAGGTCCAGATTATTTAAATGGGCCTTTTCAAACTTGTCAAGAAAAAGTATTTACCATCGATTATTATTTGCTAGGAGATGATTATATTTTTGTAGGGGCCGTTTTTAATGAAGATCAAAATCCAAGCAATCAACTCTCAGATACCATTTATGCTAATTTGGTAGATGGTCCAAATTTAACTGCTGAGGACTTAATTCTTTGTGAAGGAGAGAAGCCCATTCTTACTGCCAGCTCCAGCAATACTGAGTATTTCTTTTGGTATGAAAATCCTCTTCAAGAAATTCCCTTTGCTGAAGGACCAATGATAGAATTTGATTTGAATGCTCCATCGGGTGTTTATTATGTACAAGCCGTGAGAGGAGATTTATATTATAAAGAAGCATTGGACTTAGGTTTTTATTATAATGAAAAAGTCAATGGTTTGATGTTTGATTTGACCGCCAATGATACCTTAGTCATCGATAGCTTTTTAATGAAATTTGCAGAACCAGGCACACAAACCATCAATGCTTATTATAAAGAAGGTACGTATAAAGATTTTGAAAACGATCCTAGTGTTTGGTTAAGTTTAGGAAGCACAAGCATTCAAGTTGACAAAGCATGGACAGATCATCATTTAAGCTTTGACTCTTTAAAAATGAATAAAGATGATAAGGTTGCCATTTATTTACAATGTTCAGAAGAAAACAATGGATTTGCCTTTGTAAAAGAATCCTCTCAAAAAAATTATTCTTTACCTCAATTAAATTTGCAGACAGGAGCAGGAATCGAACATGCCTTTAAAGGAATTCATGCTAATGCAGACTGGCCTGGTCAAATCATGTTTCACCATGGAACAAATTATGCTGGAGACTGTGCTTCTTTCAAAGAAGATGTAGCAATCATACCTAGTGAATTACCACCATTTGTAGATCTAGGAGAAGACTTCACCATTGATTTAGATCAAACCATAAACCTTTACGCAGACATTAGTTTAAACAATATCCATTGGAATGGTGTACCTGGCGGCACAACTTTTACGCTAAATGCTGCTGATTATGGAATTGGACAACACCTCATCGAAATAGAAGCAATGAACGCTGATAGTTGTTCTGTGATGGGTGAAGTGACCATAAGCATAATCGAGCCTTTATCTCTGCAAAGCATCAAACCAATTGATTTTGAAGTAAGTCCAAACCCTAATAAGGGAAGATTCAAAATTAACTTTAAAAATCCTGCAAAAAGGTCAATAAAACTATCAGATGCTCAAGGAAATATGATGTTGAGACTAGAAACAAATGCCGATACTTATTTTCTTGAAAAACAACTCAATCCTGGCCTATATATGATCGAAATTAGTGATGGAAATAAATCTCAGGTCCAAAAAATAATTGTCTTCTAAATTCCAAAAAACAAACAAAAAAATAAAGCTAAAAACTTGCATAATCAGGTGTCTTTATGTTCATTTCTACTTTGAGTATTCGAGATAGTAAGACAATACTTAATTTCAATACTGAAATCTTGGAAGAATGGATCATGGAGACCTGATTATTAGCAAGAAATGAAATTGCCTGAGGCATTCCTATTCCCTATAAATACCTTACCTTTGCCGCTGTATTTTTAAGAAATTGCAGCAATAATGACCGAGATCAAGAAGGAATACAAGAACTTCATAGAAGAAATCATAGAAGAAGACATCGCTAACAATAAACATGGCGCTCGAATCCATACGCGATTTCCCCCCGAACCAAATGGGTATCTTCACATAGGCCACTGTAAAGCCATATGGATTAGTTTTGGTTTAGCTGCGAAATATGGTGGAAAAACCAACTTACGCTTCGATGATACGAATCCTACAACGGAAGAAACTGCCTACGTGGATAGCATTAAAAAGGACATCAAATGGTTAGGTTTTGATTGGGAAGATCGTGAGTACTATGCTAGCGATTACTTCCCTCAGTTATTTGACTTTGCTAAAAAACTTATTAGCAAAGGTCTAGCTTATGTAGACGATTCCACAGCCGAAGAAATCAGCGAACAAAAAGGAAGCCCAGATAAGCCTGGAAAAGAAAGCCCATTCAGAAACCGTAGCATTGACGAAAATTTAGACCTTTTTCAAAAAATGAAAGACGGTGTTTTTGAAGATGGTGCAAAGGTACTGCGCGTCAAATTAGACATGAATTCTCCCAACATGCACATGAGGGATCCAGTCATTTATAGAATTAAAAAAGAAACGCATCATAGAACTGGTGATGAATGGTGCATTTATCCTATGTATGATTTTGCACATGGCCAAAGCGATAGCATCGAGGAGATCACACACTCCTTATGCTCTTTGGAATTTAAGCATCATAGGCCATTATACAATTGGTTCATTGAAAACTTAGAAATCTTTCCAAGTAGACAAATAGAGTTTGCTAGAATGAATGTTGCTTACATGATTACGAGTAAACGAAAATTACTAAAACTTGTCCAAGAAGGCTTAGTTAGCTCATGGGAAGACCCAAGGATGCCTACCCTCTCGGGAATGAGAAGAAGAGGCTTTCCGCCAATGGCTTTGAGAGAGTTTTGTGCAAAAACAGGAGTCGCGAAAAGAGACAATGTCATAGAAATAGAATTATTAGAATCAGTTGTCAGACAATCCTTAAATAAAACTACAGATAGGGTTCATGCCGTATTAGATCCACTTAAGGTCATCATTACTAACTACCCTGAAGGTCAAGAAGAAATAATGATTGCTACAAACAATCCTGAAGATGAAAATTCAGGTACTAGAGAAATTCCATTCAGCAGAGAAGTCTACATCGAGAAAAGCGATTTTGCAGAAGAAGCACCAAACAGAAAATATTTTAGAATGGCGCCAGGTAGAAACGTAAGATTGAAAAATGGTTACATCTTACATTGCGAAGACTACAAGAAAAACGAGGCCGGAGAAATAACAGAAGTACATTGTACTTACTACCCTGATAGCAAATCTGGTTCGGATACTTCGGGTATAAAAGCAAAAGGCACCTTACATTGGGTAAGTGCAGCACATGCCATTGAAGCTGAGGTTAGAATTTATGATCGCTTATTTACGGATCCAACACCTACTGCTCATGAAGGCGTTGACTTCCTTGATTTTTATAATAAGGATTCATTGAAAGTAATCGAAAAAGCTTACTTGGAGCCTAGTCTAAAGAGTGCAAAAGACGGAGACCAATTCCAGTTCATGAGAACAGGATATTTTATAGTTGACAGAGACAGCAATGATGATAAATTAGTCTTTAACCGAACCTTGACCTTGAAGGATTCTTGGGGTAAAAAGCAAAAGAAAAGCTAGTTTTTATGTGGAGTATCTTTTTAAAAGAAATTAATACTTTCTTCAGTTCTTTAATAGCTTACATTGTTATAGGTGTATTTCTAGTGATTTTGGGTTTAGTCATGTGGGTATTTCCTGATACTTCCCTCTTGAACTATAACTATGCTTCACTAGATCAATTATTTGATTTGGCGCCGATCATTTTTATGTTTTTAATTCCTGCCTTAACGATGCGATCATTTGCAGAAGAAAACCAAACAGGTACGATCGAGCTCTTGACAACCAAACCGCTTTCGGATTTTGCTATTATTTTTGGGAAGTATTTGGCCTGTACAGTTCTTTTAAGCATTGCAGTATTTCCTACTTTAATTTATTACTATACGGTTTATCAATTGGGTTCTCCGCCGGGCAATTTAGATTCTGGTGCCATTATGGGATCTTACATTGGTTTGATATTATTAGGTCAAGTCTTTGTTGCCATTGGAGTTTTTGCCAGTTCAATCTCAAACAATCAAATCGTTGCTTTCATGTTAGCTACTTTTTTGTGTTTCTTTTTTTATTGGGGATTTAACTATTTAAGCAGGCTTCCATTTTTTGTTGGACGAACAGATGACCTTGTACAGATGTTAGGCATTGATTACCACTATTTTTCAATTAGCAGAGGCGTGATCGATACAAGAGATGTCTTGTATTATTTTTCCTTATCGGCAATATTTTTACTCTTAACGTATTTGGTTCTACAAAGAAGAAAATGGTAAGATGGGACAAAGCAATTTAAAATATCAAACAATTTTAAAAATACTCATTGCAATAGGTATTATCATCTTGATCAATGTAGTAGGTAACTTTATTTTTGGAACAGTAGATCTGACTGAAGAAAAAAGATTCACCTTAACAAAACCCACCAAGGAATTATTAAGCAATTTAGATGAAGTTGTCTATGTAAAAGTTCTTCTCGATGGAGAACTTCCGGCAGGTGTAAAACGATTGCAAAAAGCGACCAAAGAAATGCTCGATGATTTCAGGTCACACAGTGGATACATAGAATATGAATTTGTAAACCCTCTAGACGGAGAAGTAGAAACAGTCAATCAAACCAAACTTACGCTAGCCAAAGACAAAATTGTTCCTTCTAATTTAATTGTTCAAGGCAAAGAAGAAAAGAGAGAATTACTGTTTTATACCTATGCCATAATTTCTTATAAAGGAAGAACAGTTCCAGTAAACTTAGTGGATCAGCAAGGTGGAAATTTAAGTGAATTTGTCATTAATAATTCAATTAGCCTTCTCGAATATAAACTAGCAGATGCCATTGTAAAAATTAAGCGCCATGTAAAACCTGTCATAGCTTTCACAAGCGGACATGGAGAGCTTTTAGAAATCCAAACCTTAGACATCCGAAAGTCATTGTCTCAACATTATAAGGTAGGCACCTTTAGTTTAGACAGTACGACTTACATCGATCAAAACGTGGATGTCCTTATTATAGCAAAACCTAGAACTACTTTTCCCATCCAACATAAATTTATGATAGATCAATACATCATGAATGGTGGCAAAGTGATGTGGCTGATTGATAAGATGGCTGTCAATTTAGACAGTATGTACACTCGTCAATTCGTCCCCAATGAATACCCCTTAGACATCGACGATCTGTTGTTTAGTTATGGTGCGAGGATACAGCCAACCCTGGTCATGGATAAGCAATGTTCCAAAATTGAATTAGCTGTAGATCAAAAAGGTACAAGAAATTTATTTGATTGGTACTTCCATGTAATTTCTGCCCCTGATTCAGATAATCCATTGGTTAAGAACTTAGACGGCGTAAATTTTTATTTCCCCTCAAGCATTGATACCGTCAGGACAAAAACAGCAGTTAAAAAAACACCTTTACTTACCACAACTGAAAAAACCTTAATAAAAAGATCTCCGATTTTGCTAAATTTTAGAGAAATATTAGCAAACCCTTTACCCGATGACAAATGGAATAAAGGCAAACAAACGCTAGCCCTTTTGCTTGAAGGACAATTTGCTTCTGAATATACTGGAAGAGTGACTACAGAAATGAATCAGATGCTGCAACAGTTGGGGCAATCTTTCAAACCGGTAAGTGAAGAGACAAAAATGCTTGTTGTTTCAGATGGAGACATTATCAAGAACCTGATTAATCCAAATAAAAAGGACGTTATCCCTTTGGGATATAATCAAAATATGCGTTATACTTTTGCCAATAAGCCTTTTCTAATAAATGCGATAGAATACTTGTTGGATGAAAAGGGAGTGATGGAGTCGAGAGGCAAGGATGTTAAACTGCGACTTTTAGATAAGGGAGAAGCAAGACAAAATAAACTATTTTGGCAACTGTTAAACATTGTAGCACCTTTGATTTTATTAGTTTTGTTTGGCTTGCTCTTTAATTTAATGCGTAAAAGAAGATATACTTAAAGAAATGGATAATACTTTAAAAATATTGTTACTAATTTTCATCATCCTAGGTGGTGCAGGCTATTATTACACCAAACAAAGCAAAAAAGAAAAGACGACTTTAAAAGCTGGCGACTGGGACATGGCCATAAAAAATCCAGATGACATATACCACATTTTTATAGCAGATAGAGTCACCAATGAAACTATAGACTTGGTAAGAAAAGGTGATGAATGGACTTACAACAACAAGTGGAAAGCTAGACCTAATGCCATCGAAAATCTCTTAATGATGATGAGAACAGTTCAGCTAAGAGAAAGACCTGCTAATGCTGCCATTCCGCATATGGTAAAAAGTTTGGCAACCCAAGGAGTCAAAGTAGAGATTTACGACAAAAATGGAGAAGCCTTAAAAAAATATTACGTAGGAGGGACAACACCAGATGAGAGAGGAACTTATATGATCCTGGAGAACTCCAACAATCCATATGTCATGCATATGCAACATGCTGAAGGAAGTCTTAGAGGTTTATTTTTTATGGGTGAGAAAAATTGGCGTGACAAGGAAGTTTTTGCTTTTACCATTGATGAAGTTAAATCTATAAGCTTAGATTACCCAAGAAATAAAAACCAAAGTTTCAAACTAAGTAAAAATGAAAAAGATTGGTCCTTAGATCCTTTATATCCTTCTACAAGAATTATCAATAGGAGACTTGACATAGATGCCATTGAAGAATTTATCGGTGGTTTTAAAAGCCTAGGCGCAGAAGCTTTCGAAAATGATTTTGAAAAAAGAGACTCTGTAATAGCCTCTCAACCTTTTTGTACCATTAAAATAGAAAAACAAAACGGTGATGAAAAAGTAGCTATCCTACATCCCTTAGATTTTAAGTTTAAAGACCCAAAGGCTGATAAGGAGTCAACTTATTATGAACGGTATTTAGCCGATATGCAAAATGAAGATCGAGATTTAATGTTGATTCAACACATTGTTTTTAAGAAAATATTTTGGGGTTATCCTTTTTTCTTTATGCCTGAAAAGAAAAGTATACGTGGCTAAAAACTTAATTATCTCTTCATAAGTTTTAAAAAAATCTTAGTTTTAAGACATGAATCAGAAAGCCCTCTTATTCTGTCTTTCTTTGCTAATAATTGGCACTGTTTTTCAATCTTTTTCACCAGATTGGGGCTTTTTTGGTCATAAAAGAATAAACAAACTAGCTGTTTTTACCCTACCTTCTGATTTAATATTATTCTACAAAAAGAACATAGACTTCATTACGGAGCACGCGGCGGATCCTGATAAGCGAAGGTATGCCAGCAAATTTGAAGCCATCCGACATTACATCGACATCGATCATTGGGGAGCTCCTCCATTTAATGAGGTTCCAAGAAAATGGTTGGATTGCATGATGGCTTATACGGACTTGTTGCTTATTAATGAAAATGCTGACAGTACAAGGCTCTTCATAACTGGTCCAGAAGAGATCAAAGCAGATTCTATGGTAACTTACTTAGGAAGTAAAATCAGCATGGATGCTTACCGTGGTATTTTCATTACGCACATTATGGACACTTATTATGAAGATGAAAGAAAGATTAAATCCTGTGATTTTCTTAAAGACTTAATCCCTGAATTGGATAAGTCTTGTACAGGTGTGGTAATAGTAGATCACTTTTCTTCATACGGAATCCTACCCTACCATCTTTTAAAAATGCAAGGGCAACTTACAAAAGCATTTGAAAGTAAAAATTTAAATAGAGTATTAAGGTTATCAACAGAAATGGGTCATTACCTTGGTGACGCTCATGTGCCTTTGCATACCACCGAGAATTACAATGGCCAATTGAGCGATCAATTAGGCATTCATGCTTTTTGGGAAAGTAGAATTCCTGAGCTTTTTGCAGATGACAATTACGATTATTTTGTAGGCCCAGCAGTTTATATTGATGAACCAAGAGATTATTTTTGGAAAATCATTTTAGATTCTCATGAACTTTTAGCTGAAGTTTTAGCAAATGAGAAAAGGTTGAGTCAGCAGTTTCCAGAGGATCAACAATTGTGTTTTGAAGACAGGAAAGAAACAACTATTAAAACACAATGCCGAGCATACGCAGAAGCTTATTCAAAAAGTATGAATGGAATGGTGGAAGAAAGAATGCGACAATCTATACATGCCATTGGCAGCTGTTGGTATACTGCTTGGGTTGATGCTGGTCAACCAAAGCTTGAAGAGATGGAATATGAAACTACGGAAGCTGAAGATAAAAGTAAAGAAACTCTCGGTGAGAAAACCAGAAAAATCTTTGGTAGATCGCATGATAATTAATAGACAAAATTCATTTTGAATAATGAGAAAAACCAATGTAATAGGTTTGTTATGGAGAGGTGCTTCAATGGGTATTGCAGAAGTCATCCCTGGTGTATCTGGAGGTACGATAGCTTTTATCACGGGTATTTACGAAAAACTTTTAAACAGCATTAAAGCCATTGGACCAGATCTATTTACAGCTTTTCGCAAAGGCGGTATGAAAGAAGCTTGGAAAACTTTAAATGGAAATTTTCTTCTGACACTCGGCATAGGCATGGTCTTAGGAATTGTGATTGGTGTATTTGGGGTCAGCTGGTTGCTTTCAAACTACCCTCCGATTGTGTGGGCGTTTTTCTTTGGACTTATCATTGCTTCAGTAATTTACATAGGCAAGCAGATTGACAAGTGGAGTTTTAAGGAAATTGCAGCCTTAATTGTGTGTGCTATTTTTGCATATTTTTTAACAACGATTGTGCCGGCACAAGGTTCAGAATCTTATTTTTATGTATTCTTTTGTGGAATGATAGCGATATCTGCCTTAATTTTACCGGGCATATCAGGTAGTTTCATTTTACTCATTATGGGCATGTATACCTACATTGTACAAGAGACTTTAAGAGGAGTTTTATCTACTTTTGAAAGCGGTAAAATCATTACGATGATGGTTTTTGGTTTAGGTTGTTTGGTCGGTTTGGCAACAATATCTAGATTGCTTTCTTGGACTTTTAAAAATTACAGAAACATTACTTTTGCCGCCTTGAGTGGATTTATGTTAGGTTCGCTAAATAAAATATGGCCGTGGAGAAAACCTATAGAATGGCTTAGAGATGGCCAAGGTAAAATAATTATGGACGAAGATGGTGTCACTCCTAAAAAGATCCTGGAGGAAATAAACATTTCTCCAAGCCAATATCTTTCGGATTTAGATTTAAATCACTATTTATATTTAGCAATTCCTGCTTTACTTTTAGGAATAGTATTAGTATTCTTATTGGATAGATCTAATAAAAATAGTGCTCCTGATGTCTAAAAATAAAACCGTAAAATATGGCTTAATCGGAGCTTCACTTTCGCATTCTTTTTCTAAAAACTACTTTACTGACAAGTTTAAAAAAATGCAACTGCCATTAGCTTATGAATTAATAGAATTAAAAAGCATCAAGGAATTAAAAAATAATCTAGATAGATTTCCAGCCTTAGCGGGCTTCAATGTTACCATCCCTTATAAGCAAGCCATCATAACATTTTTAGATGAGTTAGATAAATCTGCACTTGCAGTCAATGCAGTCAATACAGTAAAAATCAACAAGGGAAAACTAAAAGGCTATAACACAGACATCATTGGATTTGAACAATCTTTGCTCAATTTATTAAAAGCTAATGATCTCCAAACAAAAGAAATTGAGCAAGCTTTAATACTAGGAACTGGTGGTGCTTCAAATGCAGTAGTTGCCGTCCTTAAAAAGTTGGGGATAAATTATACGAAAGTAAGTCGGACTCCAGATGGTGAGCAAATCCCTTATTCTGATTTAAACAAAGAAAGCATTCAAAAATATAAGCTTATTGTTAATACTACCCCACTTGGCACTTTTCCTGAGCTAAGTAAACCTGATCTTCCTTACGAACACATTACTAAAGAACATATATTATTTGATCTTGTCTACAATCCCGAAAAAACTGTATTTTTAGATTTAGGCCTTCAAAAAGGAGCCATTATTATGAATGGGCTCGAAATGCTACATTTTCAAGCAGAGGCTGCATGGAAAATTTGGAACGATATGGACAATACTATTTTGGATCAAAAAGATTCTACTTACAAACCTATAGATTTTTCAAATACTGAAATTGCTTTTTCTTCTAAGAGCGATAAACAATTGAAAAAGGCTAAGCTATTATTTGGTATGATGAACAAAGCCTGGTTTGTAAACATGACTGCTCCTTTAGGAGCTTTTTCTATTAAATACAATTTACCTTTCGCTAAGTTTTTTGTTAAAAACAGCATCTTTGAACAATTTGTAGGAGGCACGTCTTTTAATGAAGTTCAAAAAACGGTACAGCATTTATGGAAATTCAAAACCCAATCCATCTTAGATTATGGCGTAGAAGCTAAAGAAAGCAATGAAGACTTCGACAATACCATGAATGAAAACATGAAAGCTGTTGAATTTGCCGCTGCTAATGAAAGTGTTCCCATAGTATCTACCAAGATTACTGGTTTAGCGAGGTTTGAATTGTTAGAGAACTTTAATCCTAGGGAGCCTCAATCATTATCTTATAAAGAAGAACTTGAACAAGTAAAAAGAAGGTTAATCAACATCTGTGAAATTGCAGAGCAAAAAGGTTCTTCCATCTTCATTGATGCAGAAGAATCTTGGATTCAAGATGCTATTGATTATTTGACAGATGAGATGATGGCCAAGTTCAATAAGAAAAGAGTGGTTGTCTTTAATACTTTTCAGCTATATCGTCATGATCGTTTGGCTTTTTTAAAAGCTTCTTATGAGAAGGCAAATGAGCATGGTTATTTACTTGGAGCAAAGTTAGTCAGAGGTGCCTATATGCAAAAAGAAAGAGATCGTGCCGAAGAAGAGAATGTCCTCTCTCCTATTCACAAAAACAAAGCTGCTGTAGATAAAGACTATGATCTTGCCATTAGATTTTGTATTGATCACATTGATCAAATAGCTTGTTGTGTGGCCTCACACAACCAAAACAGTACAGCATTATTTGCTGAATTGATCCATAACAAAAAAATGCCAAACGATCATCCTCACGTTAATTTCTGTCAACTGTATGGCATGAGTGACAACTTGACTTTCAACTTAGCAAATGCAGGTTATAATGTAGCTAAGTACCTGCCTTATGGGCCGGTCAAAGACGTTGTTCCTTATCTAATAAGAAGGGCACAAGAAAATTCTTCAGTTACTGGTGATATGAGCAGGGAATTTAAACTGATTGCTGAAGAAGTAAAAAGAAGATCAAAATTTTAGTTTGATTTCAGGATTAGACATAAAAAAAGCTGAGTAGAAAAATCTACTCAGCTTTTTTTATGCTAGAAGCAAAAATTTATTGCTTAACGATTCTTGCGATGATTACATCTTCATCTCCTCGAAGCTCTAATAAATACATTCCATTACTCAAGGCGTTCATATCTAATTGATAGTTTTCCTTAACTGCATTGAAATTATAAATCACTTTACCATCTAAAGACTTAAGGATTAAATCAAATTGTCTATTCTCTTTAATTTCAATAGTTACAAAATCCGAACTAGGATTAGGATATATTTTAAGGAAGTCAACTTCGTCGATGTTTAAGTTTGAAGAAGTTGAAACTGTGACTGTAACAGGAGTTCTATCTGAAACACAAACATCTGATAAACCACCAATTTTCCAATTATAAAAATAGTAGTAAAATGCATCTCCAAAAGTAGTGTTATCGATGCTAATGATGTTATCTATCACATATGGAAAATTCACTTGTCCTTCAAAATCTGTAGAAGTTCTTTTCAATCTAGGGGAATTAATACCGAAAGTTGCTTGATTGGTTACATCTTCTGTTCCAAGCTGGTAAGAGCCTATGTTTGGATCAAGTTCCCAATTTAACTCAATCGTACTCAAACCAGGCATTAAATCAACAGACAATTCATTTAGCACTGTAAAATCCGCATCCATTAAAATAATTTTTCTAATGCCGGCAAAATCTGTTTCAACATCAATAGTTTCCAAAGTAGATTTATCAAACACTGTAAAAAGTGTGAAAGCATTAAAGTTATCACCGTTGTAATCATTAGTTCCAGTATGCATTGGCTCTCCGACAGAAACTGGAGGTTTTACATATTCATTATAATCTTCCACGTAATAGGTGGTGTTTACATTTAAAAGAGGTGTGGTAAAATTATTACCTGTTGCGATGGGTTCTCCTCCAAATTCTTCATCGTACCATCGAGGATCTGTTCCACTTGCCATCAATTCAGTAGAAGTATTTAAATCTATAGTGACGTCAGCCACTGTAGGTATATCCGGACTATCTAGTGTAGTCACTTCAATTACATTTGATTCAATGGTTTCGCAAACACCAGTGGCAGTAGCAGAATAAGTGCCAGCTGCATTTACGGTAATGGAAGTTCCTAGCAGACCGTTACTCCAATTTACTACTCCATTGAAATCGGCATCAATAACTATTTCTTCACCTTCACAAAATGGAATCTCAAAATCTGTAGAGATTGAAAAACTTTCTTCAGGATCTACTTCAACAATAAAAGGTGCTGAAGAAGCGAAGCAATCACTTCCATCGTATACCGTTACCAAATAAACTCCATCCGTTGCAACAGTTATGGACTGGCTTGTTTCTCCTGTACTCCATAAGTAAGTATATCCTGATGCCGCAGTTAAGGTTACATCTTCGCCTTCACAAAAAATCAAGGGCCCATCTGCAATTACTGCAGAAGTAGGTGTGATGCACAAACCTTCGATTATTCCTATTGACTGATTGATTTCAATGTCTTGATATACTTCTCTAATTCCTGAAGGCCAATTGATGACTAAGGAATCAATATTTGTATTTGTACCTAAACCAAAATTTTGATGCGCTGAATGTGTAATGCCATAGCTCTCGCCAGCTCTGACTTCTCTAACTTGAATACCCCATGGTCCATGAAGTGTCAGTTTTGCACCAATGGCATCTCTGTTAGACACCACCCCTTGTAATGCAACACTCAAATAATTATTATCATTTCCTTGATTCATATGGATGATGTCTGCACCTGCTCCTGGATTATTAAAACCTGAACCGTATCCAGCGAAAATATCTAAGAAGCCATCTGAATTCAAATCTCCAATTGCAAAAGAATTTACCCTTTCCAATGGACTTATTTCTGTGAATGTTTTATCTCCATTATTCAAGAACATTTGACCATCGGCACCTGTGACAAAAATGTCTACGAAGCCATCATTATCAAAATCTTTCATTACACCTTGTATAGGAAGACCATTCACAATGATACCACTGTTAGCAGTGATGTCAACAAATGTATTGTTTACATTTTCTAATAATTGGCTTTCATGATCGTGGTTGGTTATAAAAGCATCAAAATCTCCATCGTTATCAATGTCTTGAAATTCTGCTGTCCACGATTGCCAGCCGATCGCTAAGCCAAAAGAATCCGCATGTTCCGAATAATTATTGTTTCCGTCGTTTAACCAAAGTTGGTTAATTCTTCTCGGGTCCATAGGTTGGTTTACCCCTTGCCTACATTTTGCCACATAAAGATCTAAATCATTGTCTCCATCTATATCTGACCAAACACAACCGTAGTTACCAGCGTTGGTTTCAGTTGAACCAAATTTACTGGTATCAAATACATCCGTATCAAAACTCAAAGTTCCAGTTCCATCGTTTATATAAATGCTACTCGGTCCATCATCATGACAAGCATAAGCATCTAAAAACCCATCATTATTGATGTCAGCATAAGACACTGCCTGAACGAAGATACTAGGTCCATCGAGGATGCTATTCATCATAGAACCTTGATCATCGATCAACATAGAAACTTTAATGTCGTCATAAGCGCCTCCAGCAAAAACATCTGACCAGCCATCATTATTTAAATCACCAGCCGTCATTCCCCAAGCAAATCCACTTAAAGTTCCATAATCAACTTTTGTGAATTTTTGACCTGGATTTTGAAAATAGACTGACACGTCTTTTGTACCATCTAGAACTAAAATATCATCGAAACGATCTCCATTAATGTCTTGGATAGCCATAGGAGCACCACTAAAGGTTTCATTAAAATCGATTAGGTCATTTTTTTCTTCGAATTGAATTTGAGCGTTTACACTTTGGAGTAAAACGAATGAAA
This sequence comes from uncultured Saprospiraceae bacterium, assembly GCA_937941095.1. GTDB lineage: Bacteria > Bacteroidota > Bacteroidia > Chitinophagales > Saprospiraceae > JALZVN01. The sequence goes on along the minus strand of CALDYJ010000189.1, from coordinate 2,708 downwards.
AAAAGAATAGTAAATATTTAGGCATGTGCATGATTTTATAGAAAAGATTATTTTAAAATTTAATACATAAATTAAGCCAATACCCCTCAAAATACTACTATTATGGAGATAATTGCCACCATTTTTTGTCGCTTTCACCCTTTTTGGCTTTTTTTCTTTTTTGTTTAGCCCTTTCGCGTTTCTTTTTGTTCTTTTCACGGCTTTTCTTCCTTTTAGCTTTGTTTTTCTCTCTGTCTTCAAGCAGCTTCTTTTTATCAAAGACGTATCTGATGGATACCCCCGTTTGAATTTCAAAGTCTTTTTTTCCACCTACGACATTATAGGAAGGAATGACATCATAAGAGATATTCAACCTAGAAATATTAAACTCTGCACCCATGATGGCCAAAACAGCAAAAGGATCATCGTAATCTGGTTCTTCCTGAGTGTTAAAGCCTTTCATTACTCCTCCGCCTAAGTAAAAATTGAATCCTCTCGTTATCAAATGATTATGCCTGGCGGCCAAAAGTGAAAACCTTACTTCTTCTTCTTTTAAAGGGGCTGACATAATTGCTTCTAATGTCATCTTTTTAATAGGTTGGTATTTGAATGTAAATCCAATTCCAGTCCCTAATCTTAATCCACCTGCGAAGTCATAGGATTGCGCACTTAAAAAGGAAGAAGCGAAACTTGTAATTAATAAAATTGACAGTATTTTATTCATATAATGGAGAACGAAAACAATTAAATGTATATTCTTAATTGGTACAGGAGTGATCACAAATATACGTTAAGGAAAACAATATTAGTTAAGAATGATAACTTTACAGTACAATTAATAGATTTGAACTTATTAACAAAATCGAAAGACTTACTTAGTTTTTATTCTTCGGCAAAGACTTATTATCGGATCCATTCTCCTTATATTTTTGATTTAATAGAATCTATTTTAGAGGATGATAATCAATACTATGCTTTTGAAAACATCGAGCATTTAAGAAAGGAATTATCTGAAAATAATAGTCAAATACAGGTTGAAGATTATGGAGCAGGTAGCAGCTTTGCTAATCAAGGTTCGACGAGAGTAATTTCTAAAATTGCTAATTCTGCTGTTTCACCAAAATATCAATGTGAGGTTTTATTTAAGCTTATCAAAAAGATCAAACCAGAAAACAGCATAGAATTAGGTACCTCTTTAGGTATTTCCACTTTATACATCGCTAATGCTTATTTAAAAGGAAAAATCACAAGCATTGAAGGAAGTAAAAGCATTGCACAAATTGCTGATCAAAACTTTAAAAGTCAATCCCAAAAAAACATCATACTAAAAATTGGAAAATTTGATGATCACTTACCTCTAGTATTAAAAGATTTGAATTCCATTGATTTCGCTTACATAGATGGCAATCATCAATATAAAGCAAGTATTGAATATTTTGAAGCCATTTTACCATATACAAATGAAAACAGTATTTTATTGTTCGATGATATCTACTGGTCGACAGGTATGAAAAAAGCTTGGGAAGAAATAAAGGCCTACGATGCGGTTACGCAATCAATAGACCTTTATTATTTTGGTATTATATTTTTTAGAAAGTCCTTTAAGCAGAAAGAACATCATAAAGTTTTGAAGGCTAAATTCAAACCTTGGCAAAAGTATATTTAGCTAGGTCATGGCTGTAGCATACTTAAATGCTAAGGTCGATTTATTAAGAAGAGGTAAACTTAAATAAAAAGTGCTTCCATAACCTCTACCTAGAGATTGTCCCCATATTTCACCGTTATGAAAATTAGCAATTTGTTTACTAATAGCTAAGCCAAGGCCTACTCCTTGACATTCATTTTTGATAACCCCTCTATTGAAAGGTTTGAAAATATCCTGAAGGTATATTTTGTCAATTCCAATACCATTATCCTGAATACTAAAAACCAAATTTCCATTTACTTCTTCAGAAGAGATTATTATTTCGGGAACCAAAGAACTTCTATATAAAACAGCATTTAATATTAGTTGCTTGAATAGATGTTTCATTTGTTTAGTGTCCCCTTTAATGCTAGGGAGATTGAAAACATGGAAATTTTTAATTCCGATGTTTTTAGTTTGGCTAAGCTCAAAGATGATTTCATCGATGATTTTTTTGGTATTTACTTCACCTTTGGAAATAGATTCTGCTTGTAAACCAGATTCTTTTAAAGTCAAATTCATCAATCTATTCATGATGGTATTCTCGCTGTCATCGCTATCACGGCGTGCTTGGAAAATTTTATGTGACTTGATTTGCTTGAAATTCTTTAATAAAGAATTATACTCAAATTGATTCTGCCCTAATGTTTTACCCATTAAACAAGTTTTAATTAAGAAAATATGCCTTATTAGTAAGGCTACTTGTTTGCTCGAATGTGTATGCTCGAAAGAAAAATGATTGATCAAAATGATCAGGATATGTTATTATGTGGGAAGAACTAGGTTTGGTACAACAATTATACCAAATGATATTCTTTGATTATACTTTAAGTTAAACACATTATCCTGAATTGTCAAGTATATGACGAATAATATATTACATTATTGCGTTAATGCTCTTTTTTTGCCTGGATTTTCAATACAATAGAGCATTGCATTGAACAATTCTTCGGGTTTAAATGGCTTGCCTACATAGCAATTCATGCCTATTTCGAAGAGTTTGGAATTCATTGCAGAAAGAATAGAGGCTGTTAGTGCAATGATT
>CALDYJ010000188.1 GCA_937941095.1 uncultured Saprospiraceae bacterium | reverse complement strand
ATAGATACTGCCGTTGAAGCTGTGAAGATGGGTGCTTTTGATTTTATTTCAAAACCACCAGATTTAAACAGGTTGTTGATTACTGTTAGAAACGCTATGGATAAATCTGCATTGGTCACTGAAACAAAAGTGCTTAAAAAGAGGGTCCATAAAATTAAGAACCAAGCAATAATAGGAGATTCCGCTCCGATACAAGAAATTAAAAAGACCATTGAAAGAGTAGCTCCAACTGAAGCCAGAGTATTAATCACTGGTGATAATGGAACAGGAAAAGAATTAGTAGCTAGATGGGTTCACGAAAAAAGTAATAGAAGAGAAGGTCCAATAGTCGAGGTAAATTGCGCGGCTATTCCCTCTGAATTAATTGAATCGGAATTGTTTGGTCACGAAAAAGGTTCTTTTACAGGTGCATACAAACAAAAAATAGGAAAGTTTGAACTAGCAAACGGTGGAACGATATTCCTTGATGAGATTGGAGACATGAGTTTGAGCGCTCAAGCGAAAGTACTAAGAGCTCTACAAGAAAGTAAAATAACAAGAGTAGGAGGTGATAAAGAAATAGGAGTAGACGTCAGAGTAGTTGCAGCAACAAATAAAGATTTACAATTAGAAATAAAGAAAGGAAACTTTAGGGAAGACCTTTATTACAGATTAGCAGTTATTTTAGTCCATGTACCAACCCTTGACTCAAGAAAAGATGATATTCCTCAATTAGTTGAGCATTTCAACAAGTTGATTTGCGGCGAATACGGGATTTCACCGATGGCCATCGAACCAAAAGCTTTGAAGGCTTTACAATCGGTAAGCTGGAGCGGGAATATTAGAGAATTGAGAAATGTGGTAGAAAGACTAATTATCCTTAGTACAGATAAGATTACAGAGCAAGATGTAATGAGCTTTGTAGTGCCGACAAGCATGAACAATAACAGCTTGTTTAAAGAAATATTCAAGAAATTCAACAACATCGATGAACTTAATAAATTTATCGAAAAGGAATTCGAAAAATTCAGAATGCCTAGTTAAATTAAAAACACTTCGAATCAATCATATGCCCATCATTAAGTTGTGGGCATTTTTTGTTTTTATCCTTACATTTGTGAAAAATACTAATTATGAGTGAAGATCAAAATTCGTCATCAGAACAAAACGTTAAGATTGTCAAGAGCACAGAACATGGCAAAATGATGAAACAGTGGACTAAAATAAAAGGAGAGAATGCCTGGACCATGTTTAAGGTCATTGCAGAATTTGTGGATAGTTTTGAAGTAATGAATAAAATTGGTCCTTGTATTTCAATTTTTGGATCTGCAAGAACAAAACCTGATCACCCTTACTATAAAATGGCTGTAGACGTAGCTGCTAGAATGGTTAAAGAAGGTTATGGTGTGATTACTGGAGGAGGACCAGGTATAATGGAAGCTGGGAATAAAGGAGCCACTGAATCTGGCGGTATTTCTGTAGGCTTGAACATTGACCTTCCTTTTGAGCAATCTCACAATGAATACATACACCCTTCATATAACTTGGACCACAGGTACTTTTTTGTAAGAAAAGTTATGTTTGTTAAATATGCACAAGCATTTATCGTACTTCCTGGTGGGTTTGGTACCATGGATGAGCTTTTTGAAGTGCTTACTTTGATTCAAACAAAAAAGATCACTAAGGTTCCGGTAATTTTAGTTGGGGCAACTTTCTGGTCCGGATTAAAAGATTGGATTGTTGGTACGATGTTAGAAAAGGCACATAACATCAGTGAAAAAGACATCGACCTTATTCCAATTGTGGATGATCCTGATGAAATCGTAAAGATCATTAGCGACTTCTATGGTGATGAGAAAACGAATACCTTAACTCCGAATTTTGAATTATAAGGACAATTAGGTAATTAGGTAATTAGATAATGTGATGATTAGTAAATTATCACATTAACAAATTATCACACCTCTACCTTGTCACATTACCGAAGACTTTTCTTAGATTTTGCAATTATTTTAGACAAAATTTTTAATAGGGTTAAATTTTGTTCTAATAAGTTTGGGCAAATTGGATAAGATTTAGAATTATGGATTAAAAGCAGCCAATATTCTGTTTCTCTTGCTTCTTTGTCGGCAATTTTCATTTTGTGAATAAAATCTGCTCTGCTTTCAGCAGTTTGAGCTTCACGAATATTTGCTCCAATAGAAGTTACTGATTTTAATAATTGCCTTGAAATTCAAACTTCTTAATGGTGAATAGCTCTTCTGAAAATTTAATAATTTGCAAGGCAAAATCAAAGGACAGGTCAACAATAACATTTCCTGTTTTCATATTTATACTTTTGTTACATAAATATAATAAAATGCTAACATCACCACATTAACACATCACCACATTAACCCAATCATCCCTTATGTCGATCATAAAATTGCCATCCGATTCCAAAACGGATCGAGGTTTCTTTTTGTGGGTAAAAAGGGATTTGATAATAGATTTCATCGCTAAATAAAGCAGTCAAATTTTCCATTTTTAGAAAAAAGCGGAAGCTGTCGACTCTAAAACTTAAATGAGCATCAAGGGCAGGGTAGAGCTTGACTTCCTGTTTTCTTTGCACATAGAATTTACTAAGCAAAGGGAAAAAGGAATTAGCATAAAAAGTTTCATTGAGCCTCAAATCAAGACCGAATCGCGTATCTAATACTTTCTTAAATAATTTTCCTTGGATGGCGAGACTGTGTCTACTGCTCCATAAGGGTAAATTTGTAATGTCTTTTTCTGTAGAGTTTTGAAAGGTAAATTGGTTTTCCATTCTTAAGATTCCCACCTTAAAGTCTTTCTTCACTTTGAGTTGTAAAATATTTATTGCTCCGGTAAATTGACTCGGTTCTATTTCTTCATTAAAGTAGAGGTAATTATCTAAGAGAAAATAGGACAATTGAGCACTTAATTTAAAAGATGGTAATTCATACTTAAATCGTAATTCAGAATCAAAAGACTTGTTAAAATCATTTGTCCAATGCCTTTTTTGAGATAAGTATAACTGATTAAATAAAACATCAGGAGAATACCTTTGCTGGATCAAAACAGCAGTTAGCTCACCCAATTTATTTGTCAATAAGGCTGCTTCTGCATTGATCCTAAAATCTCCAGCATTATCTAGGAGCCCAATTTGTCCAAAGATATTTAAGTTAACGATGTCAAACAAATTGCTTTTCCATCTACCTTCTGCATATAAATTTTGAACTAAAGAATCTTGATACTCTTGTTTGATTTTGAAGGCCCCATGCCTTAAACCAATTTCAATATTAGAAGCTTGAAGACTATCTGATTTATTAAGCTCCCATGAAAAGGAAGCGTGGTTTTCTAAATTCTGTGTTTTTAAAAATAATCTAATCCCTCTATTGTCCTCAAAAAAGGATTGATAATAAGAACTGTCGGGAGCCGTTTCGCTAAATTTATAATTATTCCAAGACCAAGAAATGCTGTGGTTAAATTTAATTCTATTTTTAACCAAGTCTGTAGAATCTTTAGCTTTTAATAAGTCAAAGGATTGAAGGTATTTCAATTCTCTGATGGCATACCTGGTTTGAGCTTCACTTTCTGATAATTCTACGGGAATGGTGTAACTATCTTCTAAGGTGTCAGCATTCATAATGACATCAAAAATGGAAGCTTCATTTACAATGCCTCCATGTTGATTTTGAAGAACCTCGTTGTGGATAAAACCCAAATAAGCATTGTACTTTTTTTGTTTTGGAGCATAAGCTATCCCAACTTTTAAATTAGTATTTTTTGCACCTAGATAAGGAAAAAAAGCATTCGTGTTTAAGGGAAGATCTTCATCTTCTAATGAATGTATGAGTCTTTGATGTTCTACGCTTATTGAATAACCATTATTGAAAGTTCTACCAAGACTTCCTCTAAATAAATGATCATTTTGTTCATTTCCTTGGCTGTAATATAAATCAGTGAAGGCTTTAGTCGATTTGAAAAACCTTATGTCATTAGCATCAAGCGTGTATAGATCGTAAGCGTCGAAACCGGTCCGCGTACCAAATTTATCTTTTAAAGAAAACTCAAACGGCAAGGCGGGGGCACCAGCATTGCCTAGATGTGCATGCTGAATCATATTGGTTCGGCTCGGATCAAACTGAAAAAAGCTAGAATTTATCAGTGTATCCGAAAACGATATTTCGCGGCTGTTTTGAAATGGGTAATAATAACTTACTGGCGCAGGTCCATCATTGACGAAACTCAGGTCTTTTTTTAAGACCCTTTCATTTAAAGAATCTGGTTCTTGAGCGATCAAATGACCGTTAAAGCAGATTATCATTAGACAGTAAGTACTTAAGAATTTATACATTCAAGAGTAAAGATACTTTTCTATCGCATTTTGGTTGCCTGAATTTTTAAAATTATAGTTTCACTAACTTTTGGCTTATCTTACCATTGACTCTAATGGTGTATAAGCCTTTCGGCAAATGATTGATTGAAATGTCAAAATTACTCGCAGAACCATTTTCAAGATGTTTCACCAAAAGCTTACCATTCAGGTCAAAAATTTCCAACAAAAGTTCAGTACCAACATAAGATTGAATCTGTACATTAATCGCTTCACTTGCAGGATTTGGAGTGATGCTTACATCGCTAGCCTGCTCAATCTCATCTGTAGATACAATGAATATGTTCTGATAGGAAGAACGATCTTCGGAACAATCTAGGTCAATGGCTTGAAATACAAACAAACCTTCTTGCATGTCTGCAACAAGAACATTTCCGGAAGGTAAGAAAGGATAAACTCCCCAGGCACCTTTATAATTTTGAGCATCTGGTTCGTTAGAGGTTTCATAGAAATGAGACCTCACTGGAGCGGATGGGTCAGAAATATCATAGACTTGCAGTCCATCATAATAATAGCTTACATATAGGTAGTCACAAGCAACCACCTGATTGTGTGGAATAGAAGTTGAAGCTGGATTTCCAGCATCAATAAAGTTTGTGATCTGTATGTCTGATGGGTCAGAAACATCTAGTACTTTCATGTCTGTGCCCCAAGTTTCATCCGCCATGTAATAATAATTACCATCATTGCTCAACCATCCTGAATGATTATAACCCGATTGAGGATAATCGGTCAAACTTCCCAATAATTTTGGTGCTGCTGGATTTGTAAAATCAGCTATACAAAATCCTCCCGGTCCTAAGTTTAAATAAGCAATGTTATCTCGGATATATCCATCGTGTACTTGACTAAATGAGAAACCTTCAATTGAGTTATTCTGACTTAATAAAATTGGGTCTAAGGGATTAGAAATGTCATATACCCTCATCGCATCAAATGATGAAGGACCTCCGCCAGCTATAAGTGCATACAGCCTTTTATTTTCTTCATCAATAAAAATATTATGAGATCTTCTCAACAATTCATTTGAATCATATAAGACGTCAACCCTTTCCGGTAAATACCGTAGATCCATAATCTGTAAAGTACTTTGACCCTCGTCACATACTACGTATAAATAGCCATCAAGGTCATGATAATCTCTATGGATTATGTTTGCACCATTATCAGCTCCTGGTATTAAGAACAATTCTGTTGGTTGATTTGGGTTCGTTACATCGATAAAATGAGTTCCAGCTGTTGATCCTATTATGGCATATTCTTTTCCATTTGATGCATACCCCCAAATCTCATTATAAGTATTATCAAAGGCTGCAGATCCTATTAAACTTGAATTACTCCAAGTACCCAATAAGGTCGCTTCTGTTTGCGCGAAGGAGAAAAGACTAGATAAACAAACCAGGTAGGTAAATAATATTCTCATTTTATCAATTTTAATCAAATATATTAAATTAGCAAGCTTGAAACCTATTCTAAAGAGTTAATGTCCAATCACTTACTAAAATCAAGAAAGAAAAACAGTTTCTTCTAGAGATTAAATGCTTATTCTAAAATTTCTGGTGCCATACCCATGTTTGAAAAACCGCCATCATGATAGAGGTTTTGCATAGTAATCATCTTACTTAGGTCAGAAAACATGAATATAACATAGTCTGCACAGGCTTCTGCAGATGCGTTTCCTAAGGGTGACATTTTATCTGCATAGCCGAAGAAATCATCAAATCCCTTAATGCCGCTACCAGCAGTGGTCATTGTCGGTGATTGCGAAATGGTATTTACCCTTACTTTATTTTTCTTAGCATAATGGTATCCAAAACTTCTTGCAAAAGACTCAAGAAGTGATTTGGATTCAGCCATCTCACTGTAATCAGGAAAAACCCTTTGAGAAGCTATGTAGGTTAAGGCTAAAATTGATCCCCAGTCATTCATGCCATCCATGTTGTAAAGAGTTTGCATTACTTTATGAAAACTGATGGCTGAAATATCAAAAGTTTTCTGCATCCATTCGTATTTCAAGCCGGTATATGGTTTTTTCTTTCTTACATTTAAAGACATTCCAATAGAATGCAAGACAAAGTCAATTTTTCCTCCTAAGACTTCTTGTGACTTTGTAAATAATGCCTCAAGATCTTCAAGGTTTGTTGCATCGGCAGGAATCACTTCTGCACCCAACTTTTCGCCTAATTTTTGAATTTCTCCCATTCTTAAAGCTACAGGAGCATTGGTCAAGGTTATTTTAGCACCTTCTTCTACACATCGTTCTGCTACTTTCCACGCGATTGAATTAGCATCAAGTGCTCCAAAAATAACACCTCTCTTACCAGCTAGTAATTGGTTTGCCATTATAGATATTTTGGTTTATTAATATTGAAAGCTAAAGGTAATGATTTTGCTTGATGGCATTAACCATTCAGCAATTCTTTTGCATTTTCTATGGCAGAATCTGAAGGTGGTTTCTTGCTCAACATAGTAGCCAGTTCTTTTATTCTTTCCTTTTCACTCAAGACCTTAACGTGTGTATTTGTTTGGCCCTTTTCATCTTTTTTAAAGACAAAAATATGAGCGTCAGCATGACTGGCTACCTGGGGTGAATGAGTAATGCTGATTACTTGATGTTTATTTGCCAAGTTTTTAATGATCCCTCCCATTTTTAAAGCTACATCACCAGAAATCCCCGTATCTATTTCATCAAAAATCAAAGTAGGTAAGTCCATTGCCCCAGCAACAATTGATTTAGTACTGAGATTTAGCCTTGCTATTTCTCCTCCAGAAGCTACGTCTCTTATTGCTTGAAATTTCCCACCTTTATTGGCCTTGAAAAGAAACTCAATTTTATCATTTCCTGCGGCATTTATTGCCTCAAGATCTTTAATGTCAACCGTTAATTTTGCATTAGGCATGCCTAATTCCGAAAGCAATTTTTCAACTTTTTTAGAGAATTTCGGCCCTTGAATTTTACGTTCTTTCGAAAGCTGAGCTGCAATTTTTTCTAATTGAGCTTGCTGTTTTTCTATTTCTAATTGTTTTGCAGTTATAGTTTCAGATATATCTCCAAAACCTTTTAGTTGAGCACTGAAATTTTGTTCCAAATTGATGAGCTCAGCTACAGAATCTACATGATGTTTCTTTTGTAATTTATAAATCAAGTCAAGACGATTTTGAATTTCATTGATTCGCTCAGGGCTGTATTCAATGTCATCCCTGATTCCAGTACAGGTACTTGCAGCATCATCCAATTCGAAGATGGCATTTTTTACTTGTTCAAAAACTCTCTTGAGCGCTTCGCTCATGGTTTGAAATGGTTCAAGATTATTCCTAATGGTCTTTAATTGCGATAATATGGAATCGTCATTTTCATGGAGCAATAGGGTAGCTGTATTAATCCCAGATTTAATGTCCTCTGCACTTTGAAGTTTTTTCTGTTCTTCTTCTAAAGAAGATTGCTCATTACTTGTGAGACTAGCTTCTGTTAATTCGGCTAATTGGAAACGGATAAAATCCGATTCTTTACTTGCATTTTGAGAGCGTTCGATTAAGTCATTCAAAATAATTTTATTGCTTTTGAATGCTTTATAAATCCCTCTGTATTTACTTAATGTACCTTCATTGCCCGCCAAGGCATCAATAAGTTCCAATTGGAATTTATCATTGTGTATATCTAGGTTGTCAAATTGTTGATGTAAGTCTATTAAGTTTGCGCTTAATTCTTGCAATAATTTTAGCTTTACTGGCGTATCATTTACAAAAGCCCTTGATTTGCCAGAAGGTGCAATCTCCCGACGGATAATGAGCTCTTCATCGTAATCTAAGTCATGTTTTTTGAAGAAAGGCTTTAGTTTTTTCTTTCTTAGAGAAAATGATGCCTCAACAATACATTTGTTTTCTTCGTTTAATAGGCTTTTAGTATCTGCTCTTTTGCCCATGATTAAGCCCATAGCACCTAGCAATATGGATTTACCGGCACCTGTTTCACCTGTAATAATATTTAATCTCTTGTCAAAGTCAATGATCAAGGATTCAATGATGGCGTAGTTCTTAATAGAAAGCGTAGTAAGCATGAACACAAAATTACACATTATGTATGAATGGCAAAGATTCTCAGCTTTAATATGTGAGAGGCTTAGATTTTTACTGGAATTTCTAATCTGTTTATCCCATTGGTTCTACTAATTGACTTAAAAGGATATAGTAATTTACCGTACATTTGCCGCGAATAAAAAAAACAGCTTTGGAATTACTTATTCAAGTAGGAATTTTTGTTTTGGCTTTGACCATTTTATTAAAAGGTTCAGATTGGTTCATCGATTCAGCGGAGTCAATTGGTCTAAATATGGGTATACCTCCATTTATCATTGGAGTTACAATCGTTGCTTTTGGGACATCTTTACCAGAATTGGCCACCTCTATTTCTTCAGTTTTCCAAGGAGAGCCTGAAATACCAATGGGTAATGTGGTCGGATCTAATATCACTAACATTGCTTTGGTCATAGGTTTAGTAGCTATTTATGTCAAAAAAGTAGACATCACTTATGACATTTGGAAAATTGATGTGCCATACTTAGTTTTTTCATCAATTGCTTTATTAGCTGCTGCTTACGATGGCAAATTTACACTACTTGAAGGCATTCTGTTTTTCGTTGCTCTACTGGTATTTCTAGCACTGACTTTTTCAAAGCAAAATGATGAAGAAGAAAACGATGATTTAGAAAAAACAACTGGAAAAACATATCTCTTACTTTTTCTTGGAGGTATTATGGTTTGGCTTGGTGCGGAATATACCATTAGTTCTGTTTCAGTCATCGCAATTGCCTTAGGAATTCCTTCCGCTGTTATGGCCTTAATTTTTATTGCCTTGGGAACCTCCTTACCTGAGGTTATCGTGAGTTTAAATGCAGCCAAGAAAGGAAAAACATCCATTGCTATTGGGAACGTAATGGGCTCTAATATTTTTAATACCTTTTGTGTCATGTCAATTCCAAGATTCTTTGGAGAATTAAAAGTACCTGAATGTGTGATGTATTTTCAACTGCCATTTATGGTGTTCATTACTATTATGTTTGTTGTGGTTACATGGAATAAAAAGATCACCCTTTGGGAAGGAATTTTGATGTTGTTGTTTTACATTGGTTTCGTTGCTTTCACTTTTTATGATGCATAAATTTCTTACAAATATTCTTTGTTTTTAAACTGCTTAAATTAAGAATGATTATTTTTAATTTAACCTTTATGGGGCATGTACCAAGATTATAAGAAATATGAAAACAATTTTTGAAGTCTTCGATGAATATTGGAATTTTCATTCAGAAATAAGTGGAATGAATTTACCTTATCAAATGATCCCTCCCCAAATGAAGGATCATACAAGAAAATCAAAACAGGATGGAATCTCTTGTTGGAAAACCATCCCAAGTACTTTTACTGATCAAGAAATAGAGGAACTAGAAACAGCTTACCGGAATCCTTTGCCTACTTCTTTTAAGCAATTTCTGCAATTCAAACATTACATCAATTTTAAAAATGTTGGAGCCTACAGTTTAGATTTTTTTGATGCTGAGCCACGCAAAAGATTTGATGAATGGATACCTTCTTTAAAAAGCGAGTTTGAGCCTTTTATAAATCATAAGTATCTAGTAATTGGTACATTTCAAGATTTGACTGGAGTGGTTTGTTTTGATGGAAATGCTAGAGTAAAAGACCATGAATTTCCCCTCGTATTAATCGACTTTGCGTTTGAGGCGATTGAGCCTATGGCAGAAAATTTTGAAGATTTATTCACGAGGATAGAAGAGCATTTAAAATCTTGGAAGAAAAATAAACTGAATAGATAAGCATAAATAATGAAAATACGCACTGCAGAGGATGTTGCAAAACTTGATGCAAGGATAAAAAATGAATTGGGGGTTGATGTGAGTCAATATAGAAATGAGGAGGTGATAGAAAATTTTACTTCTTTATTGGTTTTTCCAGAGTTTGTGATGAAATGGACTATTCGTCCAGTCCTTTTTGCTTTGCTGTTTTATGGCTTAGGTTTTTTTGCACTTGACCTCGTTAAGCTACAGTATATTATTTATGCCATAATCGGTGGCATATTATTCCTTTCTTCCGGTATTTTTTTAGGCTTACTTTTACTGATTTGGAAAATGAAAAAAGATATAGGGGGGGTAATGCATTATTCCATGGACATCTTGAAACTTGCAGCTGAAGATTTCAAAGAGGTAAATTCTCATGTCAATGATGATAATAAAAGAGAAGCATATGCTTTATTGTTTAAAGGAATAATCCATATTGTAAGTATTCCGATTTTGAGTGAAGTTTTAGCTGGAAGAATTCCTATTGTAGGTAAATTTTTCGGAGGTTTGACAAAAAAAATTCTTACACGATTTTCGGAAAAATTAGATTTTGAAAGTTTTAATGTAGAAGAAGAAATAGTTTTGGATAAAAAAGGGTCTACTGCTCCTTCTAGGATTTCTAAAACTTTGACTTCAGCTTCAGGAGGCTTGAATAAAATTTTGAATACCGTTTTTAAAGTTGCTCAGCTTCCGATCTTTATTTTATTTATGTTATCCGTTCTCTTGTTATTTCTATTTATTCAAATCATAAATTGAATAAGCAAAAACATGTACGGAATGAAGATCGAAGTAAATTAATTTTAAACGATTACTATATTTATTTCTATTTTATTCTGAAAGACAAATGTCTGTAAATACTCCTTCTGTTATGGTAACCATTGTAGAACCAAAGCCAGTTTCTAAAACAGCTTCAAACCTCCCGGAAACAGTTTTTTGAATTCGATCGCAATCGGTAATTTCTAAAGTACCACTACCCAATAATCCAGTTGCTGCTGAATGAATTTCAACTCCTTTTGCATATGTAATGCTAATGATTCCATCGGTTGGATTTATGTTCTCAATACTATAGACGCCAATTGGAATACAATCGTCGGGACCTGAAACAATTTTTTCGATTAATATATCGAATGCACTAGATAGTGTTTGAAACCGCATCGCTAGTTCTCGAGATGGTAATCCAGCATTTAAACCTGAAGACTCTTTGTATTTAAAAGATGCTTTAGCATTAGGAAGGACTAAAGGTAAAGTAACTTCTTCTCCGTCTTCTTTAAAGTTTACTTCTTCTGAGCATTCTACATTGTTAGCATTAGGGGTGGTAGAATCATCGCTACTACATGCAAATATGAACAAAAAGTAAACAAATATTGGCGTGTAAAATCGGATCAAGGACATGCTTAGCTATTTTAGTTTATAGAGATAAGTTTAGTACAAGTTACAAAACTAAAATAGGTTTTAATAGATAAACTAAGCACTGATCTTTTTTGAATTGAAATTATTTGACTTGTTTGAAAACTTTATAGTATTCATAATTTTGCAAGCTGCAAGCTGCAAGCTGCAAGCTGCAAGCTGCAAGCTGCAAGCTGCAAGGTGCAAGGTGCAAGGTGCAAGGTTTACTAAACCTTTGAGGTTTAGTAAACCTAAGTGAAAAAATTGATTTTTTTAAAATAAATTTAAATGCGGTAGGATTTAATATAAATTCGGTAATGCTAATTATACTTAATCCATTTTGTTTAATAAGACCATAGATCTTGTTCAAAATTAAAGAGTTCTTCTTCAGCTTTTCTAGCTTCCAAAAGTCTTTCTTCTCCTGAATATAAATCTTGTAGTCTAGCATCTAGTACATTTGATTTTTTAGTGATGACTGCATCAAAATAACGCATTTGAAAAATATCATCCCAAGTCATTGATTGTACATCATTCCCTGGATTAAAGATTATACTTCTAGCTAAAATTTCTCTAGCTTGAGGATAGTTAATCCAGCATAAAGGTTTGTCGTATCTAAAGTTTCCATCATTATCAAAAACAGAAATTATTGGGGCGATTCCAAGAATTTGCACTCTCATACTTGAAATAGATTCATCAAAGTACCAGATCTCTTTTAAACGATATTCATTTATTGATTCATAATTAAGTTCGTTTCTAACGACAGTGATTTCTTCGACGTACGTTTCCGGATTAAATATTTTGATGGTATCGATTTCAAAGAAAACGCCTTCTTTGTCTTCTAAGGCAAACTCAAAAGAATCATCTGCAAATAAATCAATTTTGTCTGCTAAAACAGCTCTTTTGAAGGTTTCAAATAAAGGTGCACCTGGATAGCGAAATATTTGGTTCATTTTCTGGCGGGTATCTATGATTTGCCAGACTTTCTTCTCCCAAAAGATATCTGCTTCTCTAATAGGACTTTGATGGATTAAAGGCCTTTCTTTGATTAACCTTCTTTCGACAATGTCGTTTTTAACTTGAGCATTGAGAAAGTGTGAAAAGCATGACAAAAAGATAATTGAAAGGATTGTTTGAGGATTCATAAAGCTAATTTGATGATGAACAAATAAACTTTAACCTCTCTTTTATGTCTATTTAGATGAATTCGTCTAATTAATAGACAATGATTTAAATACTAAATGTGATTATTCAAAAAAGTAACATAATTTAGAGCCAAGAAATAACTATTCTCATAATTATGCCTTTAGATCAAGTAGATGTAGACAAAATGGAAGATAAAGGGGAAATGAGTTTCCTTGAGCACCTAGAAATATTAAGGTGGCACATTATACGTTCTGTCGGAGCTATATTTGTTTTTGGAATTGGTTTGTTTTTAGTGCATAAATGGTTATTTGCGAATGTCATCATGGCACCTACCAAGGCAAGTTTTGTAACCTATAAGGCAATTTGTAAGTTTTCTAATTTTGTAGGCATGGGGGACAGGATGTGTTTTAGTCCACCTGAATTTGAAGTCATCGCCGTTGGATTCGGTGAAACCTTCATCACATCCATAAAAGTCTCCATCATAGGAGGGTTTATTTTAGCGTTTCCTTATGTCCTCTATGAAGTATGGAAATTTATCAAACCTGGATTATATGATAAGGAAGTAAAAGTGGCAAGAGGATTTGTAGCTGTTTGTTCTTTATTGTTTTTAAGTGGAGTATTATTTGGTTATTTTGTCATAGCACCTTTCGCTGTAAATTTCTTAACTGGTTATAATCTTCCTGATGTAATTAATAAGCCAACTTTGGCTTCATATATTAGTTACCTCATTATGTTTACAGCTCCTGCAGGATTGACCTTTGAACTTCCAGTCATAGTTTATTTTCTGGCAAAAATAGGAGTTGTGACTGCTGAAGGGATGAAAAAATATAGGAGGCATGCAATCATTGGTATTTTAGCAATTTCGGCTCTGCTTACACCTCCGGATGTGATTACACAATTTTTGATTGGAATTCCAGTTTACATCCTGTATGAAGTAAGTATTGTTATTGCAAAACGAATTCAAGCCGAGGCTGCAACTAAAGAATTAAAAAGCACATAAATTAATGGCGAAACAAGTTTCATCTTCTTTAACTTTATTTTGGAGAATTGCAGTTCCTACCATGTGGGTTTCATTTTTTGGAGTGTTTACTTTAGCTATTTTCTTTTCCAACTTAGAATATTATGGTAGTATTCCAGGCGGTGTATTAAAAATACTTATCCCCATAGTTCTTTTGATTGGATTAATAATAATGAATTTTACACTGCTAAAATTAAGACGAATTGATATGGATGATGAATTCATCTATGCTACAAACTATTTGAAGACGTATAAATACCCTTGGCAAAACGTAGAAAAAATAGAAAATTCAAAAGGCTTAATTTTTAGCACAGGCATTATCCATCTAAAAACTCCTGGCAAATGGGGAAATAAAATCATGTTCTTAAAAAGCAAAAAAAGATGGCGTGATTTTTTGAGCACGAACTCCTTTAAGCTTAAGGACTATGTAGGTTGAAGAATTTGATAGCTTTGCCAAAAGCTTTAAGCTAATCAAACAAGCACTGACTTAATAACATGTTTACCCAATTGATACATATGTACTTCATCAGGACCATCAGCTAAGCGTATCGATCTTGCATAAGTCCAAAAACCTGCCAATGGCGTATCCTCACTAACTCCTAATCCTCCATGAGCTTGAATTGATCTGTCAATAACTTTGCAAGCCATTCGAGGGCAGACTACTTTTATCATGGCAATAAGATCTTTAGATTCTTTGGCTCCTTTTTTGTCAATTTTATCTGCCGCCGACAAGGTGAGTAACCTTGCTTGCTCAATTTCGCAACTACTTAAGGCCACTTCTTGTCTGATGCTGCTATAATCCGCCACTCTTTTACCAAAAGTCATTCTTTCACTTACTCTTTTACACATGAGATCTAAAGCTCTTTGCGCAACTCCAATTAATCGCATGCAATGATGAATTCGTCCTGGGCCCAATCTTCCTTGAGCAATTTCAAAACCCCTTCCTGTTCCAAGAATCAGATTTTCTTTTGGGACTCTTACATTTTTTAAAATGATGTCACAATGTCCCTCTGGAGAGTCAAGGTTTCCGAAGACTCTTAATGGTCTAACAATGGTCACACCTTCACTCTTTTTAGGAACTAAAATCATACTTTGCTGAGTATGTCTAGAAGCTTGCGGGTCTGTTTTACCCATCACAATAAACAGTTCATTTTGAGGATGCATAGCACCCGAGCTCCACCACTTCCGACCATTTATCACAAATTCGTCGCCATCCTCGACAATCGATGTTTGAATGTTCGTTGCATCTGATGAAGCTACCTCTGGTTCAGTCATTAAAAAAGATGACCTAATTTTTCCTTCCATTAAGGGCATCAACCATTTTTCTTTTTGTTGCTCAGAACCGTATTTAGCGAGCACTTCCATATTGCCTGTATCAGGGGCTGCACAATTAAAAACTGTTGAAGACCACAGAACTTTTCCCATTATTTCTGCTAAAGGAGCATATTCTAGATTTGTCAAACCTTGGCTTAAATCACCATATTCCTTTGGTAAAAAGAGGTTCCACAAACCTTCTTTTTTCGCTAATGATTTTAGCATTTCCATTTTAGGAAAAACTTCCCAAGGATTAGTGTATACAAAATTTCCATATTCGTGTTCGACAGGGTATATGTTTCTTTCCATGAATGCAATAAGCTTGGCTTGGAGCTCCATTGATTTTGCAGAATATTCGAAATCCATATTTTTTCTTTTATAATTTATCCCTTTGTAATTCTTAATTTTCTTGTGCTAGATCATCTATTGAAGGATTATCTTTTTACTAAAGTATAAATACTTATTTTAAAGTTTTGAATTAAAAATTTGCAAAACAAAAGAATGGAAGATAATACTTCAAGAATAAAATCAAAATTTAATCTTCAAGGTAAAGTAGCCATTGTAACAGGTTCTTCTAAGGGGATAGGAGAAAGTATCGCAAGAGGCCTTGCAGAACACGGTGCTAAACTAGTCATAAGCAGTAGGAGTCAGGAAGCAATTGATGAAGTTGTGAAAAAGTTTAAGACCGATGGACTTGAAGCAAGTGCAATAGCTTGTCATGTCGGAGATAAAACTCAATTAGAAAAATTAGTATCGAAAACGGTTGATTTATATGGCGGGGTCGACATTGTCGTGAATAATGCAGCAACCAACCCAGTCTTTGCCCCTTTAAAAGAAGTAGAAGGAGAAGTGTTTGAGAAAATCATGAATGTAAATGTCAAAGCACCATTTATCTTGGCCAATCTTTGTTATCCAATTATGAAAAAAAGAGGTGGAGGTTCGATTATAAACATAGCTTCCGTGGAAGGATTAAAACCTTCTTTTGGTTTAGGCCTCTACAGTGTTAGCAAAGCTGCGTTAAACATGCTTACCCAAACGCAGGCAAAAGAATGGAGCAGACACGGTATCAGAAGCAATGCGATTTGTCCCGGTTTAATCCAAACTAAATTTTCTCAAGCCTTATGGCAGAATGAAAAATTGTTAGAGCAATTTGTCAATCATTTGCCTTCAGGCAGAATGGCTCAAGCTGATGAGATGGCAGGTTTAGCAGTTTTTTTAGCTTCTGAAGCATCCTCCTATTGCACTGGTGGGATTTACACGGCCGATGGTGGTCACATGTTGACTTAAATAAAGATTATGAACGAATGGATTGATCAAGCTGAATCTGTAAGGCCGAATGAACATCTTAAAAAAGAATTATTGATTGATTATCTAAAAGCTTATTTGCCAGGCATCAATGATCAACTCGAGATTTTACAATTTGGAAAAGGTTATTCTAACTTAACTTACCTAATAAAAACAAAAGAAAAAGAATATGTGTTAAGACGTCCCCCCTTTGGAGCTAATGTAAAATCTGGGCATGACATGGAAAGGGAATTTAGAATTCTTTTTGCGTTGCATCCTACTTATGCTAAAGTTCCTAAGCCTATTCTTTTTGCTAAAGAATCTAATGTCATGGATTGTTCCTTTTATGTAATGGAAAGAGTCCATGGTGTAATATTAAGATCTTCGATGCCTGAGAAAATGCAGCCAGATGCTGGCTTAATGTTTAAAATCTCTAAATCCCTTTTTGCAAGTTTAGTCGAATTGCATAAATTTGATTTTAAAAAGGTCGGTTTAGAAAACCTCGGTAAACCAGAAGCATATACTGATAGACAAATAGCGGGCTGGAAGAAAAGGTATTTAAGAGCAAAGACTGACGACTATCCTGAGGTCGGACTGTTAGCATCTTACTTAGAAAATAATAAACCAAAATCTTCTAAGGCTGCTTTAATCCACAATGATTTTAAATACGACAACTTAATTCTTGATCAAAATGATTGGACGAAAGTCTTAGCCATTTTAGATTGGGAAATGTGCACACTTGGAGATCCATTGATGGATCTAGGAACAAGTCTTGCTTATTGGATAAACCACGATGATCCGGATTGGATGAAAAAATTAGCTTTAAGCCCTACTACTTTAAAAGGAAATCCAAAGCGAGAAGAGGTGTTGAAAATTTACGAAGAAATGAGCGGTGAGAAGATAGTTGAGCCTGTTTTTTATTATGCCTATGGTTTGTTTAAAATCATTGGAATTACACAACAAATTTATTATCGTTACAAACATGGCTTTACCAAAGATAAACGTTTTGCAAACTTAAATTATGTCGTTAAAAATCTTGCAAAAGTTGCTTTGCGAGCGATTGAGAAGGATAGAATTTAAAACTAAGTTTCTACAGTTTATCTTTCAAATATTGGCCGGTGTAAGAACTTTTAATGTTAACGAGGTCTTCAGGTCTTCCTTGAAACAATAAATCTCCACCATTGCGACCTCCATCCGGACCGAGATCAATTAGCCAATCTGCTGTTTTGATCACTTCCATATTATGCTCGACTACCAAAACGGTATGGCCTTTCTCGACCAAAGCGTTTAAGGCATCAAGTAATTTTTTGATGTCATGAAAATGTAAACCTGTCGTAGGTTCATCAAAGATGAAAAAGATCTTATCCTTTGATTTTCCTTTCGCTAAAAATGAAGCAAGTTTAACTCGTTGTGCTTCTCCGCCCGATAGGGTGCTTGAAGATTGCCCCAATTTTACATAGCCAAGACCAACCTCATTTAAGGCTTTGATTTTATTGATGATTTCCTTTTCTTCTGAAAAGAAATCCATTGCTTCTTCAATACTTAAATTTAAAATATTATGAATATTCTTTCCTTTGTATTCCACCTCTAGAACATCTGACTTAAATCTTTTTCCTTTACATTCTTCACATTCCAATCTGATGTCTGCTAAAAATTGCATCTCTATTAATTGTTCGCCCTCACCTTTGCAAGTTTCGCATCTACCGCCATCGACATTGAAAGAAAAGTGTTTTGGCTTGTAAGATCTTATTTTAGAAAGTTGTTGATTGGCCATTAAATTTCTTATGTGATCATAAGCCTTTACATAAGTTATTGGATTTGATCTGGAAGATTTTCCAATTGCTGCCTGATTAATCATTTCGATTTGATCAATACGATTTAGCTCACCTTCTAGCTTTTTGTGAGCTCCGGGTGGAACTGTATAAGGTTCGTTTAGATGTTTTTTTAATGCTGGGTATAAAATTTGTTTTACCAATGTAGTTTTTCCTGAGCCCGATACACCTGTAACCACGGTAAGTGTGTTGAGTGGAAAAGTAACATCAATGTCTTTGAGGTTGTTGTGAGAAGCTCCTATTAATTTTATGGAGTTATTGAATTTCCTTCTGCCTGCAGGAACTGCAATACTCATTGTGCCTTTTAAGTATTTTGCCGTAAGGCTATTTGCGGCTTCCTTGAAAATCTTTTTGTATGCACCATTGAAAACGACATGACCTCCGTTGATTCCAGCTTCAGGACCAATGTCAATCAAGTGATCAGCATTTCTTATAACATCTTCCTCATGTTCTACAACTATAACAGTATTACCAAGATCCCTCAGTTCTTTTAATACTTTTACTAACCTTGAAGTATCTCTTGGGTGAAGCCCAACACTTGGCTCATCTAATATGTAAAGGGAGCTTGTTAAATTAGACCCTAAGGTTCTAGTAAGATTAATCCTTTGAGTTTCGCCTCCACTTAAAGTAGATGAAATTCTTCCTAGGGTGAGGTAGTTTAATCCTAGATCGCACATGAATTGTAATCGATTATTAATTTCTAATAATAATCTTCTACCTATTTTTTCATCTGTTTTACTTAGTTTTATTTTAGTAAAGAAATTAAGTAGTTCATCTATCGGTACGTCTACTAATTCGCTGATGCTTTTTTCTGCTACTTTTATGTAAGAAGCTTCTTCTCTCAATCTTCCACCGTCACATTCTATGCATCTCGTCCTTCCTCTATAGCGAGCGAGCATAACTCTGTTTTGGATTTTGTAAATTTTTTCTCTCAATTCATCAAAAAATGCATTGATTCCCCAAAAGTGATCATTTCCATTCCAAAGGACTTTTTTATCGTTCCTACTTAACTTGTTATATGGTTTGTGAACAGGAAAATGAAATTCATGAGCTACTTGTAAAAAGGCAGTAAGCCATTTTCCATACTTCTCTCCTTTCCAGCATGCGATAGCTCCATCATAGACAGATTTACTGTCAATCGGAACAACCTTCTTTTCATCAATACCCATGACTTTTCCGTAGCCCTCACATTTAGGGCAAGCTCCAAATGAATTATTGTAGTTAAACAATTGTGGACTTGGTTCTAAAAACGAAATACCATCTAATTCAAACCTGTTGTTGAAACTTAGTTCTTCTTTTCCGATTACTTCTACTATGCAATCTCCTTCACTTTCATAAAAAGCTGTTTGGGCAGAATCTGCAATTCGTTTTCTATTTTCTTCATTTTCTTTTTTAACAACGAATCTATCGATGAGGATTCGAAAGTTGGTTTTTTCAAATTTTTCGACAGATTTGCTTAAATCTATTTTTTTAGAACCAACTTTACTCGAATCAATGACGTCTTGAATTTGATTCAATTCTCCTTTGTGTTGGATACGAGTATAACCTTTTTGGAGCAATAAGCTTAATTCCGTTCCAAGACTCCTGTCTTTGTATTTTTGGGAAAGTGGGATCAATAGTTGAACCTTGTCGTTCTCTTTGTAGGAATGAATAGCTTCAACTACATCAGTAACATGATGCTTTCTTACTTGATCCCCAGAAATTGGAGAAAAAGTTTTTCCTATTCTAGCATAAAGTAGTCTTAAGAAATCGTAAACCTCGGTAAGTGTGCCTACTGTAGACCTTGCATTTCTTGTACTGACCTTTTGTTCAATGGCAATAGCTGGACATATGCCTTTTATGTAATCAACTTCCGGCTTTTTCATCCTCATCAAGAACTGTCTTGCGTAAGATGAAAGACTTTCTACATATCTTCTTTGTCCTTCTGCATATAAAGTGTCCATGGTAAGGGAAGATTTACCAGAACCAGATACTCCAGTAAAAACGACAAGCTTGTTTTTTGGGATGCTAAGACTAATGTTTTTGAGGTTATTAGACCTAGCTCCTTTTATTTCTATAAAATCCCTGTATCTTTTGTGGGCTTGCTTAATAGTAGGTTTCTTTTTTGATGTTGTTGGCATTACGATTCGAAATAAGGTAAGTGGCAAAGATGATAAAATTTGCTCATTTGAAGGGGAATTAATTAAATAAGGAGTTTACTATAAAAAACTGATTGTGCCACATAAATAGTCGATCATATTAGATTTTTAAACCATTTGGACAAAAGACCAATGATTTAGGTTAAGATTATGTTAATGGGAGTCCTAAGACTGGAATTTGATCAATCAATGGCCTATTTTTCACACTCAATCGGAAAAGATAATCCGATATTTTATTTTAACTAATATCACCTGCCTATACGCTCGTAACTTATACACTTAATTTTTATTAATCCCTGAAGGGGATTTTAAAACAGGATAGTTATGCAAGTTACGCCGCTAAATGATCAGCAGCTTATTGTTTCTTACCTAGATGGTAATGATAAAGCCTTTGAAGAGCTTTTAACAAGACATAAGCAAAGAATTTACACACAAATTTATCTTTTTGTTAAAGACAAAGCTCTTGCTGAAGATATATTTCAAGAAGTTTTTATTAAAATTATCGACACCCTTAGAAAAGGTAAATACAACCATGAAGGTAAATTCCTCCAATGGGCACTACGTATTGCTTACAACATGTGTGTAGATCATTTTAGAAGAACGAAAAGAAGACCTACGGTAGCACCTACAGAAGCTTTTGACATTTTTGATGTCTTAGAAGTTGTGGAGGACAATGCTGAACAGGCCATTATGAAATCACAAACTCATGACAAGATTCGTAAGTTGGTGGATATGCTACCTCCAGAGCAAAGGGAAGTGGTTATCCTAAGGCATTATGCAGATATGAGTTTTAAAGAAATTTCTCAATTAACAAGAGTAAGTATCAATACTGCACTTGGTCGTATGAGATATGCTTTGATCAACATCAGAAGACTTGTTGAAGAAAAGCAAATTACACTGCAGTAACATTTTGATTGATCTTGTTTTATTTGTTTCTGTAATATTATATTTGATGTTATAGAAACTTATAAACAAATCAATGCTTAAATGTAAATCCAAACCAAAATAGACAAAGATCAATCTTTTCAAAAGCAGAGAAGATATTAACAGTAAACCACCGATTTAAATTGTATCCGTCAAACCGATACTTGAAAACCGGTTAAGAAAAAGGTCATTGCCAAAAGAGGTGATGGCCTTTTTTAGTTCAAAAGAGGTTATTGCTACTTATAGGGTTTTTGCTAATGGATAGTCAATTTTGTTTTATCCAAAGCTTAGCCAACCATTCTATTCCATTTGACTGTCTCTTATATTGGATGAATTTATCATTTTTCAAACAAATGCCGTGATTTCACTAGATTTTGTGATAGATATCAGATAAATTAAATTATAAAAAGGCCCATGTCAAAAAATATTCCTTCTCAGAAAACATTAATTCAGAGTTTTAATAAAATCCCTGTTGAATATTTCAAATGGGGAGTAGCTCCGGATCATTTTAAAATAGACATGCCACACCGACATGAGTTTTCAGAGTTTATGTTTTTTACACAAGGTGGCGGATTTCATGAGTTAGATTTTATTAACCACAGTATCTTGCCAAATTCTATTCATTTTATTCCTGCTTCAACGGTTCATTTTTTAGAAAGAGATTTGCAATCAGATGGGTTTACCATAGCTTTTGATTCTAATTTTTTGGATGCAAATGCCATTCATAGAATTGTTTATCCTTTCGAAGAAAAAGCATTTGTGCTAAACTTATCGGAAAAGCAGTTTAAGAACATTCAGTCTATTAGTGATTTTATTTTATCTCAAATAAAAATTAATAAAGGCTATTACAAAGAGAAAGCTTTTTTGGTAGCAATGGAATTATTAATAACCACAATAGCCAATGAAGTCCAAAGTAATTTAATTGATGAATCCAGTAAAGAAGATCGAATACTTAGAAAATTTAAAACAGATGTTCAGAGCAATATTCATTTGGATACATCGGTAAAGTTTTATGCTGACCGATTAAATATTTCAGCTAAGTATCTTTCAAATCATTTAAGAAAGAATACAAGAAAATCTGCAAAGCAATGGATCATCGAATTACTTTTGATTTCTGTGAAAAAACAATTAATCAATAGTGATTTGTCTATTAAACAAATCGCCTATAACCACAATTATAACGAATCTAGCTTGAGTAAGCTTTTTAAAAAACAAGTTGGATTTACGATGTCTGTGTATCGCTTGAATAAGAATGAGCAATTTTGACCAAGGTTTGTGCAGTTTTATCATTTACTTATTAAGTAGAATGAACTATTTTTATAGTAGCATTTATGTATAAAGTCTTAAAAAATAAAGCTTATGAAATATTTGATGAACATTTTACTTCCATTCTTTCTTACTTTTTCATCTATTTCTTTTAGTCAAACCATTCAATGGGAAAATCATTATGGTGGCAAATCATTAGAGGATGTTTATTCAATGATCCAAATTGAAACTGGCGAATTTTTATTCGCTGGAGCATCTAGTTCTAATGACAGTCTAATTTCTAATTATGGAGGTTCTGATGCCTGGTTAATTAAAACAGATGAATCAGGGGAAATGCTATGGCAGAAAAATTATGGAGGCTCAGATCTTGACAGATTCAATGCAATTAAATCAACTGAATCAGGTTTCATCTTATCTGGGATCACTGCATCTCCCGATAATGATGTATCAGGACATTTAGGAGAAATAGATTATTGGTTGGTCAAAGTGTCAGATGATGGTAATTTAGAATGGGAGAGAACACTTGGTGGTATGTTCAATGATTTTTGCGAAGATGTCACTGTGGCAAACGATGGTGGTTTTATGATCGGAGGTCATGCTGAACGCACTAATGCAGCCCAAGGCGATACCTTTGGAGACATTGACATATTAATCTACAAGGTTTCTCCATCTGGAGAAATAGAATGGCAAAAAACTTACGATAAATCTTTTTTTGACCGATTAGCAAAAATAATCCCCACTTCGGACGGTGGATTTTTAATTGGTGGTACTAGTTATAGCGAAGAGGAACAAAACAATTTTTGGGTTTTGAAAATTGATGCTTTTGGTGAAATGATGTGGGAGAAAAACTATGGAGGAAGTGATGCTGATGTGCTTTATGATTTAGCTGTAACTTCTGGAGGTTACTTTTTAGGAGGAACTTCTAAGTCAACAGATGGAGATGCCTCAAGTTTGTCCTTCGGTTTGAATGACTATTGGGTTCTTAAAATTGATGAAATCGGAAATGTAATATGGGAACAAAAATATGGCCATGAATATTATGATGCTTTAAAAACGTTGATTTCAACAGCCGATGGTGGGGCTTTTTTATGTGGAACATCGGATGGGAAAGATAAATTTGAATCGACTGATTTTTGGGCAGTTAAAGTAGATGAAAATGGTACTGTAGAGTGGTCCAAAAATTATGGTTTACCAAATGGTGATTTTTTTGAAGCAGCGATTCAAAGTCAAGATGGTGGCTTTGTATTAGGTGGAACCGGACAGATTTCTCAAGTTAACTTTGATGTCAATACAGATTTTTTGATCTATAAAATTTGTGATGATAATGTAATTAGTTGCCGTCCAAATGCTGTAAGTTTTCCTGGAAGGATAGAAACTATTTCTGAGGTTCAACTGAGTCCAAACCCAACAAGTGCAAAGTTGTTTATTCAATTTGAAAATGAAATTTCAGAAGTGCTTCGACTTAGTGTTTATGATGCCAATTCAAAATTGTTAAACCAATCGAAAATTACAAGTAATGTGGGAGTAAATAATCATGAAATTGATCTAAGTGCGTATGCAAATGGAGTTTATTATTTGGAGTTAGAAAGTGATCAAAATCGTATCGTTTCAAAGGTGATTAAACAGGATTAGGGAGTATAGTCAGTAGAAAATTTTGAAAGTCTAATACCGGCTTACAATACATGTCTGGCCTGTTTGAATAAAAATCAAAACTAAATGGTTTACGTTAATTAGATGCTAGAGCATTTTATCTTTTCAATAACTTTGCAAAATCTTTTGCAAAGTAAGTCAAGATCACATCAGCCCCAGCTCTATGAATAGAAAGTAAAGTTTCGGGCATTGCTTGTTCATAATCTAACCATCCTTTTTGGCAAGCGGCAATCAACATAGCACACTCACCACTAACATGATAAGCTGCAATAGGCAAGTCAAAATTTTCTTTAAGAAGATGAATCACATCTAAATAATTTAATGCTGGTTTAACCATCAAAAAGTCTGCACCTTCCATGGTATCCAATTCAGCCTCAATCAAAGCCTCCCTTTTATTTGCAGGATTCATTTGATATGTCTTTTTGTCTTTTGGAATGTTTTTAGAAACTTTAGGAGCAGAATCTAAGGCATCTCTAAAAGGGCCATAAAATGCGCTTGCGTATTTAGCTGTATACGACATAATACCAGTGTCAATAAATCCTTCCTTATCCAAACTGTTTCTAATTACACCAACTCTGCCATCCATCATATCACTTGGACCTAAAACATCAAATCCAGCATTCGCTTGAGCTAAAGCCATTTTTGAGAGCGCTTTTAGACTTGCTTCATTATCTATTTTACCGTTTTTCACAATACCATCATGCCCATCAGAACTGTATGGGTCTAAAGCTACATCAGAGATTAAGCATATCTCTGGAAAGGCTGATTTTATTTTTTTAGCAGCTTTGAGGTAGTAATTCTTATTGCTATATCCATAACTTCCTTTTTTGTCTTTTAACTTGTCATCTACTTTTGGAAATAATATAAAAGAATAAAGGCCTAATTTGATACAAGATTCTAATTCTTTCAAAAGCATATCTAAAGAAAATCTATAATTACCTGGAAGTGATGCGATTTCCTTTTTTATATTTTTACCATTTTCAATGAATAAAGGATAGATTAAATTTGAAGCAGCTAAACTGGTTTCTGTGACCATATCTCTAATAACTTCTGACTGCCTATTTCTTCTTGGTCTTCTTTGCATGCTATTTTGATTCTTTTTTTGGAACCGGATCGTGACCATCTGGTCCCCAAGGATGACATTTAAA
>CALDYJ010000187.1 GCA_937941095.1 uncultured Saprospiraceae bacterium | reverse complement strand
TATTTCCATTCATTACTACCATGATGGCGAACTTTGTAGAGGCATTACTTTAGGAATGAAAAAATTTGGTTTACCAGATCTTTGCATTGAAAAAATGTCCTGTAGAGCAAGCGATAGTTTTATAAGTTTGATAAATCTTTCAGCTCAAACGCTCTATGAAAACGAAGCTGCTTTTTCAAACGGTACGTTAGATCTGGATATCCATAAACTCAAAAATGAAGCCATCAAAAGTGACTTACTTGCTTCTTGTTACGATAATGCAAAACACAAGGCAAAACTAAGTTTTATTAAAGGAACATGGAAAGAAGGAGATCCGCAAAATGCTTTATTGGAATTAAGCTTCACAGGAGGTAATCCACAAATAGCTCAAGATGAGTTACTTTCTACTGTCTTTGGGTATAAAGATGAAGTGACAATGGCTGTTCATGATGAAGAGCTTTTAAAAGCAAAAAAAGAGGCTAAGGCAAAGATTCCGAAACTAAAAAAGAGGTTTCAAAAAGGCCTAAAAGAAGGCTCCGTGTTGATGTTTAAATTTCCTTTTAAAAGCATGGATGATCAGAATGAATGGATGTGGGTAGAAGTAACGAAATGGAAGGGAGACATCATCACAGGTTTGTTACAAAATAAGCCGACCATCGCTACTCATTTAAAAGCTGGTCAAAAAGTAAGTACACACATTAACGAGATGTTTGATTACTTGATTTATCATGCGGATGGAAGTGAAGAAGGAAATGAAACAAGTAAGATCTTGATAAAGCGACAAAATAAAAACAATTAAAAGAGCGTAACCCCTTTGTAAGAACCAAATGCATTTATTAATTAATGCTTAACAGAGAAAATGAATAAATTTATTTTATTGATCCTTGCGATTTGCAGTTTTGGTTTTTATACGTGTTCGGATGATGATTTTGATGGCTCTGGTCAACTTCCCACTTTTGGTGATGACTTTGATGCTACTTGTTATGAAGACAATTGTGCTGAAATGGTTCCATTTTTACCAGTAGTCATAAGATCAGATAATAAGATTGAAATAAGTGTTAGCCCTGATGGTCAATCTACTGCCAGCGATTGCTTACCTGACTATTACGATTTATACCAATCCATAAATGATGTCAATTTTGTAAAAGTTGGAACTTTTGATCGACAAGATCAAACCCATTCATTAGATGGTTTCAATGGAGAAGATTTACATTACTTCAAAGTTATAAGTAAGCATTGTGATTTAGCTGAAATTGAATCCATTAGTAGTATGACATCTGGTTCAAATAAAATAATCCCAAATCAAGAAATTGTATTTGAAAATAAATCTTTCAATCATCTTAGCCTTTCTAGTGATGATCAACTTTTCCTTGTTGAAGATCAAAATAAGCTATCTTATTTTCACATCGATGATCCACAAAACATTTCCATAGTAGAATCAAATGCCGTAAGCGCTGTTTGGCAAGCAAATGAAAATGTGATCGTTTACATCAAAAAGGATGATCAAGGCAAAACCGAAGGCATCTTTTCCTTCAACATCAACAACAATGAAAAAACTAATCTTCTGGCCTTGAGTGGAACAGATGACTATGACATCAAACAAATTTCTTTTAGTCAAGATGAGCAATCTCTATTGTTTACTAGCAATGAAAACAGCATCAATGATGAATTCTATAACCTTTGGGTTTTAAACTTGACTACATATACGAAAGAAGTAATGACAGATTTGGAAGACATAGATATTTTGTTAGATCGATTCCTCATAAGCAATCAAGAAAACAACATCATGTACTTTAATTGTAATATTGTTAAGCAAAATAATAAGCCTGTAACGGACATTTATAGGTTTGACATTCAAGTGCATAAACTAGAACCATTTATTGAGAATAACATCTCAGAATCTGTGATTGCTATGAGCGAAGACGGAAGTGCCTTGATATTAAATTCAAAAAGAAATGGTTTAGAAGAACTTTGGCTCTATAAGCTTGCTAGCAATAAGTTTAATCAATTAACTGATGTCAATGACCTTGATTCTAATGTGGGGATAATCGGATATGCGAATAAGGATCAAAATGAATTTTACACCATGTGTAATCACCAAAGTTTTTCTAAATTGCAGTTCTACACTTTAGAATAATAAATGAAAGATATTGCTACTTTTGACGATGTAAGATTATTGGTTGATCATTTCTATCAAAAAGTCCTTAAAGACGACCAGATCTCTTTTGTCTTTTCAGAATATATGAGCACTTCCTTAGAGAAGCATTTACCAACCATGTATGATTTTTGGAATTCCATTCTGCTGGGAGCTCAAACTTATAAGGGCAATGTCATGTTAAGTCATATTTCTTTAAATAAAAAAGTTAAGCTTAAGACCATTCATTTTGAAAGGTGGCTGGCTTTGTGGAGCACAACAATAGATGAATTATTTTTTGGTGAGAAGGCGGATGAAGCAAAACACCGGGCACAATTGATGAAAAATTTGATGGAATTCAAAATTGCTCAAAGTGAAAATAAAAACTTCATTCAGTAAGCTTTTAAAAAATAAAAATTGGATAAAGAAAAACCTCGGTTAGCAAGGCTTACAACTATTTTGACCCAATTACAATCTAAGCGGATGCTGACGGCAAGAGAATTGTCTGAAAAGCATGGCGTAAGTATTCGTACCATTTACAGAGATATCCGGACCCTTGAAAAATCAGGAGTCCCAATTGTGACGGAAGAAGGAAAAGGCTATAGCCTTTTAGAAGGTTACAAACTTCCTCCAGTAATGTTTACGGAAAGTGAAGCAAATGCTTTAATTACAGCGGAACAAATCATTAATAAAAATACAGATGCTAGTTTCTCAAGACAATACAGCAATGCCATCGAAAAAATCAGATCGATTTTAAAGTATACTCAAAAAGACAAGGTCAGTTTATTACAAGATCGGATTTACATTAGAGCGCAACAAGAAGAAGATCAGCAAAGCGATCATCTAATGAACATCCAATCTGCCATTGTAAATTATCAATTGATTCATTTAACCTATCATTCTTTGCAAAACAAAGAAAGCATAAGAATGGTAGAGCCTTTTGCATTACTGCATACTCAAGGAAATTGGTTGTTGATTGCTTTTTGTCGCTTGAGAAAGAGTTTTCGAACCTTTCGGTTGGACTGCATTAAATCCTTGACACTTAGTTCAGATCATTTTGAAGCCCACAAAATAAGCCTGCAGGAATACTTTGAGGAAAGAAAAAAAGAATGGGATAAGACCCCTGACACACCTTTGACATAAGTGGCCTATATCTTTGTTTTGAATAAAAAATTAAACCATTAAAAATTCAAAATTATGCAAAAGCTTAAGATCGAATCGTTTTATTTAATAGGTATTTCTGTCAAAACAAGCAATGAAAATGGGCAATCCGCTCAAGACATAAGTCAATTGTGGACTAGATTTATGTCTGAAGGAATTCTTGCTCAAATTCCCAATAAAACAGGTGAAGAAGTCTATTCAATATATACTAATTACGAGGGAGATCACACAAAGCCGTACGACACGATTCTAGGTTGTAAGGTATCCACCTTGGATGAAATTCCTGTAGGTATGGTAGGGCAGTATTTTGAAGGTGGAACCTACCAAAAATTTGTTGCAAAAGGCGATTTAAGCAAAGGAATCGTTTATGGAACATGGCTAAGCATTTGGGAGCAAAACTTAGATAGAGTGTTCACTGCAGATTTCGAAATCTACGGTGAAAAAGCACAAAACCCTGCTGATGCAGAAGTAGAAGTTTTGGTTGCTGTTAAATAGCAAAGTTCATACTTTCGGAGCATAAAATGTAGACATTTACATAAACATGAAAATATACCAGGTCTAGATAATACATTCGGACTTTGTATATTTGCTCAACAATTAATGTAAAAATCTAATTGCATGCAAGACGATAAAATATTGACTTTACATCCTCAAGGTAAAAAAGGCAGCAATATTTCTAGAACAAAATACGAAACAGTCAAAAACTTTATTCTAAAAACCATTGAGAAACAAAAGGAAATCAGTTATGAAAGCTTGAGCGATCTTGCCATTGAAAAACTACAAAAGAATTTTGATGGAAAAGTCATCTGGTATGTGGTTACAGTAAAACTAGATCTAGAAGCAAGAGGAATCATTGAAAGAATTCCAAACACCAGTCCACACAGACTTAGCATTAAAGCATGAAGTTAAATCTTTATTTAGGCCTCTCATTTAGTTTGATGCTTTTGTATAGCTGTCAAAGTAAAACAGATCTTAGAAATTTAAGGATTGCTACCGCTGCAAGTATGCAGTTTCCCATGCAAGAAATAATAAATGCCTTTGAAGCAGAAACCAACATCAAAGCTGATGTGATTTTAGGGTCTTCAGGGAAGTTGAGTACTCAAATTATCGAAGGCGCTCCATTCGATGTTTTCGTAGCAGCAGACATGGATTTTCCAAAAAAAATACAGGATGCAGGTTTTTCAAAAAATGCCCCCAAACTTTATGCAAAAGGAAAATTAGTTTTTTGGTCCAATGATGAAAGATTTAATGTAAACACTATTTTAGAAAAAACACCTAGTAAATTAAAACTTGCCATCGCAAATCCCAAAATTGCCCCATATGGAAAAGCTGCAAAAGAGGTTTTGCTTCATTTAGATCTATGGGAAACTATTGAAAAGGATTTAGTGTTTGGAGAAAGTGTAGCCCAAGTCAACCAATTTATTCTTTCAAAAGCCGCTACAGGTGGCTATACCTCTTTGGCAAGTCTAAAGGCACCAGTTTTAAAAGATGCAGGCGAATGGAGATTGGTTGATGAATCCTGGTATTCACCCATAATGCACGGAATGCTAATCATTAAGAATAAATCACTCAAGCAAAAAGAAGCCCAACAGTTTTACGACTTCATGTTTCAAGCAGACGCTCAAAAGATTTTGAAAAACTATGGTTTTGAATGCCAGAACTTGGAAGAATAAAGACTATCCCTATTCTACTTTTTTAATTTCATAAAATTGAGTATACTGCTTGATGGAATGGGCTCCACTCTTTTTATCTTTTAAATTAGCGTTTGTCACAACGTTTATATTATTGATAATTTCAATACCCTTAGGATATTGGTTAGCAAATAGTAAATCTAAATGGAAGCCGATTCTTGAGACCTTGGTCAGCATGCCTTTAGTTTTGCCACCAACTGTCATTGGCTTTTATTTGCTTGTAGCCTTTAGTCCATCTTCAGCTTTCGGACTATTTTTCTCCGAGGTGATCGGTCTAAAGATTTTGTTTTCCTTCACAGGTCTAATCTTAGCTTCAGTGATATACAGTTTACCTTTTATGGTCCATCCTATTCAATCTGGTCTTAGTTCATTGCCGAGCTCTTTAAGGGAGGCTTCCTATGTTTTAGGAAAATCAAAATGGGAAACAATTTGGTATGTTTTATTACCAAATATAAAAGCATCTATTTTGACTGGACTCGTTTTATCCTTTGCACACACGATAGGAGAGTTTGGGATTGTATTAATGATTGGAGGAAACATTCCTGGAGAAACGAAACTTGCTTCCATTGCTATATACGATGAAGTTGAGGCTTTAAATTATGCACAAGCTAATTTTTACGCTTTAATACTTGTCATCATCTGCTTTTCAATTTTGCTCTTTGTTTATTTGATAAATGGTGGATACGTTAAAAGGTTTTGGAAATGATTGA
This sequence comes from uncultured Saprospiraceae bacterium, assembly GCA_937941095.1. Lineage (GTDB taxonomy): Bacteria > Bacteroidota > Bacteroidia > Chitinophagales > Saprospiraceae > JALZVN01. Next base: position 32,383 of record CALDYJ010000187.1, on the reverse strand, counting down.
AATCAATGTCATAAAAGCATTAAAAGCAGCGGAAGGGAACATGATACTTCACCTTGATGTCCACATTCATACACAAAGTTTTGCGATTCTTTTTGGTGAATCAGGAGCTGGGAAAACTTCAACCTTGAGAATGGTGGCTGGTTTAATGCAAGCAGATGAAGGAAGCATTGTTGTCAATGATGAAATTTGGTTCGACAAAAATAAGAAAATCAATTTATCTCCTCAAGAAAGAAAAATAGGCTACGTCTTTCAAGATTACGCTTTGTTTCCTAACATGACTGTAGAAAAGAATTTGACCTTTGCCTTAAAGAAAAATCAAGATTCAAAAATCATCGATCATTTATTGAGTTTAGCGGGACTTGAGCGATTAAAAAAAGAAAGCATCCATCACCTTTCTGGCGGCCAAAAACAGCGTCTTGCTTTAGCAAGAGCACTGGTTCCTCAGCCTAAAATATTACTTTTGGATGAACCGCTCTCTGCCTTAGATCATCAAAACAGAAGCAAATGGCAAGCTTACTTAAAAGACATTCAAGAAGAACAAAAACTCGGCATTCTAATGGTGAGTCATGATGTTAATGAGATATTTAGTTTAGCCAATAAAGTTATTCATCTCAACAAAGGACAAGTAAAGGCTTTGGGCAGTCCAGCAGAAGTATTATTGCAAAAGGAAAATGGTTTTATTCCGAGCTTAAAAGGGAAGCTACTTGCGAAAAAGGTAGAAGGAGATAAAGTTATATGTACTATCTTGATACTTCATAAAGTATTCAAAACGGAGACCAGCTTGCTAAAAGCCCAGGCTTTAAAAGTTGGGGATGAAGTGGATTTTCAGCTTAAGGATTAGCTGAAAGAAACAATTAAAAATTATAAGAACCACTTAATCCACCTTGATAAAGCACTGCACCATCATCCAAAGCATTTTCTCCAAGAATACCAAAGAATGAAACTCCCAATGCTAGATTGATCTTTTCTCCGACAGGTAACTTGACACTTAATGACCCACCTGGATAGATGAAATCTTCATCATCAATAAATTGCAAGATCACTTTTGGCTCCAAAGAAATACCAATGTCTTCTTTTGGGTAGAAAGTGGTGATGAATCCTAAATGAGGTCTTATGATAAAGCCATTGTCACCACCTAATTGGAACTCTAAACCAGGATTTAAAGAAGTGGCCCAATTACTTTCTTTCGTACCTCCGATTTGATATTTTGGAGCAAATAAGAAATTTAGATTACTCGACATAGAAAATTGAAGATCTAGCTTGTCGGTCAAACCATTTGATCCATAGATAACTGCATATGGGATAGCATTTGTATTGAAAAAATCATCTTCGGTATCTGTAGTTCCATAGGCACTTATCAATGCTCCCGTTTGCCAATTACCATCGCCCAATGTTCTGGCATCTTGAAAATGACTTAATTGTGCACAGGAGTTTAACAAAAAAAGAAATCCCAATAAATAATATATTTTTGTTGACATATTTATTTGTTTATTTAAAGCACAAATTATCAAAATTAAGCAAGTTCTAAACTATATCATTGCCTTCATTTGGCTGGTCAATGGTTTTTATTGTAAGGTTTTAGGCTATGTACCTAGGCATGAAGAGATTGTGGCCAAAATATTAAATACAGCTTACGCGAGAGAGCTAACAATTTTGATTGGCCTTTTTGAAATAATGATGGCCATTTGGATCATCAGCCGTATAAAATCAAAACTCGCTGCTTGGAGTCAGATTATCATTGTTTTGACGATGAATGTATTGGAAATTTGCTTTGCATCATCACTTCTATTGTGGGGAAAGATGAACATTATTTTTGCAATGCTGTTTTGTATAATAGTGTATGTTAGCGAGTTTGTTTTTAAAGAAAATTAAACAAGGTGCTTCAATCATTAAAAAACCATCCATTTGCAGTAGAGGCTTTTTTTGAAAGCTCAATGGTACTTAGTTTTGCTATTCCGAAAGCTGAGCTAGCGCCTTTGCTGCCAGCTCCTTTAACTTTAGATTGTTATGAAGACTTGGCCTTTATGGCGATTGCTTTGGTTGAAACCAAAGGATTAAGGCCGAAAGGTTTTCCTAAAATTATAGGAAGAGATTTCTTCCTAATGGGCTACCGCTTATTTGTAAATTATCACAGCAAGACCGGTAAAAAGTATAGAGGTTTATACATTCTTAAGTCTTTTACGAACAGAAAAATGATGGAGTTAGCAGGTAACACTTTTACGCATTACAATTACCAAACTTGTGATTTTCGAAAGCATTTTGAAGGTGATCATTTGCATTGCACTTCTAAAAAAGGACGTTTGGCTATATCGATTGATCGGAGAGAAGTAGAAGCTCAACTGCCAGAGGGATCTCCGTTTAAGGATTGGAAAACAGCAAGAAAATTTGCAGGACCATTACCTTTTACATTTACAGTAAAGGGCGATGAAATACTAATCATACAAGGTGTAAGATCAAATTGGAAACCGAAGGCCATAAAAGTCGATGATTACAACATCGGTTTTATTAATGATTTCAAATTTGAAAATTGTCAACTTGCCAATGCTTTTGAAGTAACAAATATTCCATACTATTGGAAGAAAGCAAAAGTTGAAAAATGGAAATAAGAAAACCATTTCAAGGCATAAAAAACGTTATAAGATTTAATTGGCATTTTTATCTATTCGCTTTTGGCTTTGTGCTATTACTTTTTGTAGCCTATTATTGTCTGTTTGGAATTTATGCAAATTTAAGTCTCTGGCTAGCACTTCTGATTTGTTTAAGCACGATAATTTCTTTAGTCATGACGCTATATGTTTATGATTTATCGGGTCTATATAAGCTGAACTGGCTGAAGATTAGAGAAACAGATCATAAGGTATTAAGCATTAGTGCAGGTTTTGATGAAGTGAGCACGCTCATCAATGCTATTTACAACATCGATGATTATAGAGCAGTTGATTTTTATGATCCAGATTTACATACAGAAATCTCCATTGAAAGAGCAAGGAGAGCTTATCCACCATATCCTGGAACTATAAAGATTAGTACCGATCAGCTACCTTTTGAAGATGAATCGATGAATTTGATTTTATTGATTCTAGCAGCTCATGAAATTAGGAAAGCAGATGAACTGCATTCTTTTTTTTTAGAATTAAAACGAGTTTTGAAAAATGATGGAAGGATTATACTGGTGGAACATTTTAGAGATCTCCCTAATTTTCTAAGTTACAATTTGGGAGCTTTTCATTTTCAAGCACGCTCCACTTGGTTAAAAGCAATAGAAAATAGTAGCTTGAAATTAGAAAAAGAATATAAATTAAATCCCTTAATGACAAAAATGACCATAGTCCATGGAAATGCACATTAAAGGTATTGGTTTTTTATTGATTGCATTGGGTTTAATGCATGTCATTTTTCCGAAGTATTTTGACTGGAAAAAGGACTTGGCTTCATTGTCCTTAATCAATAGGCAAATGATGATCATCCATACTTTTTTTATTGGATTAGTGGTTATTTTGATGGGACTACTTTGTGCAAATGCTTCTCAAGATCTTGTTTCAACTGATTTAGGAAAAAAGCTTTGCTTAGGATTATCATTTTTTTGGTTTGCAAGATTACTTATCCAAATTTTTGGGTATTCTAGCAAACTATGGAAAGGCAAATTGTTTGAAACTATTGTGCACATAATCTTCACTTTGTTTTGGATTTATTTGACTGTTGTTTTCTATTTGGGTTACATCGGCTAAACTTTTGTTAATAGAGCACTCACCTAGGAAGTTAAGCACTCACCAAGCTTGCTTGGGCATTCACTCATTCTTTAATAATACTGTGTTTTTGTTTTTTAACTTGAAAGTACTTATTCAAAATTATAGTGCTTACATTTTAAAACCTAATACCAAAGATATGCTCAACAAGTTCTTTTTTATTTCCACTTTTCTATTTTTTCACATTCTTTTAGATGCTCAAGTAATCACTGGACCTACGATAGTTTGTGTAGGAGAATCTTTTAATTATGCCATTGAAACATCCCTTGGACAAACAACAAGTTGGTCAGCTACTAATGGAACCGCTAATCAAAATGGCAACATTCTATTTCAAGTTGCAGGCCCTGGACAAGTTGCTGCTACAATCTGTAACGATGGAGGCATTGATTGTAATGATTATTTTCTATCAATAGAATGCATCGACTTGACGGTACCGATAATGTATGCTTCCAATCAATTGAATGTTGAGGATAAAAGAGAATGCGTGACCTGTGGCGATGACCTTAAAAGCGCTGGAGAAGATTTGTTTTTTGCACATTGTGAATTCGCAGAAGTGGAATATTCAGTGGAGGACATTGAAGGTGCCTCTTATGAATGGGCTGTTTTTGGAGACCTTTCAAGTCCATTTTCAAATACAAACTCTATAAATGTGAATTGGGGAGAAGCAGGGCAAGGTCAAGTAGTTTGCACCATTGATCTTGGCAATGGTTGCGAAACAGAGATAGTATATTGCATTGACATTATTGAAAAACCAGAAGCTGCATATGAAACCTTGCCTGCTGCATCAAACAATTTTGTTGAAGTATGTTTGGGACAAGAAGTAGTGTTTACTAATTTAGAAATACCTGTTGAAACAGTGCTTTGGGAATTTGGAGATGGCTTCAGTGACAATAACAATCAAACGACACATGCTTATTTAGCAGCAGGAACCTATAAAGTAACGCTTACCGTTACCAATGAATGTGCTTGCTCAGATGAAAGTGTTTTTGAAGTACTAGTGAACGAAACGTATGCACCTAATATTGAACCAACATATACTGAATGTCCTGAGGTTGATGAGACCTATGTTTATGCCGTGACAAACACATTAGATTGTCCAGAAAATGCGACTTATTCATGGTCGGTTACAGGAGGGACTATTGTACAAAGTGATCCATATTCACCGACAGTAAGTATCCATTGGGGAGCACCGGCCTCTGGGTATGGGGTAGTTACTGTTAGCGTTAATGATTGCGGCGATGAAGTTTGTAAACTACCTGCTTCCATTATAATCTATTTGATCAATGAAAATATTGAGATTTCAGGTGAAGAAGTTCTTTGTCCTAATGAAGCTGCGCTTTATAGTATTCCTGCGCTTCCAGGATCGGATTATGTTTGGACACTTGATGGTTCACCAAGTGGCATAACAGCAGTTAATGGTGAATTTTCGAACACTGTTTTGGTCCAGTGCGGGACTGTTGGTGTTTGCACCTTACAGGTTGTTACAAACAATTTTACCTTAGATGAATGTCCAAGGGATTTAACAAAACAGTTTTACATTACGGTACTACCTGAGATGAACATTTTTGGACCTGCACAATATTGTGAAGGTGGTACTCCGACTTATGGCATCTCCAATGTATTGCAAGGGATGGCAAATTGGACCATATCAAATGGCCCTGCTTCAGTAAATCCATTTTTTGGAGAAGTACCTACGTCAGAAAATTTCATCCCTTGGTCTTTCTTACCACCAAACACTTATAGTATACAAATCGAATCATCTGCTTATTGTGAAGACGGCTTACACTATTTTGAAGTTATAGAAAATGCACCAACTCCTTTGATCGATGAATTTGACGCTGTGTGCTTAGATGGGACGGGAACCTATACTGCTGCGGCAGAAAATGGATATTATTTGAGATGGGAAGTTTCAGGAGGTGTCATTGAAAACACAACTGAAACAACATCAATTGGAAATCAAATTATAGTTGATTGGGATGCTTCAGGTAATTATTTATTGACCTTAAGCCAACATGCGATCGAACAACCAGATTGTCCTTCAGAAACTGTTAGTATTGATGTGCCTATAATTCCTACAGGGCAATTTTCAATTGAAGGAGCAGAATTTGTGCAAGGAGATTGCGAACTCGTCTATTCAATAAACCCTTCTGGTGGAGAAGATCTAGAGTGGACGATTGATCCACCACATCTTGCTACAATTGTCTCCGGTCAAAATACCGGAGAAATAATATTAAACGTACATTTGCCCACAGATGGATCAAATGGCTTCAATATTATTGCATCAGGTTCACTATGTGGCCAATCACAAACTACTAGCTATCAAGTTATTTATAAAAGACTATTTAAAGCTCCGATCATCGGGCCGGTAACTACCTGTCAAGGTTCCGGATTAGTATTCCAAACCTTTAATGTAAACTTCCCAGAATCAATAACAGCTTATACATGGAACTTTGGAAATGGAACCGTAATATCTGGTCAAAACTCAGGATATCAAGGACCTTTTAATACTGGAGCCTATGATATCCCAGGATTACAAACAGTGACCTTATCTCTGACTTATGAAGATTTTGATGGTTGTTATCAAACCGTCACGACTACAAAAACAATTGATGTAAAACCCTTACCAGTAGCTTATGTTACTTCGCCAACTAATTTTTTAATTTGTAATCAGAATCCAGAAGCTGTAGATATGTATGCTTCGCAACAAAATTTACCTAATGGGGCTTTGAGTTTGACTTATGAGTGGACACATCCAGATGGTAGTACCACCTTGGGGCCGAGCCTTTTGGGTTTATGGGATCCAGGCAATTATACCTTGACAGTGACAGCAGATTATGGAAATGGCATTGAATGTACTCAAACAGTTACTGAAACCATCACAGAAGATGATTGTGGTGAACCTTGCACAGTATATGAAATCAAGGTTACAAAAAATTGCAATAATTTTGAATTTCAATTAGTTGGCAATGGCATCTTTTCTTTAGTCAATTGGGATTTTGGAGACGATAGTTTTAGTTTAGGACAATTTCCTTTTACAACTCAATTCCATACGTATGATCATGCCGGTTACTATACCGTTAGTTGTGAAATCATTAATCTAGTGTGCTTTGCAACAACTACCATTACGGTTTCACTAGTGCCTGAATTTTTAACGGAAATTACTTGTGATGAAAATGCTGATAATGATTACCGGATTCATTTTTATGATTATTCCAATTTCTTACCTGGCTATTCTCCAAATACTTATTCATTTTATGAGGAAGGAGAAAATGAATTTTTCAGCACAAGTCAATCCAATTCTTCCGTTTCCATTGAAGACACTCCTCTAGAGCCTGGGAATGTCGATGTCTGCATGTTTGTTGTCAGTCCATTAGATGGAGCCAAATGTGAATTTTGTCAAGAAGTGACTATACCGGAACCAGTTAATGCTAACTTTTCTGTAGAAGATGAAGTTTGTGAAGGAACAGTATTGAATTTTGTAAATAATTCAACAGGAAACTCGAGTAATCTCTGGGACTTTGGTGACAACTCTGGGTCTCAACTAAGTTCTCCTGAAAAGTTTTACGTTGATTTTGTGGGTACACCCACGGTTACTTTAACGGTAAGTGATAATTATGGCTGCTCCTCAAGTACTTCTCAAGAAATAAACATTTACGAGAATACTATTGCTGGTACCATTACAATATTAGGACCATTACCTGTTTGTGCTTCTGAAGGTGTCATTTTACAAGCTTCCGCAAATACTAGTAATCCGCTATTAGTTTACACTTGGTTTTTGGAAGGAGATTCAAATCCAATTGGAACTGGAGCACAGATCACTGTTTTTGAACCAGGCGTTTATGTTTTGGACATAAGTGATGGGGTAGACTGCTTGTTGAGTTTAGAAACAAACTATATAAATTTGGTTCCAGAACCTACACCAAGTATACAAGGAATTGATAATCCTTGTGAAGGAGAGACTATGTTTTTAAGCACCAATTATCCAAACATACCTGGTGAGATGCTTGTAGCATGGCAAATTACTTCTCCGAGTGGAACTCTTATTCCCAGCAACAGTTTTGTTTTAGAAGAAAGTGGAACTTATGAAGTCTGCGTCAGCGTCACTGATGAAGTGACGAATTGTACGGGATCAATTTGTACTGAATTTACCCCACACCCAAATCCTAGTGTGATCATTAACTCCGAAGACCTCTGTATTCCAACTGTTTTGGAAGCTGATGTCATTTGTAATGATGAACCTTGCGATTTGATTTGGAATAATGATAACAGCAATGAAGAGCAAATCATAAATTATGGTGGTACCTACTCAGTAACAGTGACCAATGCAAATGGGTGTACAGCTTCAGCAGAACAAACTGTAGAAGACCCTCCAAGTTTTGAAAATCTAATGGTCGGTTCTTATGTTTTTTGTAAAGAAGATAATCCGTCGAATGGTCCCATCATTTGGGAAATACCACCTGTTCAAGGATACAAATACTTGTGGAAAGACGAGGAAGGAAATGTGATACATGGAGGTACTTATCCCGATAATCCTTTTGCGCATATTATAGATTTTAATCAAAATCAATTTGGGACAGGTATTTATTATCTGACCATCATTACGCCAAATGATTGTGAATATACATCTCCAGCAATAATATTAGACATTGTAGAAGAGTGTGAAGAAGAAGAATGCCAATTAAAGGTTGAAGATTATGAAGTAAATTGTATTGGAAACGATGGTACAAATGATCTATATCAATTGACTGTTACCTTATTAAACAACGGCTCTCATTTAGTTGGTTTGGACGCATGGTCTGAAAATCCGAATGTTGAGGTCAGTGAAATATCACCTACAATTTTAGCAAGTGGAGAAACACAAGAATACGTCTTGCAAGTAAGCGCACCAAGCTCGCAAGATGTAGTAAAAGTTTATTTTTCAGCATGGAATGCTGTTTTAGATCAATTTTGTATGGTAGACCTTAAATTTGGTGCTCCAGATTGCTGTGGAGATGTAAATATTTATGCTAAGATTGAAAGCTGCTTTGATATTTTGCCAGGTTTAAATCTTTACTTTGGAAACATGGTCATTCAAAATCCATTTGAAACTACCTTAAGCATTCAGATGTTAACTCCAGGTTTTCCAATGTCTCCTCTTTCTGCCACAGTTCCGCCAAATGGAGAGGTAAGTCTACCATTTGGAGCAGTGGCAGGAGTTAGTACTCAAACTGTACAATTCGTGGGCAGTGTTTTAGGTTCAAACATTACTTGTACTTGGGAGGTGGATATTGACTTTCCACCATGCAATTCTTTTACAAGCATTGATGATTGTAAAAATTTAGAGGTGCTTGATTATGTCTCAAAAAACATAGGAAAAAATACAACAAAGACTAAAGAATATGCGATTGAATTAAACATTAAAAACCTGAGCGACTTTGATGTAGCAACTTTAATGGTTGCTGAAAAACAAAGAGGTAATCTTATAACGAATTTAAAAATGGACCTAAAGAAAGATTACATTTCATTCAACTTGATTGACCAGGAGCCATTTGAACAAGAATTTTGTTTTGACTTATTTGGTATCTCAGAAGAAGGCAAAACTGCTTGTGAATTCTTATTCTGTATAGATGCAGATAAGGAAAAGAGAAAAGAAGATTCGGAAATTAGTTCTAGCATTGAAGCCAATCAGGTTATATTAAATTCATTCAAACTTTTTCCTAATCCAGCTTCTGAAATTCTACATTTAAATTGGAAAACTGAATATGATGAAGGAGATTTTGAATTTGAACTCCTTGCCATCAATGGGACATTAATCAGCAAGGAAAAACATGCTTTAAATGGTCGTCACCTGAGTTTAAACATACATCATTTACAGGATGGCTTGTATATATTGAGAATAAGGCATAAAGGTATTCCGATACATCATGAGCGATTTGTAAAAGCAGCTAAATAGATAAAACCCCAGTAGCCTTATCCAAGGCTACTGGGGTTTATTTATTTATTCATGATTTATCCAAAAAAATACAGAAAGCCCTTACTATCAGCCATTTAGGCTGATAGTAAGGGCTTTTTTTGTGCTGTAAAAGCCTCATTTTGAAGAAAAAATTAATTTTTTAAAAAAACTTGTCCCCCTTTTTGACTTCCGCTCCGTCATGCCTATGAAATCAATTATGAACTTAAATATTTTATCATGTTACCTAATTTTTTAGTTTTAATCGCCGCCTCATTCATTCCGTTCGTCTTTGGATACATATGGTTCCATGACAAAGCTTTCGGTGGAGAGACTTGGTATAATCTAGCCAATTTGTCTGGTGCAAATAGAGTCCCAACAGGCAAAGGGAAAGTTTTTGCCACGCTAATCCTCAACTTTTTAATTGCCAATGGTTTATTTGCTTTAACCGTCCATCAATTTGGAGCCTTTGGAATGGTAGGCGGTGATGCTTCTTTATTACACCAAGGATCAGGAGCTGCTTTTATGGCTGATTACGGAAGCTCACACTTAGACTTCGGCCATGGAATGGTGCATGCAATCGTAGCTATTTTAACCTTTATAGTTCCGCTCATCGGATACGTAACTCTCTTTGAACATAAGAGCTTCAAGTACTTCTTGGTTTACTTGGGCTATTGGTTTATAAGTCTAAGCTTGATGTCAGGCGTCATTAACGTTTGGGGAGGAATACCGGCTTAAAAATTCAAAATATTTACTTTATTTTTAAACAATCAAAATTTATAAAAGATGAAAGATTTTATGTTAATTTTCTTAGGATCAGATTACGCAACTTTAGGCCTTTCGCCAGAACAAATGCAAGAAAGAATGGGTAAATGGTTCGCTTGGAATACTAAAATGAGAGAACAAGGGATCATTAAAAACGGAGAAGCACTTACTGCAGGTGGAAAAAGAATTACTGGAGAAAACAGAACAGTAACTGATGGTCCTTTTGCAGAAAATACCGAAGTGATCGGAGGCTACTACATCGTCCAAGCCAAAGATTACGAAGCTGCAATAGCGATCGCTCAAGATTATCCTGACTATGATTTAGGAGGAGCTGTTGAAGTTAGGGAAGTAATGGTATTTAACTAATGCCGAACGAAATTATAGACCATCTTTTCAGACATCAGTTTGGAAAGATGGTTTCCATTCTAACTAAGAAATTTGGCTTCCAACACTTGGAAACCATTGAAGATGCTGTACAAGATACCTTCATAAAAGCAATCAATACATGGAGAGATAAAGTGCCTGAGAATCCAGAAGCTTGGTTGACAGCAGCGGCTAAAAATAGAATGATAGACATCTTTAGATCCATCAATGCTGAAAAAGAAAGACCTGCTAAAATGGAAAAAGTCATTGAAGCACTAAAATTGGAAGAATTATTTCTCGATGACGAAGTGGAGGATAGCCAATTAAGAATGATTTTTACAGCTTGCCATCCAATGCTCGACCCTAAAGAACAAATTGCCTTTGCACTTAAAACAATTTCTGGTTTTAGTATAAATGAAATAGCATCAGCCCTTTTGGCAAAACAAGAAACAATCAAAAAAAGACTTCAACGTGCTAGGAAATTAATCGCTACAGAAAACATCGAATTTGAAATTCCTTCTGGTCAAGAATTATCGTCGAGATTAGCTAGAGTGCTAGAAGTGCTTTACGTGATTTTTAGTGAAGGATTTCATTCCAATAAAAAAGAAATCGTCATACGAAAAGATTTATGCGCCGAAGCAATGCGACTGCTCAAGATGATGATTAACAAACCCATTTTAAGGACAAACAATGCGCATGCTTTGTTTGCTTTGATGTGTTTCCATGCTGCTAGGTTAGAAGCGAAAGTCAATGAGCAAAACGAATTGATAAATCTTTCCAAACAAGATCGATCTAAATGGCACATGCCCCTGATTTTTATGGGCAATGAAGCCATGAATAAAGCAGTAGAGGGCATTGATCGTTTTTCTTCTTACCATTATGAGGCAGCAATTGCTTCAGAGCATCTGAGAGCGCCAAGTTTTGACAAAACAAATTGGAAAATTATTGATCAATGGTATCGAGAATTATATAAATTACAAGCTTCTGCTAATATAAAATTAAGCATAGCTGTTGTAAACCTTCAACTCAATAATTTTAAGGAATCAAAATTGTTTCTTGATGACATTGACCCAGCAAAATTGGCACAAAAAGCTCACCTGTATTATGCTACTTTTGCTGAGTATTACTTCAAAACTAAGGATAAAGAAAAATCTCTGAAAAATATCCTACTAGCTTTGTCAAAGGTGACCAACAAATCGGAGTATAAATTCTTTTTATCCAAAAAAAGGAAATATGAAAGTGCTTAAAATCTACAGAAGTATGCAACGAAATAGATTAAGATAGCACCTTTATCTTGCAACCCTTAATAGTGGGAATTGTATTTAGATCAAAGAAAATAGCACACTTATGCAAAGAAATAATCATAGTCTACAAAGAAGGCTGGCAGAATCTAATCAATACATGATCGTCGAAGATTTTATTCCAGAGAAAACAAATGAATTATACAATAGATTCTATGCGCAAGAATTAAATTTACCAAATGGGGTGAGTTATTTAGATTCTTGGATCAATGAAGACATAGCCACTTGTTATCAAATTATGGAGAGTACCTCCTTAGAATTAATTACTAATTGGCTTTCTACTTGGAATACTTCTAAAAACATAGCGCTAATTCCTTTAAAGTAAATGTGTATTTTTGTTTATCAATAAAAGCTTGTTTGTTGCAAAAATATCACATCTTAAACGGAGATGCACTCAAGGAAAGATTTCCTTTAAGCATAAAAGGACAATTAATAGTGGCTAGACTTTGCTTAGTCGATGGAGAAGTGAAAGCAAACAGCCTAGAATCTCTTTTCGAATTAAGAGCAAATTTTATTGAAAAGCATTACGAAGGCTTCAAAAGGGAGGATTATTTTGACTATTCTGTCCCTGAAATAATGAAAATCAAAAAACTTCCTGATTCATCGCCTGTTTACTTATGGTTTGAAGAAGATTTATTTTGTCAGGTAAATTTTTGGTTTGTCTCGCATCTCATTTCTATAGCTCAATCATCACCACATGTGTATTTAGTGCTACCTAAAAAATCATCTGCTTATAGTTTTGCTGGTATGGACGATTTTGAGCTTCAAAGTGCTCAAGAAAATGCCATTGATTTGGATAAGAGGACTTTACATTCTTTATCGGAATTATGGACGGCTTACCAAAAAAATGATGATTCAAGTTTGATCCAAATTGCTAAATCTTTGAAAGAAAAATTACCCTTCTTGATTCCTGCTGTCAAAGCCCAAATCGATCGTTTCCCAAAAGATGGACAGCTTGGTAGACCACAGAAAGCTTTAATGAATATCATGCAAGAAACTGGAGCCACTTCTTTCGGACTTGTTTTCAAATCCTTTTGTGCAAAAGAACCCATTTATGGTTTTGGTGACTTACAAGTTTATCGATTGTATAAAGAAATCTTAGGTAGATAATGTAGCAATGTCATATTTCTTTGTGTTATAAAAAACAAAACTTGTTTCTAACAAGGAGATTCAGAGCGAATCCTAGCGATGCACAGAATGAATAAATCTTTTGATTCTTTTAAATTTTTTTTTTGATCCTTTTGTGACAAACTGTCCCCCTTTGTGAGATCAGCACCGTCATGTCCATGAAAAGAATACTTGAAAAGATCAAAATTACTTATCATGAAAAATATAAATAAAAGTATAATCAATAAAATAAAAGAAAGCTTCAATACTTTGATGGGAAAGGGCCAAAGAGCTGATCTAGCATTAGCTGCTGAATGTAGTTTTGAAAAAAGAAAAAAGTTATGGTTAGATTCTCTTGAACACTTGCCTCTAAAAAAAGAACAAAACAAACCTGTTTTTATATTATTGTAAAAAAGCGATTTGATGCCCTGGCAATTGAACCGTGTGATCATGTCTCCATGCAATAAAACTTAAACACTTTCAGTCTTAGTTTTTCAAAAAATCTAAGACCTATCTTTAAAGCATCTTCTGCACCTTTATAAAAAATTTTGATCCTTTTGTTGTAAAAAAATAAGATAGCATAACTTATCTACCTAATCTGTCTTTTGTTTGCCCTAAATTATCGAACCATAATGCTATATTGTTGTTCACAAAAGTAAAGCTAATTTCACCACACCTCAATTTAGTTTGATGAAGAATTATTTACAAGAGCTAGTAATCAGCATTTTATTAATGTTTACAGCTAATTCCTATGCCCAAACCGTTCATTTGAATGACAAATTTATAGAGAAAAAGGAAGGTTGGTTTGAATGGAAAGACACAGATCAAAAAAGTGTAGCGCGTTTTCTAGCAGATGATTTAGAGTCTTTAGGAATTTCACCTCAAAATGAATTAATCCTCTTCAAAGAAGAAACAGATGCATTAGGCATTACACACAAAAAATATACTCAATTTCATAAAGGAATCCCAGTAGAAGGAGGAGAAATAATTTTTCACGAAAGTGAAGGGAAATTGAAAACCTTCAATGGAAAATGGGTAAAACATCTAAACTCATCATTGCCTACCATTTTTTCAAAAGAGCAAGCCATAGCTTATGCACTAGAAGCATTGCCAGCAGAAAAATATTTATGGGAAGATGAAGGAGCAGAAAAAATGCTTTGCCAAATCAGCAACTGTAAAAAAGAAAGTTTCTACCCTTCACCAGAACTGGTTTGGTTTAATCCAATCAATAGACTTGAAAATATAAACATTCAATTGTGCTACAAGATGGAAATTCAAGCTGAAATTCCATTAATGATGTTTGAAGTTTTTATCAATGCTTCGACTGGAGAAATAGTAGACAAATATAGTCTTTTGCATAATCACTCAGATGTTCCTGCAACTGCCAACACTAAATACAGTGGTACCCAACAAATCACTACAGATTCGATAGGACCAAACATGTACCGCTTAAAAGAAGATTCGAGAGGCGGGGGTATTCATACCTTAAACATGAAAGGCGGGCTACTCTTTGGAGCAGCAGAAGATTTTTATGATGACGACAACATTTGGAATAATTTCAATAAACAATTTGATGAAGTAGCAACAGATTGCCATTGGGCCGCAGAGAAAACATACGATTACATGTTAGAAAAGCATGACTACGATGGCATTGATGATCAAGGCATGGCCTACCTCAGCTATGTTCATTACGATTCTAATGTTGTCAATGCTTTTTGGAATGGAAGCTGGGCTTCTTTTGGAGATGGGAATGGAACAGGTGGCTGGTCGCCATTAACAACCATTGACGTAGTAGCGCATGAATTTGCGCATGGATTCACCCAAAATACTGCAAGATTGGTTTACCGTGATGAGTCAGGAGCACTCAATGAATCTTTTAGTGACATTATAGGAGCGGCAGTAGAATTTTATGCTATACCAGATTCTGCGGATTGGCTTATGGCTGAAGATGCACAATTCAATGGTATGGGTTTTAGAAGTATGATTAATCCAAACGAAAGGGGAGATCCAGATACTTACAAAGGAGAGAATTGGTTTACAAGAGAAGACGATAATGGTGGTGTTCATACCAACAGTAGTGTTCAAAATTATTGGTTTTACCTATTGACAGAAGGAGGAACAGGTGTGAACGACAATGGCACAGCGTATCAAGTTGAAGGTTTAGGGCTAGATGCAGCTGCTAAAATAGCATTCAGAAATTTAAGGTATTACCTCAGTAGAGAATCACAATACATTGACGCTAGAGAAGGGAGTCTACAAGCTGCTGCAGATTTATATGGGCCATGTTCAAATGAATATGTGCAAACGGCTCGTGCCTGGCAAGCAGTGGGCTTGGGAGATGCTTTGCAAGAATTTGATATAGCATTGAAAAACATTAATTATCCCTCCATAAATAATTGTGGTTTAAGCGAATCTGAATTTCCTAAAATAAGCATCCAATACAATGCTTGCGATTCCATTATTGAAAGCGATGTTCCAATTCCTGTAGTTTACCAAGTGGACGGAGGAGATTTAATGTTTGACACGATTGAACTCTCTAATGATTTTGCTGGAGGCGAACAATTGGTTTTTGAAGCAAACATTCCGGTTACAGGTTTGGACGGAATTGGTACCCATGAGTTGAAAATTTGGACCGCCTTTGATCAAGACCCAAATGCCTTGAATGACACCATTAGCATAGAAATAATAAATGAGGTAGATCAAAATACAGATTTTGCAGCCACCGATTTGATAAGTCCCGTTTCTTCTTGCTTTAAAAACGAAGAATCCATTACTGTAGAATTGTTGTTTGAAGGATGCGATTCTATCCCACAAGGAACAAGCTTTGAAGTATATTTTGCTCTAAACGGAAATGAGGTAAGTGGAGAAACATTTACCTTAGATAGAACCTTGTATGCCGATGAGAAATACACGGTTACTTTTGACGAAAAATTGGATTTTGAAAATAGAGTGGGAAATACAAATTTTGAGGCGTGGGTAAATTTTGAGGAAGATGAGTTTTTATCGAATGATTCCATTGATGTTCGTGTAATCGCTAACCCAATCATTGTTTCTGAAGGAACGTGCATCAGTTTTGAATTTCAGGAAGCTTCTTTAGATTCTCTGTACACCTTGGAAAGTGCTGGTTCAAAAGTAAGTACAAACGTTAATACGGAATCAGACGATGGATTTTTTGTTTTAGAAATGACAGGAGGAGATGCTCTAAATAATCGGGGTGAGTTAAGAGTTCCAAATGACATCAACATCTGGGAAGTCAATGAAAGATTGATTGCCAAAACTTGTTTTTGTGTAGATGCCACCAACATGACAGATGTTTTTATGACCTTTGATCTTAAGCAAAAATATTCAATTTCATACCGAGATGTTTTTGGTAGAGACATTCCTTTCGCAAGTAGTTTAAGACTTTTGGCTGATGGCGAACAAATCTCTCAAACTTTTAATCCTAAAACCTATGCTGGAGATCCATTTGTAAATCACTTTTTCGACCTTAGTGAGTATGCAGGCTCTTTTGTAGAAATGTGTTTTGAAACTAGAAACTGGCAAAGTGCTCAGTTTGATGGGATTGGAGTAGGTGACATTGCCTTAATTGATAACATAAAAATTGGTTCTAATTTGGTTTCTACCGCTGCTGTCGAACAAATTGAAAGAATAAAGATTCACCCAAATCCTGTCAACAACACTTTAATGATTGATCTCGATGGCTCATTCAAAGGAAATGTATCGATCGAAATTTACAACACCTTAGGTCAAGTAGTTGCTGTACATAAAGAAAAAATCTATAGCAATGACGCATTTATTAATCTGGATGTGAAGGATTTAGATCCTGGTATTTATAGCTTACTTGTAATGAATGAAAAGGAAAAGGAGGTGAAGACTTTTATTAAAACAGAATAATTAAAAATCTCTTTTTCATGAGCTTTCTATGAAAATAAACGAAAATCTAAAGCAAAAGGCGCACAAGAAAGTTTTAGCATTAATCAATAAAAAAATTGAAACGGCTCAAAATGCCATCGATGCTGCTATAGAGTCGAGGGACAATGAAACCAAAAGTAGTGTCGGGGATAAATACGAAACAGGCAGAGCGATGATGCAAAACGAGCAACAAAGAAACGAGGTGCGTCTTGCGATTGCCTTAGGTTTGAAATCTGACATGAAACAAATCCCTCCTTCTAAAACTTCGATTAAAGTCGAAGCCGGGGCACTTTTGAATCTTGGAGAGACCATCATTTATGTTTCCGTCGGACTTGGCAAAATTAAACTGGATCAATTAACTATTTTCGCCATTTCTATGGCTTCACCACTAGGTCAAGCGCTCCATAATAAAGTTATTGGGGATAAAATAATGTTTAAAGAAAAGGAATCTGTAATTTTGGCCATTGTATAAACAGCTAATTTACAAACATCGGGCTAACATTAGCCATCAACGAACAAACTGAATTATGAAGATCAACCTGCTTTCTTGTGATGCCTCAAAACCTGATAAAAGAGCGATTAAAAAGATGCTGGAAGACATAGCACTAGGTATGGATTCTTCTTTGGCTACGGAATTAACTGACATTTTGCTTGATGGAGATCCTGTTGATATTGAAGTCTCAGAAAAAAAAGTCAGTTCAGCTTATCGAGCAATCAGAAAGTTAAGTATTGATTATGAGATAGTTGAATAGATTAGTCTGGTCTTTTACCTAATAGCGATTCTTCGAAAGATTAAATTTATGGACAGTATTGTTTCTACTCTAATCCAAACTTTAGGAAAAGAAAAGGTCTTAACAGGGGATCAACTTGAAAGCAGATATACTCACATTTGGAAAATGCACCTCCCTCTCCAAGCTAAAGCGCTTATTCTTGCCTCCAATACAGAAGATGTCTCTGAAACTTTAAAAATTTGCCATCTAAATAATCAAGCTGTTCTCGTGCATGGCGGGCTAACGAATCTTGTTGGCTCTACAGAAACAAATGGTGATGAAGTGATCATCTCTACCGAAAAAATGAACATTATAGAAGAGATTGATCCTGCTAGTAGAAGCATGACTGTTCAAGCAGGGGTGATTTTAGAAAACATTATCCATAAAGCAAATGAGCATGATTTGCTTTTTCCTCAAAATTTTGGAGCGAAAGGCTCTGCTCAAATTGGAGGAGTGATATCTACTAATGCAGGGGGCTTAAGAGTTTTCAAGTATGGCATGACCAGAAATTTAGTCCTTGGCTTAGAAGTCGTGTTAGCAGATGGGCGGATAATTTCATCTATGAAGAAAATTATAAAGGATAATTCAGCCTATGACTTAAAACAATTATTTATTGGATCAGAAGGGACCTTAGGCGTCGTAACTAGAGCAGTTTTGAAATTAGTAGAGGCACCAAAAAGTAGAAACAGTGCTTACGTTGGGATTGATGAATATGAGAAGGTCGTCTCCTTTTTAAAATATATGGATCAAGCCTTAGCTGGGACGCTGAGTAGTTTTGAATTGATTTGGAAAGATACTTATTTGAAAATGACTGATCCAGTTCATCAGATTAAGAGACCAATAGCTGGAGAATATAATTATTATGTCCTCATCGAAAGTTTAGGAAGTGACCAAAACCAAGACCACAAAATAATGGAGACTTTATTGACGAACGCTCTTCAAGAACAGTTGATTTTAGATGCTGTGATGACCCATACAAGCTCAGACTTGGATTGGTTTTGGGGGATCCGAGAAAATGTTTCAGTGCTGCGTTCTGCTTCTTTATATGATCAACATTTTGATGTCAGTGTACCCATTGCTCAAATTGGAGCTTATGCTGCAGCAGTGTCAGAACAAATTTTGCGATTAAAAGAGGTAGAAGCCATTTATATTTTTGGACATGTGGCAGATGGAAACATTCATTTCATTGTCAATAAAACTAAAGCAGATTCAAGTTTAAGCAATGAAGTAAATGAAATTGTTTACGGGCCCATAAAGAAATTAGGAGGGTCTGTTTCAGCTGAACATGGTATCGGCCTGGATAAAAAAAATTTTTTAAAGTATTGCAGATCAGCAGAAGAAATCGATTTGATGAAGCAAGTTAAATCTTTCTTAGACCCAAAAGGGATTTTGAATCCAGGAAAAATATTTTAGTTTTAGAAAATTTTATACTTTTTATTGTATGCCGAAACCTAAAAATAAAGAAGAATTAATCCAGCTGTCTCAACACAATTTTAATCAATTGTTTGGTTTGATGAAAGATTTACCAAAAGAGAAACTAGAATCAAATTTTATGACAAAAGGTTTGAATAAAAACATCAGAGATGTCTTAGTACATTTACATGAATGGCATTTACTACTTTTATCTTGGTATAAAGTAGGAATGAAAGGCAGCAAGCCGGATATGCCTGCTAAAGGATATACTTGGCAAACTTTGCCAATGTTGAATAAAAAAATATGGCAAGACTCTCAATCAGTAAGCTTCTCCAAAGCCAAAAAAGATTTAAAATCTTCCTTTAAAAAAGTACAAAAAATTATTTCTACCCATACGGATGAAGAACTATTTACAAAGAAAAAATACTCTTGGACAGGGAGCACTTCTTTGGGCGCCTATTTAATTTTAAATACTTCATCCCATTACGGATGGGCAATTAAATTGATAAAAAATGCGACTAAATAAAAATACTTTATTCGATGCCACCCATTAGTCTCTTAATCAAGGGAGATATAAAAATACAAAGTAGTCCAATCAGTAGGGTGATGACACCAAAGTTTGCGTAAACTGCAGTATAAGACAAGAGTTGTAAAAACTCAGGACCCTGAGTCGCTCCATTTTCTAGTGATAGATTAGTAATCCATTCAGTTACTTGCCCACATATGCCATTAAAAAATACATTTGTACTTCCTTCTGTCACACTGGTCATCTTTGCAATTTTACCTGCAAAGAAATGACCATAAAAAGAAGAGGTGAAAAAGATGCCCATCATGAAGGCAAGGTATTTTGGCGGAGACAATTCAGTCATCTTCGATAAGCCAATTGGAGAAATAAAAAGTTCACCAACAGTCAAAACAAAGTAACCCAAAATTAAATACCACATCGGAGTTCTTGCTAAGGCATCAGTACCATTCGCAGAAGCTGCAAAAATGATAAATCCTACTCCCAACAAGGCGAGACCAATTCCAGCTTTTATCGCAGAATTTGGATTTTTCCCAAGCTTGGAAAGCCTTGCCCATAAATAAGAAAATGGAATTGCCAAAAGCATAATGAAGCCAGCGTTGATGCTATTGGTTTGTGCAGCATTCATGCCGATTAAGTTTACATTTCGATCAGCAAATAAAGTTAATGAACTTCCCGCTTGTTCAAAGATGGCCCAAAACAAGGTCATCAAAACAGTAAAATAAGCAATAACTAAAAGCCGCTTTTGTTGAATGGGGTCTACAGAGCGATAAATGTATGACATAGCAGCAATTATGACAAATGATGCTAACCAAACTAAATAATGTTCGAATTCATAAAATCTAATTATGCATGCAAAAATGGGAACTGATAAAATGCTCATTAATAAAATAAAGTTTCCTGTATTTATACCAAGAATCTTTTTATCGTACTTTTCTTGATCAGGAACTAAACCCTTTTCTCCAAAGACTTCACTTTGTGTACCGCTGTGAAAAAAGTAAAGACCAATTAACATTCCTATACCTGCAAGCATAAATCCATAATGCCAGCCGTAAAGTTCTGCTAAATAAGCACAAAGTAAAGGAGCGATCGCAGCACCAATGTTGATGCCCATGTAGAAGATGGTGAAACCAGAATCTCTTCTAATGTCATCCTTGGCATATAGCTTACCAACAAAAGTTGAAATGTTGGGTTTGAAAAAACCATTGCCAACAACTATAAGTGCTAAAGAGCCAAAGTAAAATAATGGTGTTTCTATAGTCAATAGAAAATGTCCCAAGGCCATAAAGAGTCCGCCAATGATGATTGATTTTCTATAACCAAGATAGTTGTCAGCAAGCACCCCACCGATCAAAGGAGTGAAATAAACCAAGGACATGTAAGCTGCATAGATACCAAAAGACATCTCATCAGTAAAAAGCAATTGCTTTGTCATGTAAAGCACAAGCAAAGCCCGCATACCATAAAAGGAAAAACGTTCCCAAAGTTCTGCAAAGAACAAATAAAACAATCCTTTGGGATGTCCTAGAAAAGATTTAGATTTTTGTTGAGTCGACATAAGGCTTTGAGTTTGATGACATCGATGGCTCAAAGAAGCCCATTCTTTAAAAAGAGGTCAAGACTTGTAACAAAGAATACTAAAAAATAGTGATTTGTAAGTAATTGTGAGCTGACTACAAATAATTACAAAAGGGATGAATAGCTTTTGTTTTCAGGGGTTTTGATGAATTCTTTCAAGAGGTTCTCATCAATTTCAATTTGCTCAGGAAGAATTCGCAATCGGTATTTACTTTCACCTAAAAAGGTAAAAAGATCTCTTCTTTCTAATTGATCCTCTTCGTTTAAATCAATGATTTGATTGATGTTGTCTATTATTCGAGAAAGATAAGTTTGGTTTTTAATTTCACCAGCTGCATTTACCAGAATACTTTGCTCTTCTCCACTACCATACTTTCTTCTGATTGCTAGTTTAAGGAGGTTCTTGTATTGGGTAGTTTTAGAGCCAAAGTCAATTTGTTTATTTTCGATATTTTTGGAAGGAATGTTAAGGTTGATTAAAGACCAATCTAAAAATTTAATTTTCATTTCATTGGCTTTTGGTCTATTTGCTAAATTGATAACCCAAGTGGTAGCTAGTAATAGGAACAAAGAGATTAGAGAGGTCTTGGCAATTATTCTGATCAAGCTATAAAAGAAATCATCATTCAATTCCACAAAAGCACCTGGTAATTGCGAAATAAACATTAATATGACCATAACAGCAGAAATAATAGCAACAATCTTTAAACCTGTATTGTAGAAGGTTTTGTACAAAGAGACAAGAAGTAAATAGCAAATAAATGCCGATAATATTAGGTCAGGGAGTGTGACTAAATTGATTCCATTCCAGCTAAGATCCCCTGCAAAATAGGAGATAAGCATGGTGGTTATGGTTACCAAAACGATGAGGCCTATAATCAGGTTTACGTTTTTCTCCTTATTGTTTATAAAGTTCGGGGCGTAATAAAAATAGGATAGTGCGAACAATAAAAAAGCATTGTTGATTATAGAAAAGAGATTAACTCCAATTTGATAGGAAAAGTGATTCGCAAATTCATAATGTGCTCCAATGAAGGCCCACAAACCAGCAAGCACCCAAGTAAGCATGGCTAATCCTAGATGCAATAAACCCTTATCCACTCGATTTTGAGATTCTTCTTCATCAAGAATAGGTTTAAATCTTTTTCTAATGTTAAAGTGGATTGTCAATAGGAGGATCGCTCCAATTAAAGAAATAAAGATATGTGAAAGATTATGAAATTGAATAACATCTGACATATCCGAAAGATAGAAAATTTAGATGGCATATGAAGAAAAATGATTTTAAACTCTAGAAAGGTATATGTCACCTTAAAATGCTATCCGTAATTAAACGTAATTAAACGTAAGTAAACGTATAAAAAACGACTAGTTGGAATTTTTTTGTAAGGTTTACTAAATGTTGAAAGTTTAGTAAACCTGTTTATTTCTTTTTAGTAGTGCGAGCTTAAATTATGTGCTGGACAAATTTAATTTTAGTTTGAAGTTTTATGATTTGTTCAACACCAGCAGATGGGATGCAACTTCTCAATATAATAATGTTGACGTGCATTGGGTGAACCGATGGGAAAGTCAAAAGCTTTATTTGAGCGTAAAGTATAATTTTGGTAAATCAGAAGCAAAAGCTATGGGGAGATTCAAAAAGTCCACCTGGACCAAAGAAAAGGGAAGGATGTAAAGCTGCTCAAATTTGTCCACTTTGGAATTTAGGATTAAAGTTCCGAGGATGGCAATTAGATTTTTTCTACTAAAAGGTTTTTACAAACTTCATAGGTAAGAACCATTGACTTTTTTTCTTTTTTGATGTAGAGATCAATGCTTTGATCGAATGCTTCTATTTCTATTACTTTAAAAATAGTCCCAAGGCTGATGTTTTTCTTGGTTAGGGAAAGTATGAATATCTATACCTAATTTGCATAAATCTTCTACAGTAGTCATTAAGTCATCTGCTGCATTATCTATTGTGTTATAGCCTGCAGTACACAATATTGACAAAGCTCTTTTATCAATTTACGAGGGAAAGTATGAGCAGCCTAGTGGTAGGCAAGTTGATGTTAGCCTAAAAGAAGGAGGGGTAAAAATGTAAATTTAATTTCTACTCATTCGAATTCATTTTATTTCAAATGCTTAAGACGTTTTTATACGTAAGTAAACGTATAAAAAACGGCTAGTTGGAATTTTTTTTGCTAGGTTTACTAAACTTTGAAAGTTTAGTAAACCTGTAGCACTAAATCAAATGACTGGAGAAAATAATTTCGGAAAATTGCAGAAAGTGGAGCAACTCATGCAGTTGAAGCGTTTTAAAGACGCCAAAGAAATGATCATTGAGATAATTCCTGCGGATTATCTCAATGATCATTTCTTGCACCAGTTGGTAGAATGCCACTTTGGCTTAGAAGAACTAGAAAAAGCAAAGAAGGTCATCGAATCTGCCATCGGAATGTATCCTGAAGATTCTTATTTTTTAGCACAATATTCCGTTTACTTTTATGAGAAGGAAGATTATAAAAATGCCATCCAATACATAAGGGAAGCATTAAAGTTTGAACCCAAAAACGTTTCCTACCTAAGTCATTTCGGATCCATACATTTAAACCTAGGCAATCTTTCTAGAGCAGAGCAAACTTTGGATCTAGCAGAACAAATAGATCCTGTGGATTTAAGAGTTATCGCAGAAAAAGCACGGTTAGCATTCCTAAAGAATGACATCTCCGAAGCCAATGTCTACATCAATAAAGGTTTAGAAATTGATCCTAACAACTCTCATTTTATCTTATTGAAATCAAACCTTTTGACAACAGATAAAACGAAAATGAAAGAGGCAGAAGCGACGGCCATTCAAGCCTTAAGCATGGATCCTTCTAATGAAGTCGCTCGACACACTTTGCTTAATGTACTTAAAAATAAAAACCGGCTTCTCAGATTTTTTGTTGGAAATGCGTTTGGACATTATCAAATGGAATGGACCTTTTGGCGGGTGCTCATTTTTATCGTTGCTTGGAAAGGGGTTCTTCTTTGGGGAGGATTTGCGATTCTTTACATGCTGATTACATGGTATGGGGGAGTCTTGTTTAATTCTATAACACGCTTACATAAAAAGTATAAACTTTTATTAAATCAAAACGACATCAATCAATCTAATTTTTTCATCGGCGTACATGTCATATTGCTTTTGCTTTTAGGATCACGAATGATCGTCGGCTTAGAGGGAGAAAATTTGTTTGCTTTAATTTCGCTCACCTTGGCGATCATGCTGATTGGGATCTCATATTTTGAATTAGAAGAAAAGGAAGGAAAGATCGCCTACTTTTGTTTCGTAGGATTGTTTGGATTGGTCATTTATGGATTCCACAAAGAAGCAATGATTCTTGGGGGATGTAGTATCTTTTTCTTGTTGCTTTATGGCTTTTTGTTTTCTTTTAGGGTCTTATTTAAATAGAGAACGCACCACAATAATCTTATCGATTAGCTTGAATCACTAGTATTCTTGAAGCTTGGACGCCTTCACTCATTACTTTTCCTGTAAAACCTTTTGGCAGTATAAAGACATCTCCTTTTGAATAAGTATATTCTTCCTTAGCTGCGTCCCAAAGTTTCAATTGTCCCGCCAATACAAAAATAACTTCATCTTGTGGTAGGGGTTCTCTAGCTATGAGGGATAATTTTTGTGCTTTTAATGTCGCTTTTAATTCTTTTCCTTCGAAAAGAATTTCTTCATCATTTAAATCGAAACCAGAAATTTTATCGTTTGCTAAAACGATAGGATTGATGGTGGCGTCTAAGTTTTTATCTTCAATTCTATTAGCTGTGGTGATGGTCACTTCGAGGTGGAAATCAGGTGCTCCCAATGTTTCCCATCTTCCTGAAAAACCTTTTGGGACAATGGAATAATCATTACTTTCAAAGCTATAAGATTTCCCTGATTTATCTTCTAATTGTGCTCCTCCGTTTATAGTATATAAAAACTCATCATAGGCTAAGTCTTCAACCATGGCAAAAGCATTTTCACTGGAGACAATTTGAACATTCAAATCGTCCCCACTGAAAATGTTCTTGAAATATAAAATTCTTTCAGGTTGACTTGGGTTTTTGCCTCTGCTTAAGTTTAATCCAGCGAAATATTCCGGTTTAATTTGAATGGGTTTAACTGCATCGTCTTTAGCTGTTGCATGATTATCACTATCCATTAATAAATTACTCATCCAACTGATACATTCTTGTTCATCAACGATAGACCAGGAATGCGGATGTCTAGTACCATTTGCTCTAAATCCTGTCTGATAAGTTTGCATAAATTCTGCTTGATCATTTCCAAGAATATTAAGCCGATTGATAAAAGCCGAAGTCACCAAATAATTACTTTCTATGACGCTTTGCTTTCTTTCTTTCAAGCGCCAAGCTATGTCGACATCATGATAGGCTCTTATGGGAAGATTTTTCAATAAATTTAAATCTTTTGCATAATTATTATCCATAGAAAATGGATTCACATTTTCAAATAGTGCCGGGTTTTCAGACGGAGTTGCTCCAAATTGATCGCGATATAATTGTTCAACCCAATTTGTTTCTCTGACAGAAACTTCTGATTGTTTTCTTTCTCTTAAGGCTTCTAATCTTGACCAGGCATAATGCATGTCTATAGGCGCATCTACCATAAATAAGCCAGCCGGTTGAATTGGACTTTTTAATGGAAACTCTTTGCAATATTGAGAATAAGAAAGTGCTATTTTGCCACCTGCCGAAAAGCCTCCAAAAATGAATTTATCTTTGCTGATTTTTGTTTTCCTCAAAACATCAATCATTACTTTATCCAGTTTTTGGATTAATACATCATCTGCTGCAAGTGAGAAGTGTCCTGCAAATCCCACAACTACAAAACCTTCACTTTCTGCGAATTGAGGTAGCTTAGTATCCACAATTAGATTTTCTGCTTTTTGACCTAGCCCAGGCAGCAAAACCAATACTCCTTTTGCTTTGCTTTCTTTTGCTTGAGCTAATAAATAATATCCATGACTTTCATCAGAATCGTCTAAGATGACTTTTTCAAAAATCCCGAGGTTTCCATTTTCTTGTCCAACTAAAATTTGAGAAAAAAGAAAGCAAAGTATAAAAAGAGTATTTTTCATGTGATGATTTAAAAACGAAATTACATGATAGCTTCCTAAAAGTAAATCTTTAATTTAGCATTATGAATACCTTAACAAAAAATAAAGCAATCATTCAAAAGGATATTTTAAGCCAATCAGTTTTCTTACTTCATCGCAAATACTGATTAAATTCATACTGTCTTGATGAGACCAGCTTTTGCTTTCTATGTTTCCTAAACTTATACAATTTATGCATTCCATAATTTCATAAGCATATCCTTTTCCCAATTTAGGTTTTGAGTGCTGTGTACTTTCTTCGTTTTTTTCAATGCGGTATCCACTTGCTTCATGCCATCGTGCATCAATAAAAATGGAACCTTTTTCACCGTGGATTTTTGCAATCATGTCAGATTTTGAATTAAGTCCACACATTAAATTTGCTAAACGGTTTTCGAATTTAAATTGCATAGCAGTTTGCACATCAACTCCTGTTTCTGAAAAAAGACTACTGGCAGCAATGGATTTTGGTTTTCCAAAAAGCAAATAAGCAAGAAAAATAGGGTAGACGCCTACATCTAATAAAGCACCTCCGGCTAATTCAGGATCAAACAATCTGGAATTGGGATCAAAGGTAGCTTTAAAGTTAAAGTCTGCATTCAAGTAATTGACATCGCCGATCACACCGTTTTTAATCTTTTCTGATACCTCTATGATCGTAGGATTAAACCTAGACCAAAAAGCTTCCATTAAAAATACTTTGTTTTGTTTTGCAACAGCTAGCATCTTTTTAACTTGACTTTTATTGATGGCAAGCGGTTTTTCGCACAACACATGCTTGCCTGCTTTCATGGCTTGAATGCTTAAATCCATGTGGCTATTGTGAGGAGTAGCAATGTAAATAACGTCAATTTTTGGATCATCAAAAAGGGCTTGATAAGACCCATAAGCTTCTTGTATATTATAATCAGCAGCAAATGATTTTGCTTTTTTCAGAGATCTGGATGCAACTGCACGTAAGGTAGCATCTTGAACCAGAAAAAAATCTTTGACAAAATTATGGGCAATTTTCCCTAATCCAATGATGCCCCATTTTAGATTCTCGTTTTTCAAAGATGTCTATTTATGATGTTTTCTAATAATTCTTGTTGACCACTTATTTGATCAGGCTCTCCTTGGACTAAGGCTAATTTTGCTAAAGCACTTAAGCTTAGTTTTCCCTGTTCAAATTTCTTGCCATTGCCTTTGTCAAATGAAGCATAACGCTTTTTGCGAATTTCTTTGTAATCTGAATTTTTCAAGATGGATTCTGCTGTTAGTAAAGCTTTGGCGAAGTTATCCATTCCTCCTATATGGGCATGAAACAAATCACTTAAATCGGTAGAATTTCTTCTTGTTTTTGCATCGAAATTTATTCCTCCTCCTCTTAAGCCTTTGCTTTCGAGCAGGACAAGCATTGCTTCTGTTAATTCATAAAGATCAATTGGGAACTGATCGGTGTCCCAACCATTTTGATAATCACCTCGATTAGCATCCATGGAACCCAAAAGGCCTGCATCAGCAGCAACTTGTAATTCATGGGCAAAAGTATGAGAAGCTAGGGTCGCATGATTAACTTCAACATTGATTTTAAAATCATCTATAAGATTGTATTGCCTTAAGAAACCAATCACAGTAGCACAGTCAAAGTCGTATTGATGTTTAGTTGGTTCCATAGGCTTAGGCTCTATAAAAAATGTTCCTTGGAAGCCTTGTTTTCTAGCATAATCTTTCGCAAGGTGTAGAAATTGAGCGAGGTGTTCTTGTTCTCGTTTCATGTCAGTATTCAATAGTGACATGTAACCTTCGCGCCCTCCCCAAAAAACATAATTTTCACCTTTGAGTTTCATGGTCACATCCAAAGCATTTTTTACTTGAGCTGCTGCATAGCTAAGCACGTTGAAATCAGGATTTGTGGCAGCACCATTCATATACCTGGGATGACTAAACAAGTTGGCGGTTCCCCAGAGCACTTTGATTTTAGACCTCTTCATTTTTGTTAATGCGTAATCGGTGATGGCGTCTAATCTTTTTTTAGAGGTTTTTAAATCAGGACCTTCATCGATCAAATCATAATCGTGAAAACAAAAGTAGTTTATACCTATTTTTTGAAGGAATTCAAAGGCGGCATCCATTTTATCCTTTGCTCTTTCTAAAACATCTTTGTTTTCATTCCAAGGATAGATTTTTGTGCCAGCTCCAAAAGGATCGCCACCAGTATTGGTAAAAGAATGCCAATAAGCTACTGCAAATTTAAAATGCTTTGCCATTGTTTTACCCATGACTTTTTTCTTGGGATCATAAAACCTAAAAGAAAGAGGATTTTTTGATTTTGGCCCTTCAAATTTTATTGGCTTTATTCCTTTAAAAAATTCTTTTTTTGCCATGCTAAGATTTTTTATTTAAAATTAATGCTAAGTCTTTTTCCCAAATTTGATATACAGCTTTATGTGCAGCGCGATCATCGTTTGGTTTCGTATTAGCTAAAACTTTATTTTTTGAAAATACTGCTTCAATATTTGGGTGCAATCCTAAAGCAACACTTGCTGCTTTTGCTGCACCGATGGCTCCGTTGGTTTGAATAATTTCAATGGGAGCATTTATCAAGTTAGAAAGGGTAGTTGTAAATATTTTGGATTGGAATAAATTGTCGTTTCCAACTTTAAGGACTTCAATGTTTAGTCCTAAAGTTTGGAGTATTTTAATGCCGTAATAAAAGGCAAAAGCGATTCCTTCTAAGGCTGCTCGATACAGATGAGCTTTTCTGTGTGTGTTAAATTGAAGGTTTATAATGTGAGCACCAATTTGTCGATTATTTAACATTCTTTCTGCTCCATTTCCGAAAGGTAATATGCGTAATCCTTCAGCTCCAATAGAAACTTGATCTGCTTTTGTTTCCATTTCATGATAAGGAATGCCCTCAGCTGCTATCTGGTTTTTAATCCATGCATATTGACAACCCACACCATTGATGCATAAAAGTAGGCCAAGTCTTTTCCTTTGCTCCTCATGATTGACATGGACGAATGAATTAATCCGTGAAGCTTCATCATACATATACTTATCCAAAACAGCGTAGACAACACCGGAAGTCCCACCCGTTGCAGCTACCTCACCTGGATTCAATACGCCCAAAGCCATTGCATTGTTGGCTTGATCCCCTGCTCTATAGGTCAATGGCGTACCTTCCTTTAAACCTAAATCTTTTGCCGCTAAGGCAGTCAAAGATCCTTGATGTGCGATGCTATCGCAAAGATTGGGTAGAAGCTGCTGTGGAATATCATAATGGTTTAAAAGCTTTATAGCTGCTTTGTGTTCCTTATAATTCCATAAGATTCCTTCTGACAAGCCTGTTATAGTGGTCTTTATTTGACTAGTCATTTTCATAGCAATGTAATCACCAGGAAGCATAAATTTATAGATACTATTAAAAAGGCCTGCCTCATTTTCTTTGACCCACTTTAGTTTTGAAGCAGTAAAATTTCCAGGGGAGTTTAAATAGTTTGCGAGGCAATAGTTTTTACCAATTGCATTAAATGCTTTTTCACCGATATCGACTGCACGACTATCACACCAAATAATGGAAGGTCTTAATGGTTCTTTTTTTTCATCTACCAATACTAATCCATGCATTTGATAGGAAATACCAATGCCTTTTATTTTATTAGAATCTATTCCACTAAGCTTAATTAAATCGTTGCTTACTTGACAAACATGTGTCCACCAAAGTTCAGGATCTTGTTCTGCCCATCCTTCTTGAAGAGCAATCATCTCCATTTCTTGGTTTGGAGATTGCACTTGCTCAAGCGTCTCCAATGTCTCTGCATGAACTAGCGCTCCTTTTATGGAAGAGCTTCCTATGTCGAATCCGATTAAATACATCTTTAATGTGTGATGATAGAATGAACGCTAATTTAATTTATTTCAAGAGATCGTAAACTATGTTTTCAAAAGATAAATTTCATTTCATCATAGGTTTACTAAACTTTCAAAGTTTAGTAAACCTAGTGAAAAAAAAATCATTAGTCGTTTTTTATACGTTTACTTACGTATAATTACGCCTAATGCTTTTCCTAGTTTTTTAAATTTAAATATGCGATTATGGATAAAAAGCTATTCCAAAACATCAAGTATATTTTCTGAATCTAAAGTTTTATTCATAATTAATTGGAGACTTATCGAAATTACAACAGCACAGAAATTTGGAATCAAAAGAGATTTAAATAGACTAAAGACACCTACCCAAAAAGAATTCCATGGACTTAAGGAATATTCATTAAACGAATTTTTAAAAATAAAACTATGAAGGATATAAAAGACCGAAATGGCAATAAAATTAATAAGGATCGCATGAGAAAAAACCAGCCTCATCAGATCTTGTTTTTTTAGTTTTTCATTGCTTTTGAGGATAATAACAGAAAATGGGAATATTATTATTAATGGCATTAGCCAAATGAGTAAACGAGACCCAATAATTTCAACGACAAAATAGAATGCTATCATGCTTAGAATAGCAATAAGGCTTTTGAAGGACAAATAATAGGTAGTATACGTTGAATTCTTTCTTGTATGTCTAAACCATGCGATAGCCGCACACAAATAAATGAAATTTATTAGAAAATGACTTATGGTATTATAATTATAAAACCATAAAAATTCCGACCAATATTTATTTAAAGGCACAAAGTGTTTGACAAAATTTAGCAGGTCGACTGAGTTACACAAAGCAGCAATAATGCATAGGAAAATCAGAATCTTTTCTCTATTCATGTTTATAAATTAATTAAATTTACGTAAATCAATTTTTATGAAATTATTTTCTTCCCTTAGCATTTGTTTCATTAGCTTTTTTCTACTCAATTTTTGTTCTCAGTATAATTTAAAACAGAGTAATGCTGAAACTCAAGAAGAAGCGATCACTCCAAGTAAAACCGATCCTGAAATAAATTATACTAAATATTGTGGGTCTTGTCATGGAGCAAAGATGAAAGCTTTCGTGGATAGGCGTTGGAAGAAAGGAAACTCAAAAGAAGCTTTAATTAAATCTATAAAGTATGGCGTAATAGATGCTGGAATGCCAGCATTTGAAAAATCATTTACGGACAAAGAAATAGATGACTTAGCCAGTTATATATTGAAAGGCATAGAAGATCGTGAATCTTATGTTGATGGAATCAAGGTAGAACATAACAACTTCGAAGAAGAGGAACTCACTGTTAAAGCCGAAACGGTTATCGCAGACCTCGAAGTCCCATGGGGCATTAAAGTAGATCCAAGTGGACAAATTTACTTTACAGAAAGAAAAGGAACATTTAACATTAAAAAACCTGGTCAAGAAGGCATCATTGAAATCAAAGGGGTCCCAGAAGTTGCCGCCAAGATACAAGGTGGGATGTTAGACGTAGCTCTTCATCCAAACATTAAGGAAAACAATTGGATTTATTTAAGTTATTCCAAGAAAGTTGGAAATGGAAACAAAACGACTGCCGTCGTAAGAGGAAAAATAAAAGGTGATCAATGGACGGAACAAGAAGAAATATTCGAAGCAAATTTTGCTTCAAGCAAAGGTTATCACTTTGGAAGTAGAATGGTATTTGATAATGAAGGCTACTTATACATTAGTGTAGGGGATAGAGGCAAAAGAGATGAAAACCCTCAATCACTAGGAAGTGCTTGTGGAAAAATTCATAGAATTCATGACGATGGAAGCATTCCAAAGGATAATCCATTTTATGGGACGGAAGGTGCAGTCAAAAGCATTTGGGCTTATGGAAATAGGAATCCACAGGGTTTGGCTTATGATAAAACAAATGACCTCTTATGGGAAAACGAACATGGGCCTCGTGGAGGTGA
>CALDYJ010000186.1 GCA_937941095.1 uncultured Saprospiraceae bacterium | reverse complement strand
ACCGATCAAATACCTGTCTGTATTTCTTTTTATTATCTGCTAGCCATTCGGTAGACGAATACACTTTAAGTTCCCTAAACTTAAATCTTTTTTGATCTGGTGATTGATATCCTTCAGCCATTTATTTCTTTCTTACACTTTACTCAAACTTATCAAATTCTGAGAAAGCTTCCAATTATTTATTTGTTAAAATGAAAGGGTGTGTATTTTAGGTATTCCTAGTATAAAACGCAAATTTATAGTGAAGCGTTTCTATTTTCATAAGAAATTCGATGTAAAGGTTAAAAAAGATCACTAAGGATCCGATTTTTTCTCATTTGGTGAAAATAATAATATATAAAAGCATTTTGCTTATCTTTATAATCTTCGAGCAATGTTTAGCTTTAAGACCAAACTTTAAACATAAAACGATGAACAGGTATACTTACATTCTCTCCTTCCTATTTATATTTTTCTCAATTGACCTTAGTGCTCAAATGAATATGACCTTAGAGGGTACTTGGGATGATCCGAATAATAGCTATAACGATTGTTGGGGATATGTGGATAAACTTGGAAATGAGTATGCAATAATCGGATCTAGGTCAAAGATTCATTTTGTAGACATAAGTACCCCAAGCGCACCTGTTTATTTAGAAGGTTTTAGCGGGGCCAATCTAGGTATCTCTGGAGCAAATACGACCTGGAGAGACATTAAAACTTATGAAAATTTTGCTTATGCTGTAGCAGACGGAGCAAACGTGCAAGAGGGATTAATGATTTTTGATTTATCTAAATTGCCTGGTGGCAACATCACAAAATGTTACCAAGATAATACAAGGTTTAAAGCAGCCCATAATATTTATATAGATGTGCCTAATGGCAGGTTATATGTGTTAGGATCCAATACCGTCAACAATGGTGTTATCGTATATGATATCAAATCAAATCCTGCGGATCCGATTTATTTAGGAGGACCAAATGTATCTGGCGGTTATATCCATGATGCTTTTGTATTCAATGACACGATGTATGCTTCTTCGGGTAATGATGGATTATATCTGTTAGATTTTACGAACCCAACAAATCCTTCTTTGATAAATAACAATAATACCCCTTCAAATGGTTACAATCATAGCGGTTGGTTTTACGACAATAGCAATAAATACATTATTGCAGAAGAAGTTCCTTTTGGTTTGAAGCTAACCGTGATGGATATCAGCAATCCCAATAGTATAAGTTTCATAAGTGATTTTAGACATCCTTTAATTTCAGGAAGCGGTCAAAGTGTTACTTACCATAACCCTTTTATGATTGATGACTATGCCATCATATCATCTTATGAAGATGGGGTGACCATTATTGATGTTTCGAATCCTAATTCCACATCTTTGGAGGCTTATTATGACACTTATCCCAATACTAGTTACGCCGGGTACAATGGCTGTTGGGGTGTATATCCATTTTTCCCAAGTCAGACCATTATTGGATCAGACATTAGTACTGGATTATATGTCTTAAGTACTGAGTTAACATTGAACAATACATGCGGAAATGGAATAAAAGATGGATTTGAATTAGATGTTGATTGTGGAGGATTTTGTGCTGCTTGCGAATGTGAAGCTCCATCTGATGTGTATGTTTCAAATGTAAGTTCCACATCAACTACTTTTACTTGGTCACCAGTAGTAGGTGCGATAGATTATGATTTTAGGTATAGACCAGCTGGAACAAGTAATTGGACCTTAGCTAGCAATCTAAGTCAAA
This sequence comes from uncultured Saprospiraceae bacterium, assembly GCA_937941095.1. Lineage (GTDB taxonomy): Bacteria > Bacteroidota > Bacteroidia > Chitinophagales > Saprospiraceae > JALZVN01. The sequence continues at coordinate 15,512 of CALDYJ010000186.1, read as the reverse complement.
CCAACTTTAGTTTAGCTGTTAGTAACGGCACCCTTTATGAATTTCAAATAAGGTCAAATTGTAACAATGGAAGAACAACTGGCTATTCAGCAATACATGACTTTATAGCAGGTGACGGTTGTTTAGCCCATCAAAATTATTCAGGGGTCCAAACAGGAAGAAGTTATAGTGCCCAACTTTCAATCACATCAAGTGCATTTGTGAACGGCCAAAAAGTGAAATATTTTGCCTCAGATTCTATCTGCTTAGTTGCTGACTTTGAAGTTCCATTAAATACTGAATTCGAAACAATCATGAGTGGTTGCAATCCTTTTGCACCTGCAGTTCCAAATAACTCTTTTGTTGTGCCGAGTGAAAATCCTCAAGAAGGTCAATCTTTTGAACAATTTACTTATCAAGCTGAAAGTAAAACTTTGAATATAGAATTATACAGAGAAAAAGAAACTATTGAAGATTTAAGGATCTCAAATGAAAATGGACAATTAATTAAGAAATTAAAAAAACAAAAACTGCATGCAGGCTGGAATTGGATCAAAGTAAACTTACAAAATGATCCAAAGTTTGAAAATTCGAAGGCTTTTAAATTGAGTAACTAGACTGCTTGAATCAAATCGTAATTAGTTAGAATGTGCATTGAGCCTGCTTTATCTTCTGCAACGACTGCAGATATCTTTTTGCTGAAATATTTAGATAATTGGCTACAGCTCATGTCTTCTTTAACTACGGGAAAAGGATCACCCATAATTGATTCAACTTTTGAGTCTGTGTTTTTCAATGGATTTTCTAAAAGGTGAGTCAAAACATTTGTTTCGGTAATTGAGCCTACTAATTTTCCATCTTTCTCTACTGGTAATTGAGAAATGTCATGTTCTTTCATAAACTCAAAAACAGCTTTGACCTTTTCATTTACTGGCACTGCATGAAACTGTTTGTTAGACTTTAATCTAATGAGGTCTTTCACTTTTAATTCGTCGTCTAAAAACCCCCTTTGACGCATCCAATCATCGTTGAATAATTTTCCTACGTATCTGCTGCCATGATCATGGATGATTACTACAATAACATCGTCTTCCTTAAAATTATCTTTAAGTTGATTTAAACCCGCAAAAGCAGATCCAGCAGAATAACCAAAAAGAAGGCCTTCTTCTCTCGCAAGCCTACGACACATTAATGCACCGTCTTTGTCACTAACTTTTTCAAAATGATCAATCAATGAAAAATCCACATTTTTAGGTAAAATGTCCTCTCCTATCCCTTCTGTGATGTAAGGATAGATTTCACTTTCATCAAACTCACCAGTCTCGTGATATTTTTTAAACACAGAACCATAAGTATCTATCGCCCACATTTTAATGTCGGGATTTTGTTCTTTTAAGTATTTGGCTGTTCCAGAAACTGTTCCACCGGTTCCTACACCTACAATGATGTGATTTACTTTTCCATTGGTTTGTTTCCATATTTCGGGTCCTGTGGATTCATAATGTGCTTGACGATTACTAAGGTTATCGTATTGATTACACCAGAATGAATTCGGAATTTCTTTACTTAATCGCTCACTTACCGAATAATAAGACTTTGGATCTTCCGGACCAACGTTGGTCGGACACACAATCACTTCTGCCCCCATGGCTTTCAGCATGTCTACCTTTTCTTTGGATTGTTTATCGGTGGTCGTAAAAATGCACTTATACCCTTTAACACAGGCTGCAATGGCGATCCCCATTCCTGTATTTCCTGACGTACATTCAATGATGGTACCGCCAGGTTTTAACCTACCATCTTTTTCAGCATCTTCGACCATTTTTAAGGCCATCCGATCTTTGATGGAGTGTCCAGGATTAACAGTTTCTAATTTTACCAATACCAAACCAGGTATATCTTCAGCAACTTTATTAATTTTTACAAGTGGAGTGTTGCCTATAACACCAAGTACATTCTCGAAGTATTCCATACCGTATCCTAGCTATTTGTGATACTGTAATGTTACGAAAAACTCTTTATTAATACCTCCTATTAGGTCTGCCACTTTTTGAGAAATAACTACTTTTATATGCTTTTGATAATGTGTTGGAGGGATTTTACCCAATACCCTAGTATGTACAGTCCTACCAGTATCAGGATTTGTGATTTTTATGACTGAACCTTTTTTAGCAGTCCTGTGAAGCGCAAATAAAAAAGGCTCTTCATCTGTCGCTGCATTCCAAGTTGCTGCTCCTTTCTCTTCGATTGTAATTACACCACCAGAACCTTTTGAAACGAATTCGTTTTCCAAATCTTGATCTTCATTTATAGGATCATATGCCTGATATTCAACTACTTCACTAAGTATTTGAGGTTTTTTGACGTAGCCGATGTGCAATAACTGACCAGGTTGTATGTTAGTGTCTTCTAAGAAATTATAGGCTTGCACCAAGAATAATTCTGTTTCAAAAACTCTTTTAGAAATGCCATACAACGTTTCTCCTTTTTTAACTTCATAGTATACTTTTTGTAGCGTATCTAAAGCATTGAGTGCAGTGATGGTGTATTGAAAGTTTTTATTTTGGACTGGAATTTTAACCTCAGCTAAGGAACTTATGCTCAAATCACTTATTCCTGGGTTTAATTTTTCCAAGCTCCATTCAGGTACATTATAATTTGCCGAAAGGCTAAACATTGACTCAGGCTTATCTAGCTTATGGTAAATAAATTTTAGACCTTCATTATTTACATCAATCAAGACAGTATCCGGCATATTTATGTACCCTAACACTTGCGGTTCACTTTGTGCGGAAATACTTTTAGAAAAAAGTAAGAAAAGGATAAGAAAGTTTAACTTGCCCATAGGTTTCACAGTAATTTTAGTGTTTGACTGAAATATATTATATCTATAATCATTGAGGTCTATGCTAAAGACCTAGAGTGGAGAGGGCTAATATGTTGTGAAATTATAAAACTTATATTAGTATTTCTAATAATACATATGAAATCTATAGGTATCATTCCGGTTAGGTATAATTCTAGCCGTTTTCCAGGGAAGGCATTAGTCGACATCAATGGTAAAACCATGGTGCAAAGAGTTTATGAACAAAGCATAAAGTCAAAGCTTTTGGATGAGGTTTGGATAGCTACAGATGATGAAAGAATTAAAAAGCATGCACTTGACATAGGTGCTATAGTAAAGATGACAAGTCCAAGTCATAAAAATGGAAGTAGTCGAATCCAAGAGTTGAAAGAGCAAATGAAAGATTTTGAAATCATTTTGAACATTCAAGGCGATGAACCTTTTATAAACCCTCAGCAATTAGACCTATTGATTCAATCGTTAAAAAACTCCACAGCTGGAATTGCTACCATGGCCATACAAATAAAAGATCAAGCTATTTTATTTGATTCTAATACTGTCAAAGTAGTTTTTGATGAACAAAATAAAGCTTTGTATTTTAGTCGGAACCCAATTCCATTTGTCCAAAATCAAGCAAAAGATGATTGGTTAATAGCTAATAAGTTTTTTAAACACATCGGGCTCTATGCTTTCAGAAATCAAGTTTTTAATAGCATTGATAAACTTTCTCCTACTCCACTTGCTAATGCTGAGTCATTGGAACAACTGAATTGGTTAGAACATGGATTTAATATTGAAGTGGTACTTTCCGAAGAAGACTCTCTTGGAATTGACACCCCAGCTGATTTGGCTTGGGCTTTAAAAAACTTGAAGATTGATTAGGCTAAAAGATCTACTGAAATGTTTTTTAAGTCTAAAGAAACTCAGCATCAAAACTTAATGGCAATATTTCTTTCACTGTATTTAGGATTAAAACATCGCCACTTTGACCTTGTAAGATCAACTGGATGTCTTCAGATTGCTTTTGTTCATATTCTAATAAGACCTGACGACATGCTCCACATGGTGTAATGGGTTCATCAATCAGCTTGCCACTTCCTTTTGCCGTAATGGCCATTTTGACAACTAGTTTAGTAGAATGGGCAGCATGGACGGCTCCTAATGCAACTCGCTCTGCGCAAAGACATAAAGGATAAGAAGAATTTTCAAAATTACTGCCTTTTATGATCTCTCCTGTATCTAATAGGCAAGCTGCGCCAACATTAAACTTGGAATATGGTGCATATGAGTCATTTAATGCCATTTTAGCGGCATTTAATAAGTCAAAATCTTCACTATCGAGCTCAGCAAGTTTTATTCTTTTACCTATCATATCATTGTTTAATTGAAAACTGCATCTGTTATCAATGCTTTAAATTACGTAAAAACGCCTTTAATGTTAAAATGGGATGATTTTTGAGATTAAAAGGAGTTATTGAGGTCTTTTTTAATTATCGCTGAGGATGAAGAATATACTTATCATTGGAGCTGGCAGATCTGCTACAGCACTTATCAATTACGTTTTAGAACAAGCTAATAAATTCGAATGGAATGTTGTCATTGCTGATTCAAATTTATCCCTTGCTCAAAAGAAAGTCAAAGGACATGAACGTGGTGAAGCCATCGAATTAAATGTGATGAACGAAACAAGTCGAAAAGAGCAAATTAAGAAAGCAGATGTGGTAGTTTCTTTATTACCTGCTTTTCTCCATATTGAAGTTGCTCACGATTGTATCAATCTTAATAAACACCTAATCACAGCTAGTTATGTTTCTAAAGAAATGTATCAATTAGGAGAAGAGGCTAGCAAAAGAAACCTAATCTTTATGGGAGAAATGGGTTTAGATCCTGGCATCGATCATATGTCTGCCATGGAAAAGATTGATGAAATAAAAGATCAAGGTGGAAAAATAAATTCTTTTCGATCTTATACAGGTGGTTTGATTGCACCAGAAAGTGATACTAATCCATGGAGGTACAAATTTACTTGGAATCCTCGCAATGTTGTCTTAGCTGGACAAGGAACCGCACAATATTTAAAAGACAACAAATACAATTATTTACCTTATTCAAGGTTATTTGATGAGCATCAATTAGTTGACATTAAAGGAATGGGTAATTATGAAATGTACGCTAACAGAGACTCTTTATTATATAGAGATGTATATGGTTTAAGTGAAATTCCAAACATTATTAGAGGTACACTGAGAAACATAGGATATTGTGATGCATGGAATGCATTAATCAAGATTGGATTGACCGATGGTTCTCACCCAATAATGAATTGCGACAAATTGAGTTTTGGTGAATGGGTTGATGGTTACACAGATGAGAAAACAGGTTCAAGCATTAAAGAACGGATAGCCAATCTTTTGGACCTACCTTCAACCTCAAAAGTACTAGATCAATTAGAATGGCTAGGGCTTTTTGGCGAAGAAAAAATTAAAATAAAAGATGCTAGTCCTGCAATGATTTTAGAGAGTTTGCTATTAAAAAAATGGCAATTGTCTCCAGAGGATAAGGATATGATTATCATGCAGCATGAATTTGAATATGAATTAAAAGGAGAAGAGCGAACTTTGTTTTCGACATTGGTGATGAAAGGTAATGACGAAGAAGATACAGCAATGTCTAGGTTAGTAGGATTGCCTTTAGGTATATTTGTTAAATTAGTGATGCAGGGTAAAATAACAGCAAAAGGAGTTAATATTCCTGTAATGAAAGAAGTATACAAACCTGTTTTAGAAGAATTGCAGGATTTTGATGTAATTTTTCAGGAATCAGAATTAATCATGGCATAAATCAAACAATACCATTTTAAATCAAATCATAGAACGACTTACCAATTCTGCTTTTGCAAAAGATAGTGGGATTTTAATGTCTGGTATTGGAATAGCAAAACTAATGGGCTTAATTGCGCTCCCATTTTTAGCTAATTATTATAGTACAACACAATTTGGGATTTTAGGTGTATACCTTGCTGTAGTTTTAATCTTTAAAAGCTTTTCAAACGGAGGTTTTGAAGTTGCAATTTTGTTGCCTGAAGTTGATGAAGAAGCTAGTGGCATATTGAAGCTCTGTCAGTATTTTAACAATTCACTATTTTTAATAATTTTCTGTTTATGCTTATTTTTCTATGCGACAAGTAACTTTGAATTTATAGATCAAATCTTTGATAACAAAAATTTACTTTTATTCATTCCTTTTAGTATTTGGTTGGAAGGAAGATCAATGGCATTAAAATATTGGCTTAATCGAAAAAAGATCTATGCAGGCATATCACGAGCAATCATAGCTCAAGCCATTATAACAGTTAGTTTACAATTTTTATTTGCAAAGTTTTCTACTCCCTTTAATGGTTTGGTCTTAGGTTTATTTTTTGGAGAGCTGGTGATGTACATTGTTATGTTTATACATGCTACTGAAATTATAAAGGTTGATAAAAGGTTGATAAAAAGAATGGCCCAAAAATATTGGCAGTTTTTAAAATATGGTTTGACTGGTACCTTTATAAATACATTGGCAGGTTTTGCTCCATATGTACTTTTCCAAAGACATTTTGGAGCAGCATTAAACGGGCAATTTACGATGAGTAATCAAAAAATATTAGCAGCACCTACAAATCTAATAGCTGCAGCAGTTTCTCCCGTTTTTTATGAGAGTGCAAATCGTGCTTCCAAAGAACAACACGGAAAATTATTTAAGATTTCGAAAGAACTTAGTGTACTACTTTTTTGCCTAGTTTTTCCTTTTGCATTGATTTTAATCTTCTGGGGTCCTGCCTTGTTTGGATTTTTCTTTGGTGAAGAATGGGCCATGGCTGGGGAATATGCTAGGTATTTGGCCCCTTTTATGTGCATAAAATTTATCGTACACCCTTTGACCTATTTAATAGATATATGTTTTAAATTGAAACAACAGCTAATATTTAATATTATTTACCTTCTTTCTATCCTTTCCATTTTTGGAATATTCTATCTGGAAGGTCAACATTTAGTTTTAATTAAAGTGTATGGAATAACTTCTTTCGTTTTGTATTTAAGCTATTTTATTTACTTAATGAGCCTTGCAAAGAACTATTCAGTAAAAGTTGAAGCCTAATCAACTAAAGTGCTTATTTTCAAATAATTACACATAGTTTTAAATTTTCTTATTAAATTATTTTATATACAATAAAAAAGAGATAACTTCGAGGTTCCACTGCTAATTCTAATAACGACTAAATCCCAGAGCTAAGGATGGCACGTAAAAAGAAAAAAAAATCTCGGCAGCTTTCATTCGATTTTTTAAAAGACGAAAGGCTTCCCAAAATTGTAGGAGTTTTCTGTCTACTCTTTGCTACTTATTTATTAGTAGCCTTTACTTCCTATTTTTTTACTTGGAAAATGGATCAAGCTTTTGTGCATGATTTCAGTTGGAAGTTCTTTTCTGATTCTACACATGACATAAAAAATTCACTGGGTAAACTCGGTGCTGTAGTATCTAATGGTCTTATAAATAATTGGTTTGGAGTTCCTTCTTTAATTTTCATATACATCTTCGGTAAGATTGGTTTAAAAAAACTAAAAGGTATAAACATTCTTACTTACTGGAAAGACATTAGAAATGCCTTTATTGGTATGTTATTTCTCTCAGTAGTACTTGGTTTCTTTTTCTGTGGTAATGATTTTCCATACGGAGGTGGCTTTGGTAATTCTGTCGCAGTTTGGCTCGATAATTTAGTAGGATCAATAGGTGTATATTTCCTATTTATAGCTGGTGTATTCTCAGCCTTTATCTGGTGGGCAAATCCAAACGTTAATGAATTAAATTCTAATGTCCAAGTTGGATATTATAGAAAAAAAGCACAAAATTTTGTTAGTGGTTTATTGCCAAGCTTTAAAGTTTTCAAAAAAGCTCCTGCCCAAGCAGAGCAAACAAATTTTGATGAGCCTTTAGTAAAAGCTAGAAATTCAGCAAGACCTGCTGCTATTAAAGTTGATGAAGATTGGACTTACAGCACTAAATTTAAAGTTCCTCAAGAAGATATAGAAGAAGCTCCTTTAGGTGAACAGATCGCTATGGAACTTCCTCAAAAACCAAAGCCCCAAGCACAGTCTGCAGGCAAAGAAACTACACTAGAAATTGAAGAACCTTCTTCAGGACCTGGTGCTGGTCTTTCTTCTGATGAAATGGAAATCACAGAAGATAATAGAAGACACACCGAATCTTATGACCCTACGCTAGATTTGTCTAGCTATGAAGGTCCGCATTTCGAATTATTGAATGAATACAGCAATAATAAGTATGAAATAAATCGAGCAGAGTTGGAGTCCAACAAAGAAATGATTGTGGAGACCCTCTTGAATTATAAAATAGAGATCATAAAAATTAAAGCAACCATAGGGCCTACAGTTACTTTGTATGAAATTATTCCAGCTCCTGGGATTCGAATCTCAAAAATTAAAAACTTAGAAGACGACATCGCCTTAAGTTTATCTGCTTTAGGCATCAGAATCATCGCACCAATTCCAGGAAAAGGAACTATTGGAATTGAGGTGCCGAATAAAAATCGTCAAATCGTTTCTTTAAAAGAAGTCATTAGATCAGAGCGATTTACTAATGCAAAAATGGATTTACCAATAGCATTAGGTAAAACCATTTCTAATGAAGTTTTTGTTGCTGATCTTGCTAAGATGCCTCACTTGTTGATTGCTGGTGCTACGGGTCAAGGTAAGTCTGTTGGTATCAATACGATATTGATGTCATTACTCTATAAGAAACACCCTTCACAAGTAAAACTGGTTTTGATTGACCCAAAAAAGGTTGAGTTATTTCCATATGCAAAATTAGAAAAACACTTTTTGGCTTACCTTCCGGGTTTGGAAGAACCAATTGTCACAGATACCAAAAAAGTAGTCCATACGCTAAATTCTCTTCATATTGAGATGGATGAGCGATACAACCTGATGAAGAAAGCGCAAGCAAGAAACATCGGTGAATACAACAAAAAATTTGAGGCCCGTAATCTAAACCCTCAAAATGGACATAGATTCTTGCCTTATATTGTATTAGTCATTGACGAATTTGCAGATTTGATTATGACAGCTGGTAAGGAAGTTGAAAATCCAATTACCAGATTGGCTCAATTATCCAGAGCTGTTGGTATCCATTTAATTATTGCCACACAAAGACCTTCAGTGAATATTATCACTGGTGTGATAAAAGCAAACTTCCCGGCAAGAATAGCTTACAAAGTTACAGCTAAAGTTGATTCAAGAACCATCATCGATACAGGTGGTGCAGATCAATTAGTAGGAAGAGGAGATATGTTATTGTCGTATGGCTCAGATTTGGTTAGGTTGCAAGGAGCTTTTATAGATACTCCTGAAGTTGAAGAAGTAATTAATCACATTGCAAATCAACAAGGTTATCCTGTACCATATTACTTACCCGAGTACCATGATGATGACGCTGAAATTTCAGGAGGTGGTGGAATAAAGTATTCGGACTTAGATGAAAATTTTAAAGAAGCAGCAAGACTTGTTGTTCAAAACCAACATGGATCAACATCAATGATTCAAAGAAGACTAAAGTTGGGTTACAATAGAGCTGGACGTATAATGGATCAATTAGAGGCCACTGGAATAGTTGGGGGCAGTAATGGATCTAAAGCTAGAGATGTATTAATATTTGATGAGGTTGAATTGGAACGGTATTTGGAAGATTTAGAGCGTAGGAAATAGGAGGCACTCCGTGAAAGCGGAGTCATATTCAACCTAAGGTCTGAGAAAACTCGAAGCCCTTAGGTTTTTTTTTGCACGCTATTCTGCTTAAGTTATTAGCTTCCATATTTTTACACATTACTTATATTTTACTTCTTCCCATTTGGGCCATTGCAAACCTAATTTTGTCATAATCAATATTACCCTCTAAGGCTTCAAAAACATCCTTTATCTTAAAAGGAGTTTGCATCTGACTAACCACTTGTTTAACTATCTTATACTCTTTCTCAGATAAAAACTGCGAAATGTCGATATTTTCGCCAGCTTCAAATAAATGAACCAAATGATTTATGATGGTAGATTTGGTAAGCCCTCTTTCTTTTGCAATGTCTTCAATACTAATTCCGCGTTGGTAGAGATCAAATGAAATCAATTGAGTCGATCCAGTTATTTTTTGGCCATCCCGCCCCTTTTCAATCACGTATTCTTTAATTGCGTTTAGGAACTTATCTCCATAAAGATGCATTTTTCTTTCGCCCATACCTTGAATGCTCATCATTGCTTCTTCGGTTAATGGTTTATTTTTTGACATGTCCAAAAGACTCTTATCCGTAAAAATAATGTAAGGAGGGACACCTTTTGCTTGAGCAAGGCGTCGCCTTAGCCCTCTCAATTTTTCGAACAATTCATCAGCAATTGTTTGCGTTTTGGTTTTAACTTTAGCAGCGGCCTTAATCTCTTTTTGCCTTTCTAATTTTTTAGCTAAAGAGGCAAGTTGTAATGATCTATTTCCATAAAGTAATTCTTTCCCAGCTTCTGTAAGTTTGATGATGTTATTTTGATCATAAGCAATTTCACAAAGTCCGTTGTTGATAATCTGTTGGATAAAGTATTGCCATTCACTATTGGTATGCTCTCTTCCAGCACCGTATGTTTTAATGGTGTTATATCCTCTTTCGAATATTTCTCTCCGACCAGATCCTCTCAAAACATCAATAAGTAAATTGATCCCTACTTTTTCTTTCATTCTTACTACTGCTGACAATGCCTTTTGGCCAATTATTTTTCCCTCGATGTATTGAGGAGGATTTTTACACACATCACAATTGCCACAATCTGTTGCCAAGTCTTCACCAAAATAACTCAACAAAACTTTTCTTCTGCAACTTTGCGTTTCTGCAAACTGTAACATTCTTTCAAGTTTGCTGATTTTGACCTCTGTATTTTTGCTTGCATTCTTCGAAAGCAAGTCTCTTAAAACGGTATAATCTCTAAAGGAATAAAACAATACAGATTCTGCTGGTGAACCATCTCTTCCTGCTCTTCCTATTTCTTGGTAATACCCTTCAACATTTTGGGGTAAATTATAGTGTATGATCCAACTTACATTAGATTTATCTATGCCCATTCCAAAAGCAATGGTTGCACACACCACTTGCAAATTATCCTTCAAAAATTCTTCTTGAATCCCAGCTCTAGCTCCATCGGGCATTCCTGCATGATAACACATCGCTTTTACACCCTTTTTCTGTAATTTCTGACTTACATCTTCTGTATTCTTACGACTAAGGCAATATATGATACCAGACTTATTAGGTCTTTCTTTTACAAATTGTATAATTTGTTCAATTCTCTTTTGACCAGGTCTAGCTTCTAATGAAATATTCGGTCGATCAAAGGAAGAAATAAATACTTGAGGTTCCTTTAAAGCTAATTGCTTAGTGATGTCTCTTCTTGTAATTTTATCAGCAGTAGCTGTGAGGGCCACAACAGGAACATGACTAAATTTTGTTTTTAGTTGAGCTAATTTTGTATACTCTGGCCTAAAATCATGTCCCCAACTCGATATGCAATGAGCTTCATCTATTGCAAACAAATTGATGTCTACCCTTTCTAGTTTATTCATAAAGCCATCAGATACTAACTTTTCCGGGGAAACGTATAATAAATTAAGAGTTCCTTGATTTAAAGCCTGCTCAATTTTATTTTGTTCGTGATGATTCTGGGATGAATTAATAAATTCTGCACTGATGCCATGTGCTTTTAAAGCATCAACTTGGTCTTTCATCAGTGAGATCAATGGAGATACAACAATACAAGTTCCTTTCATAAAGATGGCAGGAATCTGATAGCAGATTGATTTGCCACCACCAGTAGGCATTAAAACTAGGTTATCCTTACCTGAGATTATAGATTCAATGATCTCTTTTTGTTGAGGTCTGAAAGACTTATAGCCAAAATATTTTTGTAGTATTTCTAAAGGTTGCAGCACTTAATTGGGTTAATCTTCTTATATCCAAATACCTTCACAAGATATGTTAATCAAAATCAATTTCAAGTCTAGAAAATAAAATTGATTAAAATATGATGAATTTAAATTCGGTATGAAAAAGTTTAAATTCGGTTTCTGAAGAGCTTATTTATAATTTAAAACCTGCAAAGGTCCATTATTGTTTGATACAATAGCAGTTTTTAAGTTTCCAGTTTTTATTAATGAAAGATCTTTAGCATCATGAGGAGTAAAAAAGCCACTTTTAAACGCAGCTAAGTACTCGAACTTTTTGTTTCCTTGATTGATTAATAAAGCCCCCTGCCCTGCATCGTATCTCGGGGTTTCTATTTCAACATTAAAATTATTTCCTACTAGAAGGATATCCAATTTTCCATCTTTATTAAAATCATCAACACAAATGCCGTTTATTGGAGCTTTTTGACAAGCACTTGGTAATTCGCTCCAATCAAATTTTCCCTTTTCATTCCATAAAATTATTGAAGCTTCAAAATTAAATTGCAGATGAATTGCTTCTTTTAATTTTTCTTCTCCATACAAATCTGTGATATTGGCATTTGCAAAAGATTTGAAATCTTGGAATTTGTTTTTTATAAAAGGCATTTGTTCTGAAGAACATTCCATTCCTCTGACAGGAACAAGGTCATTATTATATTTTTTACTCAATACAATATCTGGACTACCATTGTTGTCAAAATCATTACAAAAAATATGTAATGGTTTTTCTTGCTTAGGCCGATACTTATTATTTTTTCCAATATTTCCGAGTATAAGGTCTAAATCTCCGTCTTCATCAAGGTCGGCTTTACTAATCGAATACCACCAACCTTTTAGGTCATCTCTTTTATGTGAAAAAGAAAATCCATTCCCCGTATTGGTATAAAATGATACAGGCATCCACTCTCCTACTATTACTATATCAAGTAACTCATCTTCATTAATGTCAATGAATTGAAAGTCTGTTACAATTCCTGGCTTCAAAAGATCTGGTGCTAATTCACTCGTCACATCCTTCAAAACCCCATCTGTATTTTCTAACAAATAAGATCTGTCAGGATAAGGGTATTTTCCTGGAATCGCTCTTCCGCCGACAAATAAGTCTAAGTCTCCATCTTGATCAAAATCTATGCACTTAACTCTCTGAGCACTTGAGTTTACATTTGTTGAATAATTGGCTTTCTTAAAAACGCCAGCTCCATTATTTAAATAGAGACGGTCAGCTAATGCAGATGATTGTGCAGGAACTTCATTCCCTCCACTTACCACATAAAGATCTAGATCACCATCCATATCGACATCAAATAAGCAAGATCCTAAATCTTCATGAGTTTTATCCTTAATGAAATATTCATTTGGTTTGGCATTAAAATTTCCACTTTGATCAGCGATGAATAGCTGACCTGATTGACCTATAGCACCCCCAATGTAAAAATCGTCTAAGCCATCATTATTGACATCTCCAGTACTTATCAATGGCCCTAAGGTTGATTGCTTATGTGGTAGTAAAACTTCTCTTTTATAATCATTGAAATCGTTTTCTATGTGCTGAAAAGTAGCCTTAGAAATTTCAGCAAAGAATGGTCTGTATGCCGGTCTAGGTTCTTTAGCTAGATTTGAAGTTTTGGCGATTGATAATTTTTGGCTTGCTTTGACATCTATCAAACGCTGACTTGAATTATCTGGCCAAGTGATTATAATTTCATTGATGTTTTTAGAATTTTTTAATCCAAAATGAATTAATGGTTCTACTGAAGATTGATAACCTCTTACCGTTGTAAATTCTTGATACTGGATGTTTTTGCCTTGAATCAATTTTATTTTCGCATTTAAGGCATCAGCCATTTTATTTTTTGAAAGAAGGTCTAATTGCAAATAATTTCCATTTGAACATTCATTTTTATAAACAAAAGCTTCTTCATCTATATTATTAACTATTAGGTCAAGGTCCCCATCATTATCAAGATCTCCATAGGCGGCACCATTTGAATATCCCGGATGATTTAATTGCCATTTTTTTCCAACTTTCTTAAATTCCAAATTTCCAAGATTCTCAAACATCATGTTTTCAATCCTCATTTCTGGCATTTTAGCATACAAGTCTTTTAATTGTTCCAAAGGAATTTTCCCTTGATACTTCTCTAAAAGATTCGAATATTCGGTACTAAAATCATTATCTGAAAAATACTTTCGATACCCGTTGCTTATAAAATTATCTTTATCTCCATCGTTATCAAAATCTGCAAATAAGGTAGCCCAACTCCAATCGGTTTGGTTTATTCCTGACATTCCAGCAACATTACTGAATGAAAAATTTCCGTTATTTATTTGAAGACTATTGAACATGTATTGATATTGATAACCAAGTTCGTTTACAGCTGCATAAAAATCTTTTCCAATCATTGGAGGCATTAATGTTTTGCTTCTAAAATGATCTGATGAAGTCATGTCAACAACTGCAATGTCTAATAATGCATCATTATTAACATCTACAACATCACAACCCATTCCAAACCAAGAAATTTGCCTTGTGAATTTTTTTAGGCTTTCATTAAATCCACCTTTTCCGTCGTTTATAAATAGGTAATCTGGAATCATAAAATCGTTGGTCATGTAAACATCTACTAAGCCATCATCATTGATGTCACTCGTAACCAATCCTAATCCATAAGAGAATTTGTTGATCCGTGCTTCTTTAGAGACATCTTCAAATACCCCATTCTCATTTTTATAAAGATGAGCACTTACTTCTGGAAGTAAACTTTTGTCGTTTTGGATGTCAATGAGAGATTGTCCTATTCTTTTTTTGAACCAATCCGCATGGTTCATTACAATCAAATCTAAATCTCCATCACTATCGTAATCAAAAAAGGATGATTGAGTAGAAAATCTTTCATCAGCAATGTTTGCTTTTTCTGCGGACTCTATAAAAGTCAAATCCCCTTGATTAAGGTAGAATTCATTCCTTCTATCTTCTTTGTTTTCTGATGGGCCAGAATTACTAATGTAAATATCTAAAAAACCGTCTCCATTTACATCGGCAAAAGTTACTCCTGTGGACCATCTATTCAATTTTGCAAGCCCAGAACTTTCAGAGATATCTTCAAATTGAAAACCACCTTTATTTAAATATAATTTGTTTGGTACTTGATTACCGGTTAAGAGAATTTCAGATAACCCATCATTATTCAAATCCCCAATTGCAACTCCTCCTCCATTATAAAAATATACGTATTCAAAAAGGTTTGATCTTGTTTCTAAATCAGGGCTTAATTTGTTATTGAATTTAATACCTGTATAATCAGCATTTAGTTTTTTAAACGTAGGTTTGGTTTTATTTAATTCAATTGTATTTATGAGATGCTCACCTTCTTCTTTTTCACAATTATAAAACAACATAAAGCATGTGATCATTATCATTGATCTCAAGAGAAAGTTCCAATTAAGCAGTTTGATAAAAAATTTCATATTTAACTCAACATTCAAATAAGGTATACGAATATATTGTTGTAAAGATTAATAAAAAAAAGGGCCTTCAAAAATTTGAAGGCCCTTGAAATAAATTTGTTAATCCATTTTGTTTTAATCTATAAGAATCATCTTCTTAGTTGCTGAATCAGTATCAGTATCTAATTGGTAGTAAAGTACTCCAGTTGCC
>CALDYJ010000185.1 GCA_937941095.1 uncultured Saprospiraceae bacterium | reverse complement strand
CCCAAATCAGTGCTTGCAGTAATCAAGTCAACAGGTTTTATGGGTGGTAAAGCAGTGGAATTAGTTTTTGATAGACCTTGTACTGGGCCAGATTGCGTAGAAAGTGGAGATTTAATCAATGGTCAATTAAAAGGATTGATGTCCTCTATGGTCGATCCTCAGGACATGAATTTGTATGTGGATGCTGTTCGTGAAAACGTAGGCGGTATTGTAGATACATTGAAAAATAAAATTACTGGAGGTGGAGAAGGAAACGAAACAATGGATAGCGTTGATGAAATCATTAAAAATTTAAACAGCATTACGGCTAATTTAGATGTAATGATGAGAAAATCTTCTGGCAAGATTGATGGTCTATTAGCAAACATGGAATCAATTACTGCAAACATTTCCTCCTCTAATGCACAGATTAAAAGCATCATTTCTAATGCTGATAAATTTTCTGCTCAATTGAGCACCATGGATATGAAAAGTACTTTGACCAAAGCTAATACAGCCTTAGACGGAACCGGAGCCACCATGACTAAATTACAAGGCACATTAAACAATGCCGATAAAGCTATGAATGAATTGACAGCTTTATTGACAAAAGTCGGGGGCACTGAAGGCACCTTAGGTAAATTGATAAATGATCCAGGTATAGCAAAAAATCTTGAAGAAACTTTAATTCATGTCAATGCATTAACTCAAGACATTAGGTTGAATCCAGAAAGGTATAGGAGGATTTTATCAAAGAAAACATCGGATTATAAAAAGCCAGAGCTTGATCCTGCATTACAGAATTAAAAATTATAAAGTAAAATATTAGGTGCTTTATATTCTAAAGCTCGAACTTCAACTATATCCATCTTAATTATATTAATCTACTAACTCATATTTGAAGAAGAGCTCTTCAATGATAGGATAACCATTTTTATCTTCGTTTTTCAAAACAATGGTAATGTCTTGGACCCCTGATTTTTCTTTTTCGGCTGAATCAAAAACAACAACAAATACTCCTCCTTTTCCTGGTAGAATCTCCTTCCCTTGAGGATACTCCATAGTGGTACAATGACATGAGGTAGCTATGTCAATGATGAGTGGTTCGTTTCCGATGTTTTGAAATTGGTAGGTCGTTTCTTTTTTTTCTCCTTTCTTTACTTTTCCAAAATCTACCATGGTTCTGTCCCAGGCCATCTTAGGGCCTTCTATTTTATCCGCGGTAACTGGTAAACCAACTTCTGTGATTTCTGAAGGATTAGTTGTTGTTATTTTTGTGGACTTACATGAAAACAACAAGATCGATAATAATGCTATTGGGAATAAGAATCTCATATCTAGGATTTATGCTATTCTGTTGGACAAAATACAAAAAGCCAAAGTCATCAATCTTTGATTGATGACTTTGGCTTTTTGTGATACTTTAATTATTCTTTTTAAATTGTTTTTTCTCTATTTGAATGGTCGTTGGACCTTCAGTAATTGTAAATTCAGTTCTTCTATTGAATCTATGCTCATCATCTGTACAATCTTTGACACCATTCACACATCTGTTTCGAATCTCTTTCTCTCCTTTTCCTTGTGCCCTAATTCTTACTGCAGAAACTCCTTTTTTGATCAACCATCGTTTGGCAGAAGAAGCTCTTCTCTGAGACAATTGTTCGTTATATGAATCTTTACCCTGTGAATCCGTATGCGAAGTCAGTAAGATTTTCATTTCAGGATACTTATTCATCAAGTCTAAGATTACATTCAAATCTTTTTCAGAATCAATTAAAATCTTGTCATCATCAAAATCATAAAATATATTCTGCAACTCAATTGGTTGATTGATGGTTAATACTTCAAAGTCAGGTTCTTTTGGCTTTGGTGGTTCCGGCTTCTTTTCTAGATTCAATGTTTTTGTAAATTCCTTTGATTCAGAAAGATCAACGGTATTAAATTCTAAAGTATCTGAGATATAACCTTCCTTACTTGCGATGATCATGTATGCTTTATCTAACCCTAAAGCAAAACTGGCTTTGTTGTTTTTACCCGTATTTTTTTTATCGGTTTCTCCCATTTTATTATTCGTCATTTCAATCAACTGAACATCTGTCCCTCCTAAAGGCTTTTTATCTTGATCTAATGTAGAAGAAATTAAACTTGCTTCAACCTTTGCAATTTTTATTTCAAAGATGTCATTACAACAGGTGCTACTTTCTACAGAAACATTTCCTTTTCTGTTAGAAGTAATAAATCCTTTGTACCCACTTTGATCTAAAGAAAAATAAAGGTCATCGTAACTAGTGTTATAGCCCTCGCCCATGTTTTCTGGCTTACTCCATCTTGTACCATTCCAAGTCGAATAAAATACATCATATCCTCCAAACCCAGGATGCCCTTTAGAACTAAAGTATAAATTACCATCCTTATAGAATGGTGTTTCATCGTCTAATGGGGTATTGATCGTTGGACCAAGGTTAACAGGATCTCCAAAAACTCCATCGCCTTTTCTAGTTGCATAATACACATCAAATCCTCCTTCACCTCCTTCAATATCCGCAACCATAAAGAGCACTTCTCGCCCAAATAATTCACCCACTGCTGGATGTTTTGCAAGATGAGTCCCGTTGACACCTTGACATTCCGTTACCGCAGACCATCCATCATCTGCTCTTGTAGCCATGTAAATTTTACTTTCTGTTAATTGATTCGTA
Source organism: uncultured Saprospiraceae bacterium (assembly GCA_937941095.1). GTDB lineage: Bacteria > Bacteroidota > Bacteroidia > Chitinophagales > Saprospiraceae > JALZVN01. The sequence goes on along the minus strand of CALDYJ010000185.1, from coordinate 6,241 downwards.
GCAGGATCTATTAGTGCTCGAGTAAAGTACATCTCTCTTCCATCAGGAGAAATATTTACGTTTCCAGTAAAATAATCTTCTCTATTGACTTTCAAACTCAGTACTTCAGGATCATTCCATTTGTCTTCATCTTTTTTAGATGCAGAATAGATTTTCATGGTAACATCGTCTTCATTTGAACCATCTAAAACAATAGGTTTGTTTTTTGCAAAAGAAGCAAAGTACATGTTTTCACCATCTACATCATAGACAGGTGAATATTCTGATTGCTTAGAATTAATTTTTCGGTTATCAAGGCGCTCTACTGTGAGGCCTAAAGTTTCCAAAGCATCTTTAGCCATCTCAGTTCCGCTGATTTCGTTTTGAATGATGATCTGTTTGTCCATATCATCCTCTGCTCCTAAAACCAATTGGTATTGTTCAATAGCCTGATCATACTCACCAATAATTTTTAAAGCCCTAGCATATTTAATTCTATCCGCTTCATATTTACCTTCTTTATCTTTCTTGAAGACAATTGCATACCTTTTAGCTGCTTTTTCATAAGACCTAATGTTGTAGTTACAAGCTGCAATTTTGTATTGTACTTCGTCATCTTTTTCTTCCTTATAAGATTCCATGTACTGATCAAGGGCATTGTAGAAATCTCCTATTTCCCAAAGCTCATCACCTAAAGCTCTCATAGAATTAGCTGTTGCTTTGTTAAGAGGTTGACTAAACAAAGCCACAGAAAAGCTGAGAAAGAAAATAAGCGTTAATGTATTTTTCATTTTATTAGCTTTATCGGTTTTAAAATTTAGGGCATAAAATTACAGGATCAACAGTAGGTTTCTTGTAGATCTTAAAAATATAAGATGCTCCAATTTCAAAGGCTCCATTGGAATTGTTATAATCTGTTAATCCAGAAAGTGTGAGATCATAGGCTATACCTGCTTGCAATCCTTTCCATTCATAACCAAAAATAAAATTAGCGGCATCTCCAAGCCGATAACCTAAACCAAACTTTATGACTGGAGCCTCTTTATCCATAATCAACTTTCCTTTCTTTCCATTTTTTCTAATTTCTCTTTTCAATAATCTGTACCCTCCTAAAATCTGAACCATAGGTTCATCATGATTTGCTATTCTTTGGTAGATAAACTTTGGGTGCATACTCCATTGTTTTGTCAATTGCACATCATACTCACCATGCAAAGTAAATCTAGTCGGCAATTTCCAATTTGGTTGATCAACGAGGTTTAAACTTGTAGAATCAAATTTCACAAAGTGATTCAATGAAAAACCAAGTTTGACGTCAGTTGTCTTGTTCATTTTTGATTTAATCATCAGACCGATATTCCAATCTGAAGTCATGTTTTCATCTTTATAGCCTGCTGTCCCAAAAGAGGTTGTTTCATCAGGAAATAAAGGTGCAGGTGCTTTATCCAATCTTTTCGTTACTGTTCCCCAAGCAACCCCTAGTGAAAGTACATTTGTTTGCTTCTTGTTTAAGGATAAGTGATAAGCCCCTACAATGTGTTGCAATTGTGTCTTTAAAAATTCTCCTGCATTGTCGCTAATGAAAACAGCGCCAACACTCACCCAATCCCTCTTCCTTACCGTGAGGATTGGTGCATCAACAAAAAAGGATGGCGTTACGTACGTATTTCCGTTAGAAAAACCTTGATCTCTAAAAATACCTCCAAGTCTAAATGTTCCTTCATATGATCCTGTATTAGCAGGATTTAAGGTTAATGGAGCATGATTAAACATGGTGAAATGCTGATCCTGTGCATTTAGAGCCAATGAAAACAGGCAGCAAATAAATAAAATATAATGTCGATATAATTTCATCTAATCTATGGTTTAAAGAACACGAAAGATATGGTATTTATTAAAGAAAATGATAATTTTTAAACCTTATTGCCTTCTATGACTTATTTAAGCTAATTGAAAACTCTTAAGTCCTAAAAATAAAGGATCATCACTTCTAGTTTTGAGTCCTTATCCTTCTAAAGAGCTTAGGCTTTTTTGCGATTAAAAAGCCTTTCAGTATGTGCTGCAATTTCTTTTAAATCATGCTTCATCATACAATCAAAATGACCTCTAGGACATTTTTTATACCCTATTTTTGAACAAGGTCTGCAAGAAAGTCCATTAACTTCCGCTCTAAAGTTTTCTACCTTGTCGTCTCCGTAATAAGGATACATTCCAAATGCTGGGACCGTATTACCCCAAATGGAAACAGTCTTTTTTTTAAATGCTGAGGCAATATGCATTAAACCGGTGTCAGCACTGATCAATAAGGCAGATTGAGCAATGATACTAGCGGATTGATTTATATTTAATTGCCCACATAAATTTACGCAATTCGCATGTTCAAGTTTATTCGCAAGCGATACTTCTTTTTCTCCACCAAGCAGGACAACTTGCTGGTCAATTAAATTTAAAAGCTCCTGTAATTTTGAAAATGGTAAGCTTTTGGTTGCATGTGCTGCTCCAATACCAATGGCTATGTATTCATACTCTTTTAGGTCATATGAGCTTAAATCGACATGATCTTTTTTGGGGATAAAGTATTCCAAACCTTTGTGGTCATTTTCAACACCTAATCCTTTTACTGCTTCAAAATATCGATCAACAATATGTAAATTTGGGAGGCGATCAATTTTGAAGTTTACCAAAAGCCATTTTTCAATGTTCTTTTTGGGAAAGTTAGAATATGGTCTTCCTAAAGACCTGAGCAATCTTTTTGTTCTTATATTTTTATGCAAATCAACTATGTGGTCGTAAGATTGTTCTTTTAAAACTTTAATAAGCTCAGTAGGTTCTTTTTCAAATGAAAATAAGCTATCTATGTGCGGATTACCAGAAAGTATACTTTTGAAACTATTTTTGACTAAATAGTGGATTTCAAGGTCTCTTTGTTGTTTTAAACATCTTATAACAGGACTTGTTAAAACGATATCACCTATTGAGCTAAACCTTAGAATAAGTATTTTTTTAATAGGATTGATATTTGCTGACATTTAATAGAAGCACTAATTTTGCTATACTTTCTAAAAGAATTTAACTTGAAAATATTATAATTAAAAGGATAAATGTTACGTAGCTTTTCTTTTCTTCTTTTTTCTTTATTAATCTTTTGCACTGCGGCTTCAGGACAGACTACTGATCACCGAGCTTGTAATATAGATGAAAGATTGAATATTTTAATTAAAAACAATCCTGAAGTTCTAGGGGAACTGGATTATTTCTATAACAAAAGATTTAATCAGTCTAAAAGCGCTGAACGCACTGAGATTGTTTACACAATTCCTGTCGTCATCCACATTATACATCATGGAGAACCAATAGGTTCTGGACCTAATATAGGAAATGACAAGATTTTCGCACAAATGGACATCTTGAATGAGGATTACAGTTTTACTAATGATGACAGTGACCAAGTCCCTCAATTATTTAAATCCGATGCTGCAGATACAAAAATCAGATTTTGTTTGATTCAAAAAGATGCTTCGGGCGATCCTCATCCCGGATTCAATAGAATTGAATACGATGAAATCCCTAATTTTGAATACATAGAAGAAGTTATAAAACCAGCAACTTCATGGAATTCAAGAAAGTTTATGAACATCTGGGTCCTAAAAATGCCTGAAGATCATGTACTTGGCTATTCTTATCCACCTATACCTAATGTTCTAAATACAACAAAAGACGGCATTGTCATAGCTTATGATAAATTTGGAATTGATGAACAAAGTTTAGGTAGAACAGCGACTCATGAAATTGGTCATTATCTTGGTCTTCAACATCCTTGGGGTTCAGTAGAAGGTTGTGATGTAGACGATGGCTTGGAAGATACTCCTTTATGTAGGGCTCCTTATTATGGCTGTCCTGTTTATCCTCAACAATCCTGCGGTACCATAGACATGTTCATGAATTTCATGGATTATGTCAATGATGATTGTATGTATATGTTTACAAATGATCAAGGAGCAAGAATGAGAGAAGTTCTTCAAAATGAGAGATTTGCCATTACAACCGGTTACGAGTTTATTTGTGAACTAAGTACAAGTAATGTAGAAGCAGAAGATAAAAACACTAATGAAATTAAAGTTTTTCCTAACCCTAGTAATGGCTTTGTAAATATAGAATGCACTAGAGACATGGAGCTTAAAGATGCGGTAATTGAGGTTTTTAACATCCCGGGCCAAAAAATTCAAGCAAATGCTTACCAAAGCATCGGGAATAATGATAAAATTCAGTTAGATCTTAGTGAATTAAGCAATGGAACATATTTCATCAAAATAGAAGCAGAAGATGAAATATTAGTCACAAAGTTAATTCTAATGTCTAGACATTGACTTTTTAGCCTATCAAAAGTTAAAGTATTATTAAGAAGTCTTAAAGTGATTGTTTTTAAAGGCTTATTGCCCTATTTTGAGGTCATTACGGAATATCTAAAAATCTATCATGAAAAAATTATTCTTATTAGTTGCGATGTTTGGAATGGTTGGCTTTGTGTCAGCACAATGTTCAAAAACCGCAAAAGCTGGCGACAAAAAAGCATGTTGTGCAAAAACTGCAGCTGCAGCCGCTAGTATGGCTTCACTTGATAATAGCATAGAAAAAGAAGTTTGTGCTAAGTCTGGTAAAGTTTCATTTTACCAAACAGCTACTTGCGAGAAGTCAGGAACAGTGACTCGTTCTGAAGTTAAGTACTGTGATAAGTCAAAGAAATTTGTGAACGTTTCTCCTTCTGCTGCTGATGCAAAGAAAGATTGTTCAAAGAAGTGTGCTAAGAAATGCACAAAAGAGGCTAAAGCAACTGGTGTTTCTAACACAGGTAAGGCTTGCTCTAAAGAAGGAAAAGCTTGTTGCAAGAAAAAAGGCAAAAAAGCGGCTTCTGCTTCAGCTCAATTTACTTCAGTAAAAGAAGAAAACTAATTAAAGAAACTTAATAGTTTATAAAAAAAGCTTCATCATTTTTGATGAGGCTTTTTTTGTTTCTATACTACTAGAAGGTCGATCGTTTTTCGTCCATCATCTTTCGTTTTAAGTCCGATAGGAATAGGAATGAAAAATGAATTGCTTCCACCAGCTAGCTTTAATCAAACAATGAGGTTTATTCAAGCTGAAAATTCAGAATACAATAAGCCTTTTTTGAATTTGTTAAGGACGTGCTTTACAGTTGGAGAAATAGGCATTGGTAGATCATTTAATCTATACCAACCTACTTTTTTGAACTTCTTTGTTTCTTTTGCTTTTGGCTCCCCTTTCCAATCTTTTGCTTGAAAATAAAGGACAATCCTGGTCACCTGGCCTTTCTTTTTGTGTAGAGTATGTACAAGCTTTAAATCCTTTTCAATTAGGCTTATATCAGCTTCTTCTTTACTTTCTCGGATTAGTGAAATCTTAGCAAACTCAAAATCTTCTACCGTTCCTCCAACCATGGTAAACTTTCCACCATTGGAATTGGTTTGCTTCATCAACAGCACCTTATCATCTTCAACTAAGATTAGTCGTGCTTTTAATAAAATCCTTTTGGCCATTTAATCTTTTTAGCTATAAAACTTAAAAAAAGGTTCGCAAATATTAGTAATTAAAGAAGCAAAAATGAAAGAAATCGAGGATTATTACGTTTTTCAAGTATGTTATGTTATTTTTCTAACATATGATCACCTTAAAATCATACTTTCATTCTTTTTACTAACAAACTTGCCTTACTTTTGTAAGCGAATTTTTGCTCTTTGAAGACATTAGGTAAATTCCGAAGTTTGAAGAGTAATCAAATAATTTTATGGTTTACGATAATATCCTCCAAACTATTGGCAATACACCATTAGTTAAGCTTGATCGGGCCAAAGAAGATTGTGTAGCAACTGTTTATGGGAAATTGGAATGTTTTAATCCAGGCCAATCAGCAAAAGACAGGGTAGCCTACTATATGATCACGAGAGCTGAAGAACAAGGCTTGATCAAAAAAGGGGATACCATAATCGAAGCAACTTCTGGCAATACTGGACTTGCCCTTGCCATGGTGTGCAGGATAAAAGGATATAAGTGTGTCCTTACCATAACAGATAAATCTTCTCAACAAAAAATCGACTTGCTCAAATCAATGGGTGCTGAAGTCGTACTTTGCCCAGCTAAAGTAAAACCTGAGGATCCAAGATCCTATTATTCTCAAGCAGTCAGACTCAATAAAGAAATTCCTAACTCTTATTACATCAATCAAAATTTCAACCTTGATAATGGG
>CALDYJ010000184.1 GCA_937941095.1 uncultured Saprospiraceae bacterium | reverse complement strand
ACAGATCCATTAAGCAATAGTTTAAGCTGTGCTAATTGTCCTGATCCCTATGCTCGTCCATTTTTTGATGTTGACTATTTGATTACTGCAATGAATGAAGCTGGATGCATCGATACGGCCAATGTTAGCATTAAAGTAAAGAAAGATCGAAAGATTTACATTCCAAACACATTTTCGCCCAATGCAGATGGGATTAATGACTTTTTTATGATTCAAGGATTCGGTTTTGCAAAGATCCAATCTTTTGCCATCTACAGTAGATGGGGTGAAAAAGTTTTCTACAAAGAATCCGGAGAAATTAGCGATTTAAATTTTGCTTGGGACGGTCGATATATGAGCAAAAAACTTAATTCTGGAGTCTTTGTTTATCATGCCAAAATTGAATTCTTAGACGGTTTTGTTGAGACTTACAAAGGAGACCTCACCTTAATAAAATAATTTTTTAAAAGATTAAATAGATGCCATTGAAAATTTCTTGATGATGTTCGATAATTTTTACCTTTATGAAAAAAAATGAGCAAGGATTTTTCAGACAAAGTTGGTGAGCTTTTTAAGTCTATGATAGAAGTAGGTTTTGAATTCGTCAATAACAATGAAGATGAGATTCAAAAGGTTTTCGTCTTTGGCTCCTTGGAAGAAAGTATAATGTTTGATTGCTTTTATTCCATTGATAAGGTTATTGCAAAAAGACATCAAATTAATGAACATCTACAAAAAAAGATTGACGACTCCGATAAAAGGCAAGATGCCTTATTAAGAATAGGAATAGAGGACCTGAAGGCATTTAAGGAATTATGTATAAACTATAAAGAAGACTATCCCAACCAAGTATATCTGGTTTATGATGCTAAAAAGTATAATTTTACGAGTGATCTTGTCTATGATCAAGTACTTATTGGTTCCGACAAAATGGCTACTGACTTAGTTGATGAATGGATAGCAAAAATCTCTAAATAAATAGCTGACAAATTAGGATAAAAGGCATAAACAGTCGGATTATTGAAAAGGAAATCCTACATTCACCTATATTTATTCAAAGACAATAATTATGAATAAAACAGTAAAAGACGCTGCTTCAGCAATACAAGGCATCAAAGATAATATGACCATTATGTTAGGTGGTTTTGGCTTGTGTGGGATTCCTGAAAATTGCATTGCAGAATTGGTAAAAGCAGGTGTAAAAGGGCTCACTTGTATCTCAAACAATGCAGGTGTTGATGAATTTGGTTTAGGTTTATTGCTGCAACAAAAGCAGATAAAAAAAATGATCTCCTCATATGTTGGTGAAAACGATGAGTTTGAAAGACAGATGCTGAGTGGAGAGTTAGAAGTAGATTTAATACCACAAGGCTCATTGGCTTCAAGATGTCAAGCAGGAGGTGCTGGGGTTCCAGCTTTTTACACACCAGCTGGCTTTGGTACTGAAGTAGCACATGGAAAAGAAGTGCGTTATTTTAATGGTAAACCTCACATTCTAGAAAGTGCATTAACTGCTGATTTTGCAATAGTAAAAGCCTGGAAGGGCGACCCCTATGGCAATTTAATTTATAAAGGAACTGCTAGAAACTTTAATCCGCTGATGGCAATGGCAGGAAAGATTACAATAGCAGAAGTGGAACAATTAGTAGAACCTGGTGAATTAGATCCTAATTTTGTTCATACACCAGGTATTTTTATCCAGAGGATTTTTCAAGGTGACAAATTTGAAAAGAGAATCGAACAAAGAACTGTAAGATCTTCTACCTAGTATTATAATAACGACAAATGAAGAAACTAAAAACATTCAAGCGAACTAGAATAATTTAAAATGTTAGATAAAAAAGGAATTGCAAAAAGAATAGCTCAAGAACTACAAGATGGCTGGTATGTAAATTTAGGAATCGGAATACCAACTTTGATTGCTAATTACATTCCTGATGGAATGAATGTAGAGTTTCAGTCTGAAAATGGAATCTTAGGAATGGGACCATTTCCTTTTGAAGGAGAAGAAGACGCCGATTACATTAATGCTGGAAAACAGACGGTTACCATAAAACCTGGAGGTTCTATCTTTGATAGTGCTACTTCTTTTGCAATGATAAGAGGACAGCACATCCAATTGACTGTCTTAGGTGCAATGGAAGTAGCAGAAAACGGAGACATCGCCAATTGGAAGATTCCTGGAAGAATGGTCAAAGGAATGGGAGGAGCTATGGACCTTGTAGCCTCTGCAGACAATATCATAGTGGCCATGATGCATACCAATAAAAGAGGTGCTTCAAAATTATTAAAGCGATGTTCGCTACCATTGACTGGCGTTGCTTGTGTTAAAAAGGTTGTGACAAACATGGCTGTTTTAGACATTGAAGGTGGTGCTTTTATTTTAAGAGAAAGAGCGCCGGGAGTTTCTGTTGAAGACATTCAAAATGCAACAGATGGCAAATTGATTATTGAAGGAGATGTTCCAGAAATGTCTATCTAAATCTAAACAAAGAGACGAGTGGTTTTTAGTAGCATCATATTCCTTTGTTATTTTCTACCGCTGTTTTTGCTCATCTACTATTTCCTACCGAAAGGTTTAAAGAATTATTTTATTCTCTTCTCAAGCATTGTTTTCTATGCATGGGGTGCACCGCAATTCATTTTTATACTTTTGGCCTCAACCTTTATTGACTTCTATTTAGTAGGAGCAATGGATAGAACAGAAGCGCTTTCAAAGAAGAAATTACTTTTAGTCCTTTCTATTTTTTTAAATGTTGGTCTACTGGCTTATTTCAAATACGCTAATTTCTTTGTTGAAAATGTAAGTGCTCTTTTAACTGCCTTTGGTAGTGAATCTATTCAATGGGTAGAAGTCCTATTGCCAATAGGCATTTCATTTTATACTTTCCAAACGCTTACGTATTCAATTGATGTTTATCGGAAAGTACATGCTCCGCTCAAAAGAGTAAGCGACTATATGCTTTACATCATCATGTTTCCACAGTTAATAGCAGGACCAATCGTGAGGTTTAACCAAATTGCTGATCAAATCATTGATCGAAAAGAAACGATGAGTGATTGGATCATTGGCTTACATCGCTTTATGATAGGCCTAGCTAAAAAGGTACTGATTGCGAATGTGATGGCTGTACAAGCGAATGAGATAATGGGATCAAATGATTTTTCTACCTTAGACTCAGGAACAGCATGGCTTGGTATACTTGCTTATACCTTTCAGATTTATTTTGATTTTAGTGGCTATTCGGATATGGCAATTGGTATAGGGAGAATGTTAGGGTTTAAATTCCCTGAAAATTTCAACAGCCCTTATACATCAAAAAACATCAGTGAGTTTTGGCGAAGATGGCACATTACTTTGGGATCTTGGATGAAGGATTATTTATACATTCCATTAGGAGGTAATAAAGTAAACAGTAAAGCGAGGTTGTATTTCAATTTAGTGTTGGTCTTTCTTATATCGGGATTATGGCATGGTTCCTCTTGGAATTTTGTTTTATGGGGTGCCTTACATGGCACATTTTTAATTTTGGATAGACTTTTTTTGATAAATTTGTTAAAGAAATTAGGGAAAGGGCTCTCCATTATATTCACTTTCTTTGTCACCATGCTTGCATGGGTCCTGTTTAAAATAGAAGACATAGGAAATGCATTGGAGTATTACGAAAGGTTATTTGCTTTTGATTTTACACATTTTAATTTTAGTGGAGGTAAGGAATTTTGGACTATACTATGTATAGCATTTATTTTTTCATTTTGGGTCCTGATTCCTAAAATTGCTAAACTACCTGATTTGATCTATGAGCAAACGTATTCCGATAGACTAATGATAAGTATGACGATGCTTTGTTCTTTTCTTTTTTTACTATCACTAGCTTCTTTGTCTACCAGTGGGTTTAATCCTTTCATATACTTTAGATTTTAATGAAAAGAAAATCACCATACATAATTTTTATTTTCTTCATGGCCTTATTGTTTGTGCCACTCATTTTTTCGTTTACTAAATTGGATAATCAATTTACCTTGAAAGGTAGTGTTAAGAAGACAGAGTCTCCCGAGTTTAATTTTGCGAAATGGTTTGATGGCTCTTTCCAAAAAGATAAAGAGGAAGCTGTTAAATCAAGCTTTGGCTTTAGGAATTTATTTACAAGGATAGACAATCAAATTCGATATAGTTTATTTGATAAAATAACTGCTAAAAATGTTATTGAAGGTAAGGATAAAGTCTTTTATGAAACAGGCTATTTGAATGCTTATTTAGGTTTAGATTTTATTGGTGAAGACAAGATAGACGCTAAAATACGCAAGCTCAAAACCATTCAAGATAGCCTTAAGGTGAATGGCAAACACCTACTCGTAGTTCTTGCTGCAGGAAAAGCTTCTTTTTATCCAGAGTATTTTCCTGTACAGTACGACACCATTAGAAAAGAAAAATCTAACTATGAATATTATGCAAAACAATTAGAAAGAAATGACATTAATCACATTGACTTTAATAAACTTCTGATTGAATTAAAACAAAATGCAATCTATCCGCTTTATCCCAAAGGAGGAATACATTGGAGTAAGTATGCTGAGTATTTAGTAGCAGATTCACTTACAAATTATTTAGAGTCTTTAACAAAGATGGACTTGCCAGACTTAATTTTAGATACCATCACATTTTCTAGACCTAGAGATACAGATCATGACATAGAAAAAGGAATGAATCTATTAAGAAGATACGATCAAACTCAAATGGCTTACCCAAAATATCATTTTGAGCAAAGAAACAAATATAGACCAAGTAGCTTAGTTGTAGCTGATTCCTATTATTGGGGATTACATAATGATGGATATACATGGGGACCTTTGGCGAATTCACATTTTTGGTTTTATAATGAAGAAGTATTTCCTAATGAAGGTTCAATTCCTAAGGTCAAAGACTTAAATTTTGAAAACGAAGTAAGTCACAGAGAGGTATTTATTTTAATCGGGACTGAAGCTAACTTATACAGATTTGCATATGGGTTTATAGATAATATGCATGAATACATTACAAACGGTGCAGCAAATAAGAAAGGAATAGACATAGAAGAGTATAAAGTCCTTAAGGCCATAGAAAAAATAAAATCTAAAAAATCATGGTATGATAGTGTAAAAGATAAAGCCATCAAAAATGGCAACACCTTAGAAAACCAATTGCGTGATGATGCCATTTACTTTTTGCAAAATCAATAATAAATAGCACTTAGTTTATGTATAGAAAAGACTTATTTAAAGACAAAGTAGTCATGGTTAGTGGAGGTAGAAGTGGAATAGGATTTGACATTGCCAAAAGGTTTTTAAACTTGGGAGCAAAATTAATGATATGTTCAAGAAAAGACGACCTATTGAAGAATGCAGCAGCTGATCTTAGTAAATTTGGTGAATGCGAATACAAATCATGTGACATACGAGAAATGGAGCAAGTAAAAGCATTGGCTGCTTACCATAAAGAAAAGTTTGGTCGATTAGATGTTTTGATAAACAATGCTGGAGGTCAATTTCCTGCTTTAGCAGAAAACATAAGTCCTAATGGATGGTCTGCAGTGATAAACAATAATCTAAATGGTACTTTTTTCATGAGTCAAACAATGGCAAAAGAATTTTTTATGCCGCAAATTGCTGGTGTAATTGTTAATATAATTGCAAATGTTCATAGAGGTTTTCCTGGCATGGTTCATACTGGAGCTGCCAGAGCAGGGGTTGAAAACATGACCAAAACTTTAGCTCAAGAATGGGCTAGATTTGGTATAAGAATTAATTCAATCGCACCTGGTACCATCTTGTCTTCAGGTTTAGATACCTATATAGAGCCGATCAAAGAAATATTTACAAAAGTCAAAGAAAACAACTTAATGAACAGACTTGGAACAGTTGAAGATGTATCAAATGCAGTTTGTTTTTTGGCAAGTCCTTTGTCTTCCTATACTAGTGGTACCACTCTTTATGTAGATGGTATGGATCATCTAAGTGCACCACAAATGGGTTTTGTTGATTTTTTAAAAAGTATGGAATGAACGAAGCATTGCAAAGCACTTATTATTTTGATTTTGAAGATCCCATCTTTCAGGAAAAGCTGACTGAAATAAAATCGAAAAGTTCGAATAAACGGGAACAGGCAGTTCTTGTTTATAATTTCGTAAGGGATCAATGGCGTTACAATCCATATAAAATAAGTATGGAGAAAGAAAAATACCTAGCTAGTCATTTGTTTAAACTAAAGGAAGGACACTGCATTGATAAATCTATACTGATGATAAGCCTATTGAGGGCCTTAAATATACCTTCAAAACTCCATCTTGCAAAAGTTAAAAATCACATCGCTGTTGAGAAATTAATTGCCACCTTTGGCACAAATGAACTTGCCCCGCATGGATACGTTGATTTGGAAGTGGATGGTAGCTGGCTAAAAGCATCTCCTGCTTTTAATGCTAGTCTATGCAAAAAATTCAATGTTGAAGTACTTGAATTTGATGGCTATAAAGATTCAATATTTCAAGAATTCAATAAGGAAGGCCAGGAATTCATGGAATACTTAGAAGACTATGGAAGCTTCAATGATCTTCCTTTGGCCTTTATTAAGGACATTTGGGCTAAACTTTACCCTGATTTTCAGTCTTTTATATAATTATCAAAAAATAAACAGATTTCTAGGCAACGTTTTTAAAACATCTTTGGTCATATAGGTGAATTCGAATTCAAAGTAATTGAATTAATAATAAAAAAATCAAGATGATTTATAATATACTAAAAAGCTTAGTCTTCTTTGCAGTCATCATCGGACTTGGCTCTTGTAAGAAAGACTCCGAAGAATTTATTCCTAATGAATCGGATACATTCACCTCTAATATAACCGGTCACGTCTTTGATGATAATTTTGATCCTGTTATTGATGCCACAGTTGTATTTGATGGAAATACAACAACTACTAACAAATATGGTATTTATCAATTTAAAAACATAAGTCTAGATAGTAGACATAACAATCTCTCTATAACTAAAGAGAATTACTTTACAAACACTAGAACTTTTAGAAGTAATTCATCAAAACATATAAACCTTAGGTCTCAGATGATATCAAAGGCTTATGATAGAAGTTTTGAATCTTCTTCAGGAGGAATTGTTTCTAAAGGCCAATCCAGTGTTTCATTTGAACCAAATTCTATCGTTTTTGATGGAACAGAAAATGAATATACAGGTGAAGTTCAAGTAGCTATGGAATACATTAGCCCCGTTGAATTAAACATGTATTTCAGAATGCCAGGTGACCTAACTGCTGTTAATAATGAAAATGATATTCAGGCGTTGAATTCATTTGGAATGCTAGCTGTTGAATTAAGAACACCTTCAGGACAGGCGCTTCAAATTATGAATGGTAAAAAAGCTGAGATCAGTTCCAAGGTTGAAAGTTCAATCCTTGCTCAAGCACCTGAAAGCATTCCACTTCGGTATTTTGATCATGATTTAGGATTATGGAAAGAAGAAGGTTCAGCAATACTTGAAGGCGATACCTATGTTGGAGAAGTGAGCCATTTTACTTATTGGAATTATGATGACGATGGTCCTTCTATCATTTTGAGCGGAAGAGTAGTTGACGGAGAGGGTAGACCAATTTCAGGAGTTCATATTTGGGTAGCTGCCAGTGACTCTTGGGGAGGTGGTCATGGCGACGCTGCAGCTGACGGAACATTTTCTGGCGCTGTAAGGGCAAATGAAATTCTTAATTTTAAAATACTTGATTATAATGGCCAATGGCCATGCAGTTTTAATGATCCATTACTTGAAATAGAAATAGGACCTTTTGCTTCAGATACAGATATTGGAGACATAGTGCTAGACTTTGAAGATGGTGCTTCTTTAAAAATAACGGCAGGTTTTTTAAGTTGTGATGGTAATCCAATTACAAATGGAGCTGTTTTAGTCAACGGAAAATATTACAATATGGAAAATTCAGCGATTGATTTGCAAATACCAATCTGCAATTCAGCTTCCGATTACTCATTAGAAGCTTTTGATTTGGATGCTTTGAAACAAACCGACCCAATTGATCTTGACGCCAATATAGTAAACAGCTTAGGTGAAGTTATAGTTTGCGATCAAATTGCTGATCATCTAATCATTAAGAATGATGATTATGGAATTGATAAAATTTTTAAACTAGAACTTGACATTTATAGAGATACAACGACTACAGAAAAATCATTATCTGCTTTTGATTTTGATTCTAATACTAAAAACTACGTGAGCATTACTTATAATGATAATTCTCAAAATAGCTATGATATAGGTTTATTTGCAAGCACAAATGCCAACATCTATCTAGGAAATGATAACTTTTCTCATATTTCTGGGGAAGTAGATGTAGATAGCTATGATGCAGTGAATGATAAGATTAGTGGCACATTTACCATAAAAGCTTTATCAGGTTCTGATAACTCAGAAACTGAATTCACTGGTTCATTTAAATTACCCGCAAGATAAAGTTGAAGGAAACTAAAATCATAGAACAGTGCCTAAAGCACAATCATAAAGCACAAAAAATGCTCTATGATAAGTATTGCAGACAGATGTATAACATCTGTCTGCGTTATTGTATTAGTCCTGATGCTGCAGCTGATTCTTTACAAAATGGCTTCATTAAAGTTTTTAAGAATCTTAAACAATACAATGGTGAGGGCGAACTTGGAGCTTGGATTCGAAAAATAATTGTGAGGTCTTCACTCGATCAATTAAAAATTAATCAAAACAACTTTACTGAAGATCTAGCGCTCAGTCCTGAAATCGAATCCTCAGAAGATCCACAACTCAGTTTTGATACATTCGACTACGACCGTCTAATAAATTTACTCAACACCCTTCCTATAGGATACAAAATGGTATTCTCTATGTTTGTATTAGACGACATGTCGCATAAAGAAATAGCAGAAAATTTGAATATATCAGTAGCAACTTCCAGGACACAATTGTTAAAAGCGAGAAAACAATTAAAAAAGAACATTTCCAAAGATCCTTATTTAGCTAAAAGGTATCACTCGAAACTAAAATCAGAAATGGCATGAAAAAATTTAACAGCTTTGAAAAGGATATAAGAAAAATGAGCAATGAAGCGCAATCATTGCCACCTGCATTTGTTTGGGAGAATGTCGCTAAAGAGATTAAACCTAAGAAGACAAATAAATTGTTTTTAGTATTTATGGTTTTTGGCTTGTTTGGGATATGTACTTTTTCTGTTTTAAGTTATTATGATAATGAAGCAAAGTTATTCAATAGGAATACACAAACTAACAGTGCTTATCCATCCCTAATGACGGATGAAGCATCTAAAATAATCATTGAAAATGAAGAGGAAATAGAATATAAAAAGGAGTTAGATAATAGTTCTATAAAACAAAACATTCTTACTGCTACTCCTGCGATTAAAAAGCAAAGTATTTTAACAATACAAGACATTACGGATTCTAAAAAGGCTAATTACAACATTAAGTCTAAGCCTATTTCATCAGCTACATACTTTAACAATACATTCAACCAGGCCTCAATTAAAGCTGAAAACACAAAGCTAAAAACTCTTACAAAAGAAATTATTAAACCTAAAACTATAGAAATTATCGCACCTAATTTTACACTTAGAAAATTAGACGCATCAGACTTTACTCTTTTAGAATTAGAGGAAACTTTTAACAAGAGAGTTGCCTGTCCAATGTTTAAAAAGAGAATAAAAATAAATTTCTTTCTTGAAGCAAATACAGTTTTAGGAAGGAACCAAAAATCTTTCTATGATGATGAAAATTTTGACCTTACTTCATTGAGGTCTGACAGTGAATCTTCGTGGTATGGATATGGTTTTAATGGCTTAGCTGGGGTAAATCTCAGTAAGAATTTTTATTTAGGTTTAGGAATAGACTGGTATCAATCTAAAGAACTATTCAATCATGAGGAAGAAGGAATGAGTCAATTAATAATAACCTTCGATCCTCAAACCAATGAACCTATTGATACCACTTTGACTTTTGGTAAATTCGTCCACGAAGGAGAGATTACATATACCTCATTAGACATACCTGTAGTCTTAGGCTTTAGCAAACAAATAAGAAGTCTTTCATTAGGTTTGGAATTGGGCGCTTCATTAAATCAATCTTTCGAAGTCAAAGGAAAAATGTTTAATGAAACAGCTCAAATATCAAGAGTTGAAAATGAAGTGAACGTCTATAAAGAGAAAGTAGGTTTAGGATTGCATGGGGCAATCGTCTGTTCTAAAAAATTAAATAATGGTTTATCGATCCATATAAAGCCAAAGTTTAAGACCTATTTAAATGAAATCAATCACGATGATTATACAATAGAAACTAAAATCAATTATTATAACATAGAGCTGGGATTGAGAAAAAACTTTTAACTATTTCAATTTTTCACATTGATTAATTCCTTCTAAGGCAAGGCGTCTTTTGGGAGCTCTTTTCAGCACTTCTTTGAATAAATCATTTGCTTGAGTGTAGTCTTTTTGTTCAATTAACCATTCAGCCAAAAGTTCTTTTGAAGGTTTTATCACTTCAGGAGGTCCATACATGTATGAGGTGTTTTCTTCTAAGAGACTAGCTTCTTTAATTAACTTTATCGCCATTTCGTGATTCCCTTTCAATTTAGCACTCAATGCTTTACATTCCATCAACATAACGGTCGCTCTATCAACATGTAATTGACTTGGTCTTCCTCTTAAATAAGAACCACTACACATCTGAGGTTCGTCTAGACTCAGTTTACTCTGATTTTCTGCAATGTATTTTTCTAAACTACTAATTGATTGCATAATTGCTTTGTCTTCTTTCATCAAGTAAGCATTCATGCTTTTTGTAAATTGATAAGCACCCATTAACTGAACAGGTAAATCAGTATAATCTAAAGTATCTGAGAGTAATTCTTGATCCCAATCATTAGCTTCTACACAATAGGCACCTCGCATCATTATTAAATGAGACAAGGCTTTTGATGTTGGATCTTCTTCACAATATTGCTTCATGTTTTCAACTAATTTTTTTGCCTCAGCGAATTCCTTCTTTTGTAGATGTGCATACATTAGCCATTTAAATGCATGGTAATTTAAAGCGTTATTGCTTAATTCTTTTTTCTCTTTCCTTTTTACACTTGCTTCCCATGAAGCTACATTCGAACTAATTACTTCATCCCACATACCTAATGCTACGTAAATGTGCGAAGGCATGTGCAAAGCATGTGCTGCATCAGGTGCAATTTTTGAATACGCATTTGCAGCTTCTAAGGCTTTTGGTGCATTATCAGGATCATCGTAGCCATGGATAAGGTAATGCAGGGCCCCAGGATGTCTGGGGTTTTCTTTAATGATGCTTGCAGCAATGGTTGCGCCTTGATTATAAAGCGCTTGATTTCTACCTCCTTTAGAAGTTCCAATTATTGACAAAGCATAAAAAGCTTTGACTTCATGATTATCAGGATACTTTTTGACTAAAGTTTTTAGAAACTTAGAATAATTCTCATCCCTATCTTTTTTATTTCCTGGACCATATAAAATGGAAACTGCCCGAAACATGTCTTTTTCAAAATCTGTTTTAAACTTTGAAAGTTGTTCTTCTTTGTTTTCGCCAAGTTTCTTTAGAATCTCTTTCGCCTCTTTGTATTCTTGCTCTCTCCATAATGGATGATTAAGCGTCATAGCTTCACCCCAGTAAGCCATGGCAAAATCTGGGTCTAACTCCTGGGCCTTTCTAAACTTTTCTGCAGCATCCTTATACTCAAAACTATGCAAATACAACATTCCCTCTTTAAAGTAAGGCTGAGCAATTGCACTTCCACTAACTTTTATACTGATGTCTCCTAAAGCATGTTCATCAATTTCTAAGACTGGCTTTTCACAAGCAGAAAGAGAAATCATCAAAAGAATAAAAATAAAATATTTTAGCATAATTATTTGTCGTTTAGTTACAACCAATTGGGGATCCTGGCGGTAAAGCAATCATTGCTGGCAAAGATAATTCATTAGGATTATCTTGTACTTTTATAAATAAAGCTAACATGTAATTGTGATGAATTTTACGTTTACTTGCAGGCGTTCTATTTTTGAATAGATTCTTAATTCCTTCGAGCTCGTTTAAAACATAGGCGATTACTTCTTTATCTACTTTGTTGTCATTCGCTATTCTTACTAGGTGATGAACGTACAATTTTTCAAGCATAAAATTTACTTGTGTTTCTTTATTTTTAAATATACTTTTTGAAATTGAATTTAGATAGCTTTCTAAACCTAATTCTTTACGATCATTTCTATGAACTCTAGATAGACGAGCGGGATGAAGTAAAAAAACCATAGTGTGGTTTGCGCATGCCTCTGAAGCTGCCAGCGGATCAAAAACAGGATTTGTGAATCCTTTAAAACTTTCTCGATTTCTTGGATAACCAAAAGCAGGAGGAGGTATAAGCTTAATCAAATCATCAGGGATCATCAAAAACTCGGGACTTAAAGTTTCTAACAAAGCATCCAAAGCTTTTAGTTGTATATCAATGTTTATTCGTTTGTTGTTAAAGACCACCTTACTACCTTTTCTGCTGTAGGAGTAATCATAACCTCCAATCAATTTTGAAACTGCTTCAACTTGGT
This sequence comes from uncultured Saprospiraceae bacterium, assembly GCA_937941095.1. Taxonomy (GTDB): domain Bacteria; phylum Bacteroidota; class Bacteroidia; order Chitinophagales; family Saprospiraceae; genus JALZVN01. The sequence goes on along the minus strand of CALDYJ010000184.1, from coordinate 6,947 downwards.
ATCTGTGCATCAAATATGCTGGAACCAATAGCTTTTCTAATTCAGAATATGGGACCCCGTCTTTAATGGAAGAACTTCCCATGCTTGATAAAGTTCTTGCTCGTAAATCCATTAGTCTGTATAATTCGCTGGTAGCTTCTTTTCCATTATCCCAAAGATGTGCAAATTGATGCGCAGAACCTGGGTCTCTAGCATCTTGATCTGTGATGTATTTAAAATTGAATTTATTATTCTCTTCTAAAACCCTTTGTAAATAATCTTCTTCTGTTTCATCTTTTTCCGGCTCTCCATAGCCGTAAATGATGGTACGAATATCCCAGGTTCCAATGCCTGCATCATAAGCTTCCTCAAAATTTAATGCTTCGGCATTTGACAAAATTAAGGGATGTGGGTAGTCCATGACTGAAGATCGATCATCTACTGAAGCAGCAAAATTATGTGCTAGTCCTAAGGTATGTCCTACTTCATGAGCGGATAGCTGTCTTAACCTTGCCAAAGCCATCTTTAGAATCCTTGGGTCATCTGAGTTTTCATCAAAAGATGAAATAATACCTTGTGCGATCATATAATCCTGTCGCACTCTTAATGAGCCTAGAGAAACATGGCCTTTCAAAATTTCGCCAGTTCTAGGATCCGATATTGAACTTCCATAAGACCAACCTCTCGTTGCTCTATGTACCCATTGGATCATGTTATACCTGACGTCCAGTGGATGTGCATCTTCTGGAAGTTCTTTTACTTGAAAAGCATTGATGAATCCCGCTTTTTCAAAGGCTTCGTTCCACCACATGGCCCCTTCGATGAGAGCACTTTTAACCGGTTCTGGACAAGCTCGATCAATGTAATAAACTAAAGGTTCAATAGCTTCACTCTTTGCTTCACCCGGTTTCTTTTTTTCTAATCGATGTCTGTAAATTAATCTTTGGGTTATGTCCTCATCAATAGCGCTGGCATAGTCATCATACATTAGAGGAAAATATCCTGAACTTGGATAGAATTTACGTGTCTTAAAGCCTAGAGGAGGCAATTTTATGAATGAATGATGACTTACCAAAGTAATGACTGAAGGATCTGCTGCTACCTCAACTTGAGCACCTTTTGCCTTTCCGGCAAAAGTAATGTAAGCTTCGAATTCAATGTTATTTGGAAAGGCAAATAATCCTTCTTTTTTGAGAGCAGACTTAGTTTTGTCAATCTTAAAAGTACCTTGTTTTCTTTTTTCCAAACGGTCTGAAATGCCATGTGAATCTCTTATTAAAAACTCATTCAAAGAGATGAAATAAACACCGTTCTCTATCTTTTGTGTCTTAAATCCCCAAACAACGCTATTTGCAAAAGCTTCATCAACGGATCTTTTTTCTTCAGTGTTATCACTATTAGCGCGATAATCTAGGTTCTTTTGCATTAAAAGCATTTTGTCACCTGACTTATAAAAATAGACTAAGCGTTGAGGACCTAATTGACCTCTATCCAATCCAATATCATTTGATCCTAAACCTGCAGCCAAACTGCTTACGTATAGAAAATCCTTTCCCAATTTTTCTTTTGGAATTTCTAAGATTAATTGTCCACTTACCTCATTCCAAGTGAAATTAAAAAAACCTTTTTGAGCACTTTGACCAGCTATTAAATAGGAGAGGAGCATTAATAAACTAATCAGATGTATCTTCATTATCTAATTTAAATTTGATTAAATAAATATAATCAAAACAAATTTAAAATACTCCATTAGGTTAAATGTCTAAACATTAACGCTTTATGATTTTATGTGTAGAAATTCCTGCCTTACTGATGATTTGTATCGTGTACAATCCGTTTGCCAAGTGAGCAATCGAAACTGATTCATTATTATGGAATATATATTCACCTTGTAATGTTCCTTTAGCATCATAAATGAATAAACGCTTGACCAAATAATTTTGATCCTTAAATTTAAAACTCAGGTCATTATTTACTGGATTTGGATATACTTGGACCTCAGGCCTTTCAGAACTTGTGCTTACTGACGTTACGCAAGAAACTGGAGCTACGAAATCATGTTCGACTAATATAGAATCTTCATTAGAGAAATTCTTAACTGCAACATAGTAAACTTCTCCTGATTCGACATTCAGAGGTGCAAGAAAATTATTATCTCCTTCTGAACAACCTGCTTCTTCTGCTATATCGGTTTCTCCGAACATTAGACCTGTAGGCCCTATACAAGGCTCATTATTACTTTGTCCAACAGATTCTCCAGATAACATACATCTTTGCAGTAAAAGAAGATCACAAGAACCGCTCTCACTTTTGTAGACAGCAAAATCAATGTCGTAATTATCAGAGGTGCTGCTTAAAACAAAAGAGAAGCATCCATCACTTGGCATAGGATACTTATACCAATAAGTTTGTGTTTCCCAATCAGGCCCGCCGCCTAACTGAATTGGAATTTCACAGCTTTCATTTGTGTTTTCAGATTCAGTCCCATTAGCATTCTTATCAATTTTAATTAAATAAGAATCAAATGAACTTACTTCAATTGCAGTAAGGCAATCAAAATTACTTTGTGAAAATAAATTTGATGAAATAAAAAGTAAAGAGAGAAGGATTAGATTTTTCATATTCTTTAGTTTTGTACCATAAAATACAAAAAAAAACAGTGAGTCGAAATATTCAACTCACTGTTTTTTCTTAAAAGAATAATGCGCTTATTTGAACATTATTTTACTAGTACTTATTCCATCTTCAAAACGAACTTTGGTCAAGTACATACCTGGAGCTAATCCATTTCTTTGTATGTTAAAAGAATTAGCATCTATGCCTTGGTAAAATTGAACCAACTTACCATTGATGTCATAAATTCCTATTTCTTTCATTGCATAACCTTCAGCTGAACTAATGTTTACTTGCTCAATCGCAGGATTAGGTGAAATGTTTAAACCACTCAATGAAATAGATAATATATCTTCAGTTGAAGTGAAATCTTCTAAATCACAATCAAGATCTAATGTTACACAAGCTCTCGGAGTGAAATATCCAATGATTGAATCAACATAGGTCATTCCTTGTTCTTCAGACATGCTCTGGTTGTTGATTAAATTGATCACGTGAAAACTACAATCAGGAGGAGCAACTGTACCACAACTTGGATGAGGAATTGTACCCCAGACAGCAGGATCCCACCATTCCCAAGGTGAAGCTTCTGGAGCTGGTTCCATGGTAAATGGGTTAGTCCAAATTGGTCTGTAGAAAGGATAAAGGCCTTCGTAACCATCATTCTTTTCGTTAGCAGATGCTGAAAAATCGTCAAAGAAATTTGCACCCTTCCAAGCATCATTCAAACCTAAGTCATTAGCCTTTTGTTGAACTAAATATGCACCTTGTACTTCTACAATTAAATCACCTGTCGTAGGAACAATCAAGATGTCTTCTTTGTACGGAGCAAATGGATCATCAGGTACTTGGAAAGATATCATTGGAGCATCACTTTCATCTAACCAAGAAATATCACCAATTGCGCCACCAGTATTAACCGCTAGAGCAATCTCTGAATCATAAAGTAAATTCCCATCCATATCAACTTCTGCGTGATTAGGGTGACATAATGTATCTCCATCAAATGGAGTTCCAGCACCCATAGGTACAATACCATACTTGGTTGCAAAAGGATCTCCATTGATTGGTTCTAATACCATAGGTAATTGATTAGATCCAATAAATTTTGGAAGAACCACATCTAAATACTGATCAATGGTGTTAGTAGCGTAAGTAATGTAACCCCCTGTTCCTTGACCCCAAAGTGTAATTTTATCAGGATCAATTCCCCAAGCATTTGCGTTTTCCGCTACTGTTTTCTTGAAATACCTCACAATAGTATGAGCATCTTGAACGCCTCTGTAAGCTGCATTAATTAAGGTATTAATTCTCTCTTCTTGAATTTGAGAAATAGGATTCCAACCTTGTCTATAAGTTGGAACAGCTACAACATATCCTCTTTTTGCGAGTTTCGTGCAAATGTCTACTAGACAAGCATCTGTTCTAGTACCTGAAGTAGATCCATTGTCAGGATTAGGAAGAAAATTTCCTGTGTGAAAATAAATAATCAATGGCCTTGACATTTCCGTGTCGCCATCCGGTGTGTAAAAGTCAAATACTAAAGGTTGAAGTGCTGGTGGCAATCCTGCGGCCAAAGGAAGAATAGTAGTGTTTGCACCATACACTATGTTATTTTCGACACTTACAGTTTCGAAAATTTCCTCTACGTATCTACCGTCTTGTGCATTTACGCTCACACATGCAAAAAATAGAGCAAATGTGAAGGTTAGTGTAAAAAGTTTTTTCATAATTATAGTTTAATTAAAAATTTAGGTTTAGGAAAATCATTTTTTCTTGAAATCATATGTAGCAGAAAGATAAGCCAATCTGCCAATTCTAGGACCTCCATAGGCCTGAAATTGCTTATTATCTAACACGTTAGAAGCACCCAGCTTAAACGTAGTATGCCATTTTTTAACAAAGTAATTTACTTGCACATCCACTAAATCGTAGCTTGGAATTAGACCGGTAAATTGAGGTGATCCTTCAAATAAGAAGCCTTCGACCCATTTATAATTCACATTAAATCCAAACATCCCTTTACCCATAGGTATATTCCTTCCACTCACTCCCAAATTGTATTTATGCTCAGGAGTATTAAATGCTGGAATGATCGGATCTGATACATCCGAAACTAAAGTATTCCAAGAATAATTACCGTTTAACTGAAAATAATCTGCAAAGTAATAATTCAAGCCAATACTGAAACCTTGAGTTGTAACTTGTTCAGCTGAGTTAGAAGCATAACGATAAGCTTGTATAGCTGTAGGTAGGTTTGTAACACCACCAAACTCAGCATCAATCCCTATGTTATACCCGATAAAATCATCATATAGACTATAATAATAGCCTGCATCTACGTAAAAACTATTTAAAAAAGTGGATCTATAGCCCAATTCAAAAGTCTTAACTTTTTCTGGTTGTATCGCATCAATATCAAAGAATTCCAATTTATTCAGATCCAATGTATTTAAATATTCTAGAAATGATGGGACAGTAATCAAACCTTCAACACCTTCTAAGTTTCCAGCTAAAATTGCTGGACCAACATTTAAAAATAAATATTGATCAGAGAGAGTAGGGTTCCTTACAGCTGAAGAAAAAGAAGCTCTTAAAAAGTTCCCTGGTTTAGGCTTATAAACAATAGAGGCCGCTGGGGACGCAACCAAATTGAAATTTTCATTCTTGTCAACTCTCAAAGTAATACTCGTAGTCAATTTATTATCGGCAAACTTTTTAATTACTCCAGTATAGGCACCAACTTCCATATTAGTGATTTTTATGTCTGCAGTATCATAGAAGATAGTTCCTTTAGATTCAGGTGTATATAATCTACCATTCGCACCAACTATCCATTCATCAACGAAAGATGGAGTGAATTTATACTCACCGTGCAAATGATAAAGATCTGATTTTGAATGAAATCTAGTACCTCCAAACTCACTATTGAGTGTAGATGTTATTTCATTAAATTTTTCTTGAAATATAGCTGAACCCACCTCATAAAAAGGCACTCCTGCATTACCTGCGGATGCTCCATTTGCTACCATCTGGTTTCCTTGATGCCAAGCTGTCAGTGAATCTCTATAAGTATTCATCCATTCCATTGCTGCCGTCTCATCGAAAAAAGTTTGAACCATTCCATTAGAATCAACTTCAATTGTCAACTGTGGATATTCTAAAGCATCCATCCTTTTTCGGTAATCCAAACGCCAATTATTTGCATAATCTCTGTTCCAATCAGCATCGACTTTCGCATCAGCTTGCAAACGCAGCGCCGTAAAAAATGGATCATAAGAGTCACCAGCATCATCACTGGTAGCATATGCACGGATAAACCAAGAGTCTCTTTTTCTTAATTCAAGTCTATTTTGAAAGAATTGTATATTTTTAAGGCTAAATCTATTATCTCCCTGATAAACTGTTGTCCCGTTACTATAGCTGGAGGAAATTATAAATTCTGGAGAATCATCTTGAGCTGATGGCTTCGTTCTAAAATGTAAAGCCACATTTGTTTTGATGTTTCTAGTATCATAATCAACTAAATCAATTTCATTATATCCTTTTCTATGATATTGTCCTAAACCAGCAAAATCTCCGAATAGAGTAGCTGTACTTTGATCAAATAGACCTCTTGCTTCATCACCATAGGTATTGACGGCATCATAGCCGCCTGGATTAGTCCGATCAGTATTTGTATTGTAGACAGGATCATAATTATCTGCTTCCCAATCATCAGCTTGTAAGGCGAAAAAATTAATCTTATAACCAAGAAAATCTTCTCCTTTTTTATTTTTTACAACATCTGCAAATCTAAACGCTGCGGATAGCATGTTTCGTTCTCCAACTTTTATTTTTCCAGCCAATCCTTTTTGGTAAAATGGATTCTTTGTTTCCATGCTTATAACACCATTGAATGCATTCGGACCATAGAAAGCCGAACTTGCACCTTGCACCAAATCAACTTTTAAAACATCTAAATCTGAAGACCCAAGAAAATTTCCCAAAGAGAAATTTAAACCTGGAGATTGATTATCTACTCCGTCAATAATTTGCAAAGATCTTACTGGACTAGTACTATTGAATCCACGGGTATTGATGACTTTAAACCCAAGAGAAGCTGCAGTTAAATCAACGCCTTTCATTGCACCTAAACCATCATAAAAATTTTCTGAAGCTGTTTCTTTTATCGCTAAAAGATCCATCGATTCAACTGTTAAAGGAGCTGCTTTTTGTTTATCAGATACTCTTTGGCCTGTTACTTCGATCCCAATGTCAATGGTGACCGCATCTTCGCCTAAGGATACTGATAATTTGTCTTCACTTTCTACCGTAACATCTTTCTCACTATAACCAATGTAAGAGATGTTAAG
>CALDYJ010000183.1 GCA_937941095.1 uncultured Saprospiraceae bacterium | reverse complement strand
ATAGTTGAAAAAGTAAATTTATATAGGGACAAGTGTTTTTGCAAAAGATCAGGAAAGCAGACCTTTTCAATCACAGAAGTCGAGGGCAAAGAAAAGTGCTAAAGAATCAAGAAATTAAACAAAAGAAAAGCGACCTTTTGTAAGCCTAGATTACCCTGACGGTTCACTCTTTTAGATGTCTACAAGACATCTATTTTGCTTGCGCAAAAATCAATCGTTCATTGGTACTTTTTGTAGCAATGACAAAAAGTAAAGAACACAAATAAGAAATAAAACAATAATCAGAGAAAATAAATTCCAATTTTCAAATAAACAAAATAAACATTTGGACTTCTAAGGAACCAAGATTGTCAAGACTTCCCTAAAGGTTAACTCATTTAGTAGTCTACAAAACATGTATTTTTGCTAAAGCAAAAAACCAATCGCTAATGTTATTTTTTGTAGCAATAACAAAAAGTAAAGAACACAAATAAGAAATAAAATAATAATCAAAGAAAAGAAATTCCAATTTTCAAATAAACATTCGGATTTCTGAAAAACCAAGATTGTCAAGATATTCCTAAAGATTTACTCATTTAGAAGTCTACAAGACATCTATTTTTGCGAACGCAAAAAATCAGACTATATAGAAATTTAGTTTACTTTAAACCGAACCTAATTGTCATCAGACAATATTAAATAATAATCCATCAAGGATAGGAAATTTTGGTAATGTATAAAAGACTTCTCTTTAAAACAAAACCAACAAAAACTCATACACCAATAAACCAGACCTCTCTAAATAATGAACCTCCGGGTCTAATCTTTTTTGATGCGCCTCAATAAGCCCATCTTCTTTGTCCATAAAAGTTAGAATGATTTTCAATACCTTAAAAAACCTTGGTGCATCCGATGAAGAGGGAATGTCTTTTGCCTTGACTTCACGTAAGAAGTTAACAAATCTTTCATGATCATAAACTGCGTATTTTTCTGGAAAACCTAACGACAAATAAAGTGAAATCATATGATGCCCATGATAGTGATTGTTATCTACTTTATGTGGATTTACTTTTTTATAAGCTCTTAGAAGTTCATCGCAGTAAAAAGTAAAACGGTCCATTCTTCCATCAATGGCTTTTTGGTCATCGAATAGGTCAAAAAACATTTGGCGAACATAGTCTGTATTCAATCTGGCAAAAGCCATCATCATGGTCTTAGGTTCGAAGTTTTTATCTGTCCATAGTCTTCTACTAATCTGAGAATGGATGCTCTTATCGATCATTGCATCCATAGGCTCTTTCATCAAAGCCCAATTTGTTTTAAAGTTTTTTTGAATTTCGTAGAGGTATAAATGTTCATACCGGTCTACGGAGTTCAAGTGTTTTTTAAACTGACTGATCTTTTCTTTTAATATTGTTGCATTCATAATCAAAGGGTATCCATAGAACCAAAGGTATTAATAAACAAGGAGCAGGTCTTCATGCTTTTTATATTTGAAGGAATTAGATTAGTTAAATCTAATTTATGGAGAATTGTTTGCTGTACTTGATATATAGTTAACTATTTAATATTACTACCTTTGTCAACGATGAAATTTAACATCTTTCACCATATTGGAAAGTACATCATGTTCATGAGATTGGTCTTCTCAAAGCCTGAAAGGTTTAGTATGTACTATAGAGAGACCCTGAGACAGATGAATGACATCGGAATAGGGTCTTTATTGATTGTAGCCTTGATCGCTATATTTATTGGGGCTGTGACTGCTGTCCAATTTGCTTATCAACTTAATGGAACCCTTGTGCCTACTTATTATATAGGTTATGTGGTTCGGGACATTACCATCATTGAGTTAGCACCCATGTTAACCTGTGTTGTTCTTGCAGGAAAAGTTGGATCAAACATGGCTGCAGAAATTGGAGGAATGAAGCAAAAAGAACACATAGATGCTATGGAAATTATGGGAGTAAACACAGCAGCATACTTAGTATTACCTAAAGTTTTAGCTGCTGTAGTTGTAATTCCAATGTTAGTGAGTATTTCTGCTTTTGTTAGCATAATGGGTGGTTACCTTTCTGTAGTGATGACTGGATACATGACCCATGAAGAATATGTGCTTGGAACAAGATCCTTTTTTGTAGACTTTAATGTAGTTATGATGCTTATTAAAGCCTTAGTTTTTTCTTTTATACTCACGTCAGTGTCTTGTTATCAAGGTTATTTTGTAAATGGAGGGAGCATTGAATTAGGACAAGCAAGTACTAACGCTGTAGTATTTAGTGTCATCGGCATCTTGATGGCTGATTATTTCCTTGCCTTAATATTGACAACTTAAATGATTAAAGTAGAAGAAATACGTAAATCATTTGATGATGTAGAAGTATTAAAAGGCATCACACATACCTTCGAACCTGGCAAGACCAATCTAATTATTGGTAGATCGGGTGCTGGAAAAACTGTGCTGTTGAAGCTATTAGTAGGCTTAATGCGTCCAACTTCAGGTAAAGTATTGTATGGAGATACTGATTTTACTCAGTTAGATAAAAAAGCTGTGCGTAAAATAAGGATGGAAGTAGGCATGCTTTTCCAAGGTTCTGCACTTTTTGATTCTATGACTGTAGAACAAAACATCAGCTTCCCTTTGGACATGTTTACTAATATGACCGTAGCAGAAAAAAATAAACGAGTAGACTACTGTTTAGAAATTGTGAATCTTGAAGGAGTGAATAAAAAGTACCCTTCAGAAACCTCTGGAGGTATGCAGAAGAGGGTAGGTATTGCCAGAGCTATTGTTTTAGAACCTAAGTATTTGTTTTGCGATGAGCCAAATTCGGGATTAGATCCTAAAACATCAATAGTTATTGATGAATTGATTAAAAGTATCACATTAGAGAATAACATAACAACCGTAATAAATACCCACGATATGAACTCTGTGATGGAGATTGGTGACAATATTGCTTTACTTCACGAAGGGAAATTGGTTTGGAAAGGGAATAAAGACGAAGTACTGGAAGTTGAAAACCAAATTCTACAAGATTTTATTTTTGCAT
>CALDYJ010000182.1 GCA_937941095.1 uncultured Saprospiraceae bacterium | reverse complement strand
AAAAACACCAGAGAGATCTCCTTTTTCAACGCATGTTTTTCATCAGTATACATTAAAAGTTCCTGCATTAAAGAGAGACGCTTTCAAATTATATTTGGAGAAATTAGGTATCCCTTCTATGATTTATTACCCAATTCCGTTGTATAAGCAAGAAGCGTTCTTGCAATACAGTAAAGGAGAAGAACTACCCGTTACAGAATTGTTGTGTAATGAAGTTATCTCCTTACCTATACATACTGAAATGGATGATGAAATGTTGGAATACATTGCAAGTAGTGTAATAAACTTTTTTAATTAGTGCAGCCAGTTTTTATTCATGAGACAGCTGTAGTAGACGAAGGAGCAACTATCGGAGTTGGGACTAAAATTTGGCATTTTTCGCACATCATGCCAAAAGCTACCATTGGAGCGAACTGCAACATTGGACAAAATGTGTTTATCGCTGATAATGTTAAATTGGGTAGCAATGTTAAAGTTCAAAACAATGTTTCCATCTATACCGGAGTAATTTGTGAAGATGACGTATTTCTAGGGCCATCCATGGTTTTTACAAATGTCATCAATCCTAGATCAGCTGTAAACAGAAGAGATGCTTACCTTAAAACAAGGGTCGGTAAGGGAGCTAGCATTGGTGCAAATGCTACCATAGTTTGTGGAAATGATCTAGGTAGTTATTGTTTTATTGGAGCTGGTTCAGTAGTCACCAAGTCTATTCCCGATTATGCTTTAGTAGTAGGTAATCCGGCAAAGCAAGTAGGATGGATAAGTGAGTGGGGAGAAAAACTGTCTTTTGATGAAAAAGGCCATGCAAATTGCTCCCAAAGTGGAGACAAGTATAAACTAAGAGAAGGGAGAGTTTTTAAAAATTAAGACACTGGAAGGAAAGATAAAATTTGCAGTTGTAGGTTGTGGCCATATAGGTAGAAGACATGCAGATATGATAATAGCAAATGAAGAATGTGAGCTAATAGCTTTATGTGATGTTGAGTCTTATGGAGCACTTTCGCTTAATTCTTATAAGGTTCCTTTTTTTACAAGTTTACCCGATTTGTTAGACAGCGAGCTAACATTTGATGTACTAAATGTTTGTACTCCAAATGGTTTTCATGCAGAACATGCTTTAGCTGGATTAGATGCGAATAAACATGTGGTCATTGAAAAACCAATGACGCTGAGTAAAGCCAGTGCTATAAAAATAAAAGAGAAAGCTGAACTTAATAATAAACAAGTATTTTGTGTAATGCAAAACAGGTATTCGCCTCCAGTTGCTTGGCTAAAGTCTATTGTGTCAGAAAACAAGCTTGGTAATATTTATTTAGTTCAGATAGATTGCTATTGGAATAGAGACGATAGGTATTACCTCCCAAATGGAAAAAAACATGCATGGCATGGGGACAAAAAAAATGATGGGGGAGTGTTATTTACTCAATTTTCTCATTTTATAGATTTACTATATTGGTTGTTCGGTGATGTGAAAAACATCCAAGCAAGGTTTAAAGATTTTGCACATACACATTCTACCGACTTTGAAGATTCTGGAACAGTTAGTTTTGATTTTGAAAAAGGAGGAATGGGGATTATTAATTATTCAACAGCTGTTTTCGATAAAAATTTGGAGAGCAGTATTAAGATATTAGGAAGTACAGGTACTGTAAAAATAGGTGGGCAGTACATGAATGAATTGGAGTATTGTAACATCGATAATTATTCCGCCCCAACTTTAGAAGAAGCGAATCCTGCTAACGATTATGGATCTTATAAAGGATCTGCTAATAACCACCCTTTCGTTTTCGAAAATGTAGTGAAGGTTTTGAAAGGGAAAACTAAAATGACCACCAATATAGATGAAGGGATTAAAGTTGTAGAAATAATAGAAAACATCTATAAACTAAGACCTTAGTGTTTTCAAAGGTAATAGAAGTAATATTAAAAAAGTTTGGTTCGAAAGACAATTCTTTCAATTCAATTTTTAAGAATACTTCGACTGCTTTTATTATTAAGTTGCTTAATGCTGTTGCTGGTTTTGCATACAATGTATTATTAGCAAAACAAATTGGAGCTGAAGGAGCAGGAGTTTATTATTTAGCTTTTTCTGTGAATAGTATTGCGATATTAATCAGTGAATTAGGTTTTAGAAATGTCTTATTAAGATTTGTTGCCTCAACTTCAGGCGAAAACAATTGGTCTGAAACAAAAGGAGTAATTGCAAAGACTTTCCTAATTTCAGGCCTTTTAGGCCTTTTAGCCTTTATACTAATTTATCTCAATGCTGAGTTCATTGCAATTACATTTTTTCAGGATACTAGCATTACTGAAGCTGTAAAGATTATGAGCATAGGAATACTTCCTATGACATTTATTTTACTCTGCAGTGCAATTCTCAAGGGCTTAACAAAATTTAAAGAGGGTTTAATAATAGGAGGATTGATGGTACCTTTAATCGGTATACCCTTAATGTTTTTGTTGACCAAATGGTACGGTGTAATTGGTGCTGTATATTCTCTTGTAATTGTAAACATCATCACCTTAATCTTAGGTCTTTTTTGGTGTTTTAAATATTTACCCCAATTAAGGACAGTTAAAGCTTCTTTTAGTACTGCTTTGATTTTTAGTACAGGCTTTCCTTTGTTTATCATCGCCTTTACAAATTTCGTAATGGCAGGTGGAGATGTTTTGTTTTTAGGATATTGGGAAGACAATAATGAAGTTGGGATTTATGGTTTAGCGAAGAGAATAGCAGCTTTAACAGCTTTTATATTAGTAGCCATTAATAGTATAGTCGCTCCAAAATTTGCTAGGTTATATAAGCAAGGAAAGATGAATGAGTTAAAAAATGTTGCACAAAATTCTGTAAAACTCCTTTTATTATTCGCTATCCCTGCTGTTTTAGTATTAACTCTATTTTCAGATTTAATCATGGAATTAGTGGGAAAAGATTTCTCTACAGGAGGGCAAATATTAATTATTCTTGCATTAGGTCAATTCATAAATGTAATTACAGGATCTGTAGGATATCTTTTGATGATGTGTGGTTTTGAAAAAGCTATGACCATAAATATAGTAGTCGTAGCTCTTTTTACAGCGCTTTTATATTACTTCTTGATACCTTCATTGGGAATAACAGGGGCTGCTATAGCATCAGCGACTGGTTTAGCCCTTCAAAATATTATCGCTTTTATATTAGTAAAAATTCACTTAGGTTTTTGGGTAATTCCAAAGTTTAAATTTTCAAATTAAATAGTTTGGAAGACAATAAAGTTTTAATGATTTTAGGCATGCACCGTTCTGGTACATCCTTATTGGCTAATTGGTTAAGTAATTGTGGCTTAGATCTGGGCGAGCAATTTATTTCAACTGATGTAGGGAACACTGAAGGCTACTTTGAAGATGACCTATTTGTAGAGTTCCATCGAAAAATTATTCAAAACCTTGGCCTATCGAGTGATTACCTTCTATCAAATGAAAGCATCAAAATAACTGAAACAGATAAGCAAACTGCCATTCAAATATTGAAACAAAGAAACTCAAAGTCCAATCAATGGGCTTGGAAAGATCCAAGAACTTGTTTGTTCATAAATTTATGGGACCAATTAATTTCAGACTTAAAAGTAATAGCTGTCTTTAGACATTTTGATGAAGTAGTTTACTCTTTGATAAGAAGAAAAGTTAAAGCAGAAAAGAAAAGGAGGAATGTAATCTTAGGTTCTCTAAATGTATTAACAAAAAAGAAATACTTTAATAAAAAATATACTGATCTGTTCATAAAAAGTTGGATCAGACATAATCAAGAGATATTAAATTATCTAAACCACTGTTCGGAGAAAAATGTAATCGTTTTGAATTCTAAAGATTTAGAACAAAAAAGTAAAAGTGTTCATCTTTATCTAAATGAAAAAGAAGGTTTTGATCTTAAAAGTCTTCCATTTGAAAGTGTTTTTCAAAAATCATTAATGAAGGACGAAACTCCTGATCTCATTTATTCAAATGGATTACGAGAAAAGGCGGAAACAATTTTTGAAGAGTTAACAAAAAAGGCTTTACTATTTGAAAGAGCAACTTCCATTGAAAGACTTTAAGAAAATACAACATTTATATGCGAGGGCAGGCTTTGGATTAAGTCCGCAAGAATACCTATCAAAAAAGAACAATTCTTTGGATCGAGAGTTGAAAGAATTATTTTTTGAAGGCGAAAGGCAAAGCAAAACACCCATTAAACAAGATGAATTGTTTTCTCAAATAAGTAGCCTGAAGTATAGTTCAATGAAGAAAAAAGAGCGGAGGAATCTGAATCAAGTAGAAGCAAGAAAAAGAATGAACTTGGTCAGATTAAATTGGCTTAAAAGAATGACCAATGGAATAAATAGTCCTTTGCAAGAAAGAATGTGTTTATTTTGGCACGGACACTTTGCTTGCTATGTAGGTAAACCTCACATGGCCATAAACCAATTAAATATTTTCAGAAAAAATGGCCTAGGTTCTTTTAGGGATATGTTACATGAAATATCCAAAGACGTAGGGATGCTTTTTTATTTGAACAACCAACAGAACAAAAAAGGAAGACCTAATGAAAATTATGCAAGAGAGCTTCTTGAATTGTTTACCTTAGGAAAAGGAAATTATTCCGAGACTGACATTAAAGCTGGAGCAAGAGCATTTACAGGTTGGACTGGAGACTTTAATGGTACTTATATTTTCGAGAAAAAAAATCACGATAGAGGAGCAAAAGTCTTCATGGGTAAGCGAGGAGGATTTAATGGAAATGATATTGTAAATATTATCCTAGAAGATAAAAGGACCGCACTTTTTCTATGTGAAAAAATATACGCTTATTTTGTCAATGTTAAAATAGATAAGAATCGTGTCATTGGCTTGGCCGAATATTTTTATAAATCTGATTATAACATTAAAGGTTTAATGAAAAAAATATTCAGTAGCGATTGGTTTTACGAAAAAGCAAATATAAAAACTAAGGTTAAATCACCAATTGATTTAATATCAACTTTGACTAAAGCCATTGATTTAAAATTTGATGGTAATTCTTTTTTATTTATTCAAAAAAGAATAGATCAGATTTTATTCCATCCTCCAAATGTAGCAGGCTGGCCAATTGGAAAAGAATGGATTTCTAGTTCAAATCTTTATTCCAGACTACAATTGTCGCACTTTCTAACTAGTAGAAATTCTTTAGCTTTTGAAAACGAAGAAGGAAATGATGAAATGAGTTTTAATGGGCAAGGAAATATTTCTTTTAATAAAAGATCTCTATCGAGTATTGGATCTGGTGAAAGAAAAAAAGACATCATTATTGCTATGATGGATTATGCACGAGTCGATTCAAATAATTTGTTAGAGGAAGTTTACAAACATTCTAATAAAACTTCTGAAGGAATTTTTGCTTTGGATTCATTTATTAGAATAAGTTCTTTACCAGAATATCAACTTTGTTGATAAATGGATTTATTCAAAAAGAATGAGATTGGGTTTATTGAAAAAAGCTTAGGGTTTTTATTAGCATTCTCTATTTTTTTTCCAATTCTTTCTTTACAAGCTATTTTAAAACCAATTAAAATACCTTTTATAGGAATTGGCCTAGCTATAGCTGTATTGATTTGTTTAAGCAGTAAAAAACTTCCACTTCATAGGTATACCTTGATCCTTGCAGGTATTTATTTATTTAGAGGCTTATATGGAACCATAAGTGGCATTCTACAAGATGCTCCAGGAGTTTATGTAGTAATTCCTTTGAGTATTACCTACGTCGTTATCCATTTTGCTTTTATGGTCTTAGTGTTTAAGAATAAACATTTTGATTGGTTAATAATAGTGCTGTTTTTTTCTTCTGTGTTCATTGTTTTTCTTGACCTGTATTACATCATGATATTTTTGGGCATCGTACCAAATTTGTCCATTTTTAATTTGTTTCAGAATAGTCCAACACCCTTTCACATTGGATTAAATCAGTATAAAACCTTAGAGTTTTATTCAAGAAATCTTGGCGTTTTACCTTTTGTATTTCCTTTTTTTATAGCCTTACTTTTTGATAAGAAAATCAAGAAACGTTTACCTTTTGTAAATGCAATAACTCTAAGTATCCTCTTAGTATTTATTGTAGTATTGATGCTTTTGAGCGGCAGAAGAATTTTTATGTTAATCATGATAACTGCTCCCATTAGTCTATTCTTATTTAGTAGGTACTTGAAAGGTTCTTTAAAAAAGAATATGAATTTCGGACTTACTGTTTTTATGTTTATTGGAGGTGTTGGGACAATTGGACTTTTTTCATACACTGCAGCAACGTACAATCTAAGTTTAGAAAACTTAACTGAAAGCTTTACGGCAGCCTTTGATTCTTCAAAGGAATCTAAAAGAGCAGAGCAAGGAAAGGCATTAATTGCTAGTTGGAAAAAAGCACCATTATTTGGACATGGTATGGGGGCTTCAGTTGCTGATTATGCTAGAGATAGAGAAAGACCATGGGCTTTTGAAATGGGATATCATGTAAGTCTCCATAGATTAGGAATAGTCGGTTTTGCTTTTGAATTATTTTACTATTTAGGAATTATTTTTTTAGGGATAAAAATCATTAAGCGCGACAATGACATTGTAATGATCGGTTTATTGTGTGGCTTTTTAGGTTTTCTTCTTGCACATGCAACTAACCCATTTTTAAATTCCTATGAATTTTTATGGCCAATAATACTCCCTTTGTTTTATATAAATTTAAAATTATTAAATCCTCGAGATGAAAATAGACAGCCAAACACCTTATAAGGCTTACTTAAAGTTGATGAGAAAGATGCCAAACTTTGAAAGCAAAGATTTAGCAATAAAGTCAGGACCACTTAAGGGATTTAAGTGGAATCTAAAATCTAGAAATAATGCATTTTTTATTGGAGATCATGAAGAAGATCAGATCAAGTTTATACTTGACAACCTAGATGATAATGGTTGCTTCTATGACATCGGAGCAAATGCCGGATACTATTCCGTAGCTGCATCTTTAAAATTGAAAAAGGAAAATTCAATTTTTGCTTTTGAACCAATGCCACACTTTATCGAAATGGTGAATCATCATGCTAAAGTAAATAACATAAATAACATCAAAGTTTTTCCTTATGCCTTATCTGATAAAAGGGGAGAAGTTGAATTTTCAAACATACAGGAATCTTCGGGGAATACTTATGTTCAGGATTCTTCCTTGTATCAAAGAAGTTCGGACGTCATTAAAGTAAAAACCATTGGCTTAGACGATTTCTTAGAATCTACTCCCGGCGCTCAGCCTCCAACGATCATAAAGTTAGATGCAGAAGGTGCTGAATTTGATGTTTTAAAAGGAGCAGAACAAATCTTGAAAAAATATAAACCTTTAATGTTGCTTTCGACTCATGATAGGCATCTTCCAGGAGTAAAGAAAAGATGTTTAGATTATTTGACAGAACTTGGCTTTGAATATGAGGAGCAAGATCTAGGGATAAAAGAAACTGGCTTAGAAGATTTCATAGTTAGACCAGTAAAGACTTTATCAGCTTGAGAAACCTAGCAGTAATTATACTTAATTATAAAGGTTGGCAAGATTCTATTGACTGTCTTAAATCTTTAAAACAACAGACTTATAAAGACTTTTTCATTGTCATGATTGATAATGGATCTGGAGATGATTCATACCAAAAAATAGATGCTTGGTTAAATGAATCGGATGAGTTCTTGTTTGCAATACATGACCTTGATAAAGATGATGTCAAAAGCTTAGCTAAGGACAAGGAAGTTTATTTGGTTAAAAGTAAAGAAAACCATGGCTTTGCTATTGGTAATAACAAGGGCATTAAAATTGCAAAAACTTTAGGCTGTAAGGATGTGTTTCTTCTCAATAATGATACGGTACTAGAAGCTGATGCGCTTGAAAAACTATTTCAATTCAAAAAGGAAAATGCTGATTATTCAGCAATGACACCTCAGATCAGGTATTTTGAACCAGCCGATGAAATTTGGAATTGCGGCGGATACATTTATCCATTCGCTACACGAAAATATTTATATCCTAGAGCAAATATTTCTACAGTACCACAAACTGGCTTCAGGAAAATCACTTTATTAACAGGTTGCGCTTTATATTTTGATCCAGATGAATGCGGCTACTTATCAGATAAATTCTTTTTTGGAGAAGAGGATTTTGAGTTTTCATTAAGAATGAGAAAACAAAAAAAGAAAATGGCAGTCGTTTTTGATTCCATTATATATCATAAAGTAGGTGCTTCAAGAGGAGAATCCAAGAAAGCGATAGAAGGAGTGTACATACATTATTTAAATAGGTTCATAGACCTGAAGAGTTATTATTCTTTTCCTGTTTGGTTCTTTTATATTCTGATGAATGCTGCCTACGGCACATTGATGTTAGGACGTTCTTATAATTTTAGCTTAAGTCAGTCTTATAGGTTGTTTAAAAAAATAATTTCGGATGCACGGAGACTAGAAGGAGTTGATAAGCAATTGTTTCAAGATGTCTTTTTTAATAAAAAGTTAACTTACTAATTGCGTAAAAATTTATTAGTTGTTGGAAAGATTCCACCCCCTATTGGAGGTGTAACAATACATGTCAGACGTTTATTAGATTCCATGGATGCAGATAAATTCGATTATGCATTCATAGATTTAAATAAAGGTAATTTACTGAATATCGTTGGTAAGTTTTTTAAATTTAACACGGTATTCCTTCATACATCTAACAGTTTTATTAGGTTGTTTTTAACGATAATATCAAAGATTAGCGGTGCTAGATTGTTGTTTACTTTTCATGGAAACTTAGGAAGGTATAAAGGATTTCGGAATAGAGTTGATGAATTAGCAATTAAGTGGGCAGCAGTTCCTATTTTGATAAATCAAAGGAGCTTTGATAAAGGAAAAAATTTAAATGCAAATGCCAAGTTGATTCCAGCATTTATTCCTCCATTACACATAAAGCCGCTTCCCAAAAACATAAGCCAACATTTGGAAGATTTTGTTTCAGCTAGTGATTCTATTTTGTGTTGTACAAATGCATATAACATTTCCTTCGATGTCAATAATGAAGAAATCTACTGTGGGTCGGATCTAATGAAGACTTTTGAAAGCTTACCTGAGCACCAATTGATTTTTTCGGACCCATCAGGTAACTATAAAAAATATTTTGAAAGTAACGGTATTGCCATTCCTCAAAATGTTTTGATGATCACTGAACCGCACGATTTTATTCAGATCATTAAGATGAGTAAGATATTTATAAGAGCAACTTTAACGGATGGAGATTCTTTATCAGTAAAAGAAGGGCTTTACTTTGATAAAAAAGTAGTTTGCTCTGATTGTGTAGATAGACCCAAAGGAGTTATTCTTTTTAAAAACAAAGATTATAAAGACCTTAGAGAAAAACTCATCAACATAGAAAATTATATAAGCGAGAAATCTGAGATCATAAACGGATATGATCTCATTAAAAAAATATTAGAAAGATGAAAGTATTGAACATTGTTGGAGCGAGACCAAATTTTATGAAAATCGGTCCTGTACATAGAGCATTTTCTGAACACCCAGAAATAGAATCTAAGATTGTGCACACTGGGCAGCATTACGATGAGAAAATGAGTGACATCTTTTTCAATCAACTTGGCTTACCGAAACCTCATTATTACCTTGGAATAGGTGGAGGATCTCATACCCAAGTGACTGCAAAGATTATGATTGAATTCGAGAAAATTGTTGCAGATGAAAAACCAGACCTTGTTTTAGTAGTAGGAGATGTCAACTCTACAATAGCATGTGCACTTGTAGCTGTAAAGATGGGTGTGCCCTTAGCGCATGTAGAAGCTGGCTTGAGGAGTGGAGATAGAAAAATGCCAGAAGAAGTAAATAGAATTCTGACAGATAGCATATCGAATTACTTATTTATTACAGAACAAAGTGGCATGATAAATCTTGCTAAAGAAGGAGTTCCTGATGACAAAGTTTTCTTTGTTGGAAATGTAATGATAGATTCTTTGGTTCATTTTAAAGAAAAAGCAAGCACATCAACTATTCTTGAGGACATTAATGTTTCAAGAGGGGAGTACATTTTAACAACCATGCATCGACCTGCTAATGTCGACAACGAAGAAGGATGTAAAAGTATTTTAGAGATTATAAAGGATACTGTGAAGTATAAGAAATTAGTTTTTCCTATTCATCCAAGGACTTCAAATAATTTCAAAAAGTTTGGCCTTTACGAAGAGTTGAAGAATGTACCTGGATTAATTTTATTAGGACCACAAGGATATCTTGAATTCTTGAAGTTAATGGATAATGCTGCGGTGATCATTACAGATTCTGGAGGAATTCAAGAAGAAACAACCTTTCTTCAAGTACCATGTATGACTTTTAGAGATTCTACAGAAAGACCAATTACGGTAGACTTAGGTACAAATTTTTTAATGAAAGATTTAGATCCAAAGACAGTTCATGATCAACTCGTTGACATCTTAGAAGGAAAAAGTAAACAGGGCGTTATTCCACCATTATGGGATGGAGCAGCAGCAAAAAGAATTGCTAACATTCTAAAAGAAAAAATAGCATTGCCTAATATTGCAGTAGTATAATTAAATAGTTCAAAAACATAGTTTAGAAGAAATAAACATGAAACAAATCATTCAAAATTTAAAATCAGGAGAAACCATTCTTGAAGATATACCCGCTCCTAAAGCTGGTAAAGGACAAGTCTTAATTCAGACCACTCGTACTTTGGTTTCTTTAGGAACAGAAAGAATGCTTGTTGAATTTGGTAAAGCCAGTTTGATTTCTAAAGCAAGACAGCAACCTGATAAAGTGAAGCAGGTTTTGGATAAAGTAAAATCTGATGGATTATTGCCTACTATGGAAGCAGTCTTCAAAAGATTGGATCAGCCATTAACCTTAGGTTATTGTAATGTAGGAAAGGTGATCGCTGTTGGTGAAGGAGTTTCTGGATTTAAGATTGGAGATAGAGTGGCCTCTAATGGACACCATGCTGAATTTGTTACAGTACCTCAAAATCTAGTTGCTGCCATACCTGATAATGTAAGTGATGAAGAAGCGACATTTACAGTAATAGGTTCAATTGGACTGCAAGGAATTCGTTTATTAGATCCTACGATGGGTGAAACAGTGGTGGTAGTAGGTTTAGGTTTAATAGGCTTGATAACAGCGGAGTTGCTTATGGCGAATGGATGCAACGTTATAGGCGTTGATTTAGACGATGCAAAATTGGCTATCGCAAAAGAGAAAGGGATACAAGTCGCCAATCCTAAATCGGGAATAGACCCTGTTAAATTTGTACAATCAGCAACAAATGGTGTAGGAGCTGATGGGGTCATCATAACTGCTTCTGCAAAAACAGACGAACTGATTTCTCAAGCAGCTAGAATGTGTAGAAAAAGAGGTAAGGTCATTCTAGTAGGCGTGATAGGTCTAAACCTCAGACGTTCTGATTTTTACGATAAAGAAATTAGCTTTCAAGTATCTTGTTCTTATGGACCAGGAAGATATGATGATGACTACGAACAAAAAGGGATTGATTACCCGATAGGTTATGTTAGATGGACAGAAAAGAGGAATTTTGAAACTGTACTTGATTCTATGGCCAAAGGAAGGCTTAAACTTAAGCCGCTGATTACGGAAGTCATTCAACTTGAGGATTACAATAAAATTTATGGCGAGATAGGACAAAGAAATTCTATAGCTTCTATCATAGCCTACCCTGAGAATTCTTCGCCTGAAACTATTGTAAAAGTCAACACAAAAGATTTTTCAGCATCAGCTGGAAACATAGGCATAATAGGAACTGGTAATTTCACAAAGATGGTAATCCTCCCAGCAATGGGCAAAATAGGAACCAACATTAAATCCATCGCTAGCGCAAGAGGAGTTAGTTCTACGATTATGGCTAAAAAGTATGGCATCGGTGATAGTACTACAGATTACAAAAAAATATTAAGTGATCCAGAGGTGAATACTGTGATGATCACCACTAGACATAACATGCATGCTCCTATGGTCATAGAAGCAATTAATGCAGGAAAAAATGTTTTTGTTGAAAAACCATTGGCTTTAAATAGTACTGAATTGAATCAGGTTATTGAAGCTTATGAAAATAATAATGTAACGTTAACGATTGGATTTAATAGAAGATTTTCTCCACATATCCAAAAGGTCAAAGACTTAGTTTCAACTTCTGCCCCAAAGAACATGATAGCCAATATGAATGCGGGAACCATTCCTCCAGATGTTTGGGTGCATGACATGCAAGTGGGTGGTGGTAGAATTATTGGAGAAGCTTGCCATTTGATTGATTTGCTTTCATACATTTCTGGATCAAAAATTAAAAGCATCTGTATGAATGCTATGGGTAATAACCCAGAAGAAAATACAGACAATGCCAGCATCTTACTAAAATTCGAAAATGGAGATAATGGTGTAGTTAACTATTTTTCAAATGGCGACAAATCTTACTCCAAAGAAAGAATAGAAGTTTATTCAGAAGGTAAGGTAATCGTAGTTGATAACTTCAGATTAACAACTGGTTATGGAACCTCAGGATTTTCGAAGTTAAAAACGAAATTAGATAAAGGGCATGCAACTCAATTTAAAATGTTAACGGAAAGAGCTAAAGAAGGAGGTAAAGCATTGATACCTTTTGATGAATTGATAAACGTTAGTCGTGCGTCTATTGCAGCAGTTGAATCATTAAAATCAAATGCTTGGATACAAATTTAATTTTAGGAAAAGTACCGAAGAACGATTTAGAATAAGATGAAATATAGTGACATAAGATTTGCCTTTGTTCAATTGGTTTATGGAGACCACAATAGGAGTGGTGCCGTAAAACGTGCTTTGAAAAAATGCATGGCAAGATTAGGCCCAGAAGAGATTGCTCTGAATGTAGGAGCGGGAACTACGAACTACGACAAAAGGATTAAAAATTTGGATTTGTTTGAGGGAGAGCACATTGATTTTGTAGGCTCGGCTGAAGACATGCCCATGGATGATGGTACTTTTGGATTAGTCATCACACAAGAAGTGCTAGAACATGTACAGGATCCTTTTCAAGCAATGAACGAGATTTATAGAGTACTTAAACCTGGGGGGACATTGTATTGCCAATTACCTTTTATTATAGGATATCATCCAGGGCCTACTGATTTTTGGAGATTCACAAAAGAAGGAATAAAGGAGCTGGTAGAGAAGTCAGGCTTTGAAGTAGAAGAACAAGGAATAACCGTAGGCTCATCATCCGGTTTTTATAGAATTGCTGTTGAATATTTTGCAGTTTTATTTTCTGTTATTCTGCCTTTTTTATATACACTTTTCAAAGCTTTATTTGCTGTATTGTTGTACCCAATAAAATTACTAGATTACGTTATGCAGTTTTCTAAACAAGCTGATCGGATACCAGGTGGATATTATGTCATTGCGAAAAAGAAGCTTACTTGATTCAAAAAGTAAAAGTTATTAATCAAGTAGCAAAGAATATGGGCTGGAAGTATGTAGCCTATCGAGGCTTGTACGAGTTTAAGAAAAAGTCAGGTCTTTTAAAAAAGTCTTTTCCGGTTCAGGTTCCTAAAGAATCTTACATTAGTTTAGCCGATTGGAGAAAACAGGCACCCAACTTCTTTTTTAATAAAAAAGGAGATCTTTCTTTCCCCAAGATTAATCATTCTCTTCTTGAAGAGCAATACAATAATTTTGTTGAAAAAGGGATACTTACTTATTTTCAATCAACCCCTTTTACAATAGGGAAAGATTACAATTGGTTGAAAAATCCGGATTCTGGTCATGAATACAAATTAGTTCATTGGACTGAAATCCAAGACCTTTCTAAAGAAGCCGGAGACATCAAATACGTATGGGAAAAATCTAGGTTCTCTTTCTTGTACACATTAATTAGACATGATTATCATTTTGAAAAAGACAACGCTGAACTTGTGTTTAGTGAGATAGATTCGTGGATAAAAAGTAATCCTATAAATCAAGGACCTAACTTTATTTGTTCTCAAGAAATTTCCATTAGAATTATAAACTGGACTTTTGCCTTGTATTATTATAGGGAACATAAATCCTTGAACGAAGAGCGGTTTCAGAAAATTATATCCACCATTAATGCTCAACTGAAACACGTTTATAGCAACATCAATTTTTCTAGAATCACAGTTAGAAATAATCATGCAATCACAGAAACCTTGATGCTTTATTTAGGCGGACTATTATTTCCTTTTTTAGCTGATGCAAAAAATTGGAAAACAAAAGGCAAAAAGTGGTTTGAAGAAGAGATTGCTTATCAAGTTTATGAAGATGGCACATATTTGCAGTATTCTCATAATTATCAGCGAGTAGTACTGCAGTTGATGACTTATGCTTTTTATTTGGCTGAGGCCAATGATGAAACGTTTACAGAAGTATGTTACCAGCGAGCAAAAGCAAGTATTGAGTATCTTGCAAAATGTTGTGATCCTAAAACTGGTTTTCTACCTCATATGGGGCCAGATGATGGAGCGCTATTTTTTAAATTAAGCGATGGTCATCATCGAGATTATCGTCCACAGATAAATGCGCTTTACTACTTTTTTAATAAAGAGTTTCTTTATGCCAAAGATGAACTTTTAAAAGAAGATGTTCATTGGTTAAATCAAAATACAAGTAGACAAAAAAAGTCACGAGTTCACCTTGATGATAAGGCAATAAAGCTCTTTGAAAAAGGAGGGATAGCTACTATAAAAGAAAAAGATAGCTTCACTTTTGTGAGGAATTGCCAACACCAACATCGTCCTTCCCATGCCGACAACTTGCACTTGGACATCTGGTACAAAGGAGTCAATGTATTGAGAGATTCAGGGACTTATAAGTATAATACGGATCAAAAGTACATCAATCATTTTAATGGAACTCCTGCCCATAATACCGTTAGCATTGGGGGGCAAGACCAAATGAAAAAAGGACCTAGGTTCATTTGGTTGAATTGGTCAAAAGGAATTTCCAATGTATTGAATGAAGAAACTGATTTCTATTTTTATAAGGGATCTGCAGAAGTTTATAAACAATTGGGTAGTGACATAACTCAACATAGAACGATAAAGAAAAAGAAAGGGATTCCTTCTTGGGAAGTTACAGATGAAGTACAACACAACAGCGGTAAAGACATTCATCAGTATTGGAATCCTTCTCCGGAATTTAAGGCTTTATTTACAATTGAAGCTGAAGACGATAGCGGACCAATAGAAGCAAAGAAAATCAATTCTTGGCATTCTCCCTTGTATGGACAGTTAGAAGATGCCGAAACCATTTGTTTTACAAGCAAACATAGTATCATTAGAACAAGAATTAATTTAAGATGAATATACTTTTAGTATATCAATACTTTCATGATAAGGAGGTAATTGGTGGATCAAGGTTTAATGAAATGTGTGAAAGTTGGGCTCGCCAAGGTCACAAAGTTACTGTTTTGGGGGGCATCATCCATTATGCCTCGAAAGCTGAAGTGCCAGAAGGATATAAAGGA
Source organism: uncultured Saprospiraceae bacterium (assembly GCA_937941095.1). GTDB lineage: Bacteria > Bacteroidota > Bacteroidia > Chitinophagales > Saprospiraceae > JALZVN01. The sequence goes on along the minus strand of CALDYJ010000182.1, from coordinate 35,168 downwards.
AAGTTTTTAGTGCGAGAACAATACGATGAAAACATCGAAGTCATAAGATGCTACGTATCTCCAGCTTACAATGCAAGTTACCTCGGTCGTTTTTGGGGATATTTATCTTTCGTGATTTCAAGTATTATTGGAGGAATTTTTAAAGCTCGATCAAAGTTTGATCTGGTATTAGTCTCCTCACCGAATCTTTTAAACGGAATTACTGGATATGTACTTTCAAGATTAAAACGAATTCCACTGGTATTTGAAATACGAGATCTTTGGCCAGAGTCAGCCATTGATACTGGGGTATTAAAAAATAAAAGGCTCATCAATTTTGCTTATTGGTTAGAAGGATTTATTTATAGAAAATCTTCATTGATTAATGTACTGACTCCTGCTTTCCGTGAAAAATTGATCGAACATAAAAACGTTTCCTCTGAGAAAATTGTTTTTATTCCCAATGCTACGGATTTCAATATTTCAGACGAATTGCACGAAAGCTTTGATGCCCCAGCCTTCAAAAAAGAACTAGGACTTGAAGATAAGTTAGTCATCATATACGTAGGAGCACATGGTGTTGCTAATCACTTAGTACAGGTATTGGATACTGCAGAACTTATTGAAGATACGAATGCCGTATTCTTACTGGTTGGAGGAGGAAATAGAAAGGATGAATTAGTAGCAGACGCTAAAAAGAGAGGCATTAAAAATGTAATCTTTAATGATCCTGTTCCTAAAAAAGAAATTATGAAATTCATCATGGCGGCAGATATAGGGACTTCTGTATTGATGAAAGTGGATACCTTCAAAACCATTTATTCCAATAAGACTTTTGATTACATGGGCTGTAAAAAACCTATTCTAATGGCTATCGATGGAGTGTCAAGAAAATTGGTTGAAGATGCAGACTGTGGTATATATGTCGAACCTGAAAATCCACAAGACTTTGCTGAAAAGATAAGGTATTACCTCAAGCATCCTGAACTTTTACCAAAGCATGGTGAAAACGGTTATAATTATGCGAAAGACAATTTTGACAGAATGGTTTTAGCGGAGAAGTACATTCAGCATTTGGAAGAATTGGTGAATAACAAGAAATGAGGAAGCCAAACATGATCATAATAGGTGCCCCGAAAACAGGGACCACATCTTTGCACTATTATTTAGCGCAGCATCCTGAGGTGTATATGAGTGATGATAAAGAGCCACATTTCTTTTGCAATGATCTTCATGAGGAAAATGATGCCTTTTTTAAATTCAATAAATATTTTCGATATCGAAGTGAAAAGGATTACCTCAATATATTTAAAGATGCCAAGGATGAGCATGTCATAGGAGAGGCTTCTACAACATACATTTATTCTAAAACAGCAGCGCAAAATATTTACAACTTTGATCCAACGATGAAAATAGTCGCCATCATTCGGGATCCTCTAGATTTAGCATTCTCGTGGTATAACTACCTTAAGTTTTTAACGCATGAAACTGCTGAAAGCTTCGAAGAAGCTTTATCACTTGAAAGTGCTCGAAAAAAGGATTATTCGAAAATTCCTGACTGTGTCTTGTATCCAACAAGTATTTTTTATAGTGAAGTAGTAGATTTTAGTAATAATTTAAAACGATTTACAGATCTTTTCCCTGAAGAACAATGCAAGTTTATTTTGTATGACGACTTAAAGGAAAACGTAGGGAAGGTTTATGAAGAAACCCTTAAATTTTTAGGAGTAGACGATCAGTTTGTACCTGATTTTTCTATGAAGAATGTATCAGGAGGAGCAAGATTCAAAGGCGTAAAAGAAAAAGTGGACAATCTTAGTTTTGCCTTTCGGCAAAAGTTTTACCAATATAGAAATTCTCCAATATTGAAGAAAGCGAAGGACGCTTATAATACCGTTTTTGTAAAAGAAGGTGAGAAATCTATCATGTCAATGGAAGATCGCATTTCTGCACAAAAATGGTTTAAAACTCAAGTTGAAGAAACTGGAGTATTATTAGGAGAAGATTTAATTAAGAAGTGGAAATACCAATCATAATTTGAATATACTTATTACATCAGCTGGTAGAAGAGTTTCTTTGGTTTCTTATTTCAAAAAAGAAGCTAAACGCATCTTAGGTGAAAAAACAAAGGTTTATACTACGGATCTTTTGCCCGAAATGTCTTCAGCTTGTTTAACTTCAGATAAAGGCTTTAAAGTTGGAAGATTTTCTGATGATGATTATATGGATGTTATTTTTGACCTTTGTGTTGAGCATGATATTAAACTAATAGTACCAACCATTGATACAGAACTGAAACTGCTAGCCTCTGAAAGAGACCGTTTTTTAAAAGCAGGTATTCATTCAATTGTTTCTGATGAGACCTTTATAGACATATGCCGAGATAAACGAAGCATGAACAAATTCTTTGAAGAAAAAGAATTTCTGATTCCTGAAACCATTGATATTCATAAACCAATCTTTCCGGTATTCATAAAACCATACAATGGAAGTAGTAGCAAGGATATTTTTTTAGTTAAAGATGCAGACATGTTAGCGAACTACATGAAAGATAAAGATCGCTTTATGCACCTAGAGTATTTATCACCGAAGGACTATAAAGAATATACCATAGATTTATATTACAATAATGAAGGTTCATTAAAATGCATAGTTCCAAGAGTTAGAATAGCTGTAAGAGGAGGGGAGACTAATAAAGGGATTACACAAAAAAACCAATTCATTATAAATTTTGTGAAAGACAAATTGGCTTATATAGAAGGAGCTAGAGGTTGTTTGACCTTGCAGATTTTTCACGGCTTCCAGAACAATAAAATCTATGGCATTGAGATCAATCCACGATTCGGAGGGGGCTACCCTTTAAGCTATTTGGCGAAAGCCAATTACCCGGCTTGGATCATCCAAGAGTATTTGCTTGGAAAAGAAGTGCATTCTTTCGAAGAATGGGAAGATAAGTTACTATTATTAAGGCATGACAATGAGATGTTAGTACATGGTTTTGAATATCAATAAAGATTCTTTTGTTGTTTTTGATTTAGACGATACACTTTATAAAGAAGTTGACTTCTTGAAATCGGCATATCAACACATTTCGTTTTTGTTAGAAGATGAAATCGGTGATTTTATTTACGAGGAGATGTATGAACTTTATGAAAATGGAGAATCCGTTTTTGATGTGATAAAAGAAAAGTATACATTCGCTTTTAGCATAAACGAATTGGTGCATGAATATCGCTATCACATGCCTATGATAAGCCTAGATAAGCAAACAGAAAAGCTGCTGCAGAACCTAAAGGATAATAATGTGTGCATTGGAATTATTACAGATGGTAGAAAGGAAAGCCAAAGAAATAAACTGCATGCTTTAGGAATATTAGATCTCTTTGATGAAGTGCTGATTTCTGAAGAATTTGGTTCTGAAAAACCAGACATCAGAAACTTTAGATTCTACGAAGTACAGTTTCCTAATAAAACATACACCTATATTGGAGATAATTTTAAAAAGGATTTTATTAGTCCTAATAAATTGTCTTGGACGACGATTGGCTTGTTAGATAATGGACAAAACATTCACAAACAAAACCTAGATCTCCCTAAGGAGCATTTGCCTCAATACACGATAAAAGATTTTTCTGAACTTCAATTAAAATTCTCTAATTCATGATACCATTATCTGTTCCACACATCTTTGGAAATGAAGCAAAGTATGTTCAAGAATGTATTGAAACGGGCTGGGTCTCATCTGCAGGTGCATATGTGACAAAGTTTGAAGAAGTGATGGCTGAATATACAGGCGCAAAATATGCTGTTGCTTGCATGAATGGTACAGCTGGTTTACATTTGAGTCTGCGCTTAATAAATGTAAAAAGGGATGACTTGATTATATGTCCAAACATAACTTTTATCGCTACTTTAAATGCGGTTACTTATGCTTGTGCAAGACCACTTTTAGTAGATGTGGATACAAAAACCTGGCAGATGGACATGGATTTGCTTGAAAGAAAACTTGAAACCGAAACATACCAAGAAGGAGGAAATACTTATTTGAAATCAAGCAAACAAAAGATTGCAGCTATTATGCCTGTGAATGTTTTAGGTAACATTGGAGACATGGAGAAAATGCTATCCATCGCTAAAAAATATAACTTACCAATTATTGAAGATTCTACTGAATCATTAGGTTCTTTTTACAAAGGAAAGCATTCTGGTACTTTTGGCAAACTTGGCGTTTTTAGCTTTAACGGAAATAAAATCATTACTACAGGAGGGGGGGGCATGATTGTAACAGATGATGAAGAATTAGCAAAAAGAGGAAAGCACCTCTCTACTCAGGCAAAGATAAGCGCTCATGAATACATACATGATGAAGTTGGATACAACTATCGTCTAGTAAATGTGCTTGCTGCTATTGGTGTTGCTCAAATGGAAAACTTTGACAAAGTACTTAAGAGAAAACATGAAATTGATGCATTTTACAAAGCTGAGTTACAAGCTGTTGGAGACATTGAGTTTCAAGAAGTTCTAGATGGAGTTGATCCTAATTACTGGCTATGCACCATAAGAACTTCAAAGATGAGGAAGCTGCTACAATATTTAAATGAAAGGAAAATCATAAGCAGACCATTTTGGATGCCGATGAATCAATTGAACATGTTTAAAGGCGACCCTTACTTTACAGATGAAAATCATTCCGCACACATTTACGAAAATTGCATCAGCATACCTAGCTCTTCTAATTTAAGCAATGAACAATTAGAGACTGTTGTCAAAACTATCAAAGAGGTTTATTAAACTTTCTAATATAGAGGAAAAAAAATTTGATTAAAAAAGATACGGAAAGGGAGGAAAATTGGTTAAGAGAGTACTTAACAAATGTTAGTTATCTTAAATTTAAACTTATTTTTTTTATTCTGATATTTCTGTTTTATTTATATACAAAACTATAAGGTAGCACATCAGAATTTTGAAATTATACTAGAATCTTACTAAATATTATTGAATATAAAAATTTATTTTTCATGTTCAATGTGGAAAGAAATGTAAACGAATTATTATGAACATTGATTTAAATCAATTTATAAAAGACCACATAACCTACCGTAAAGAAAGTTTTTTTGCTGCGGACATTGAGGCTCATGAAGGAGAATTGAGTGCAAAGATCAAAGATAAACGTGTCTTAGTGATCGGTGGAGCTGGAACGATAGGCTCATCGTACATAAGAGCGATTTTAAACTTTCATCCTTCAAGTCTTTACATTGTCGATACGAATGAAAATGGACTGACTGAATTGACGAGAGACCTAAGATCTAGAGCAGGACAATATGTACCGAATGATTATAAACCTTATCCAATTAATTTTGGCTCTAACGTTTTTTATAAAATGTTAGAAAGGGAAGGACCTTTTGACATCATCGCTAATTTTGCTGCACACAAGCATGTAAGGAGTGAAAAGGATAAATATTCTGTCGAAGCGATGATTGAAAATAATGTTTTTAAGGCAAATGATTTTTTGCAATACTTAAATGCGAATCAAAAGCCAGAGCATTTCTTTTGCGTTTCTACAGACAAAGCAGCCAACCCAGTTAATGTTATGGGTGCAAGTAAGAAACTCATGGAAGATGTGATTATGAGCTATAGTAATCAATTACAAATCTCAACAGCAAGATTTGCAAACGTAGCATTCTCAAATGGAAGCTTGTTGGATGGATACATTCAACGATTGATGAAAAAGCAACCGTTTTCTTGCCCTTCTGATGTAAAAAGATTTTTTGTTTCTCCAGAAGAAAGTGGGCAGATCTGTATGCTAGCTTGTATGCTTGGAGATTCTTCTGACATCTTTTTTCCAAAATTATCGGAGGACCAAATGGTTAATTTTAAGGACATTACTTTAGACTTTTTTAAATCAATGGGTTTAGAAGCAGACCTTTGTTCTAGTGAAGATGAAGCAAAGGAAAAAGCTTTAGCTTTAACATCAAATTCAAAGTCTTATCCGGTTTATTTCTTTGATACGGATACTTCAGGTGAAAAATTGTTTGAGGAGTTTTATACTTCTACGGATCAATTAGACATGAATAAATTTCGAAGTTTAGGAGTCATCAAAAATGCAACAAAAGAAAGTATTCAGATGATTGATGATCGAATAAAAGGCTTAAAAGATCTTTTAAACTTGGATGACTATCAAAAGTCTGATATCGTTAAAATGCTAACGGAGTACATTCCCGATTTTGAGCACATCGAAACAGGGAAAAGCTTAGACCAAAAAATGTAAATCATTAATTTATAGATCGACATTCAATTTATGTACAGGATAATAAAAAGATTTTTTGATTTCTTATTTTCAGCGATAATGACTCTTATCATTTCGCCAATTTTAATTCCTATTATGATAGGCTTAAAATTGACAGGAGAAGGGTACATTTTTTATCATCAAGATAGAATCGGGCATAAAAATATTAATTTCAACATCTTGAAATTTGCAACGATGCTGAAAGATAGTCCTAATATGGATGGGGGGGTTATTACAATGAAACGAGACCCAAGGATCACACCAATGGGTGGTTTTTTACGCAAAACCAAAATCAATGAGATTCCTCAGTTGTTTAATGTACTAAGAGGAGAGATGAGCTTTGTTGGCCCACGTCCAGTAATGCCTGTAAGTTTTGCACAATACCCAGAGGATGTTAAAAAAGTAATTTACAATGTGCCTCCAGGAATTACAGGTATTGGTTCAATAATTTTTAGAGACGAAGAAGAGTTAATTACGCAAGCCAAAGAAGATGGAAAAGACCCTTGGGACTTTTACAAAAATCAGATCTATCCTTACAAAGGAAGGGTAGAAGAATGGTATCAAGCAAACCAATCTTTTTCTGTGGATTTTATGGTTTTATTTTTAACAGCTTGGGTAATATTATTTCCAGAAAGCGACTTGATCTATAAAGTATTTCCAAGCATCCCTAAGCGAGATTTTTAATGAGATATAGCCATTTTCTTTACATTCTTATATCAGTATTTTATACCAGTGCTCATGCACAGTATACTAATTTACCTGCTTTCCATGCGTTGAGTGGTAATTACGATAAAGACTTTCACACCTTAGGATCTAAAGTACATACTTCTATTAAACCTTATAATGCTTTTGAGGTTAAGCATACTTTTGATGCTTGGGTGGATAGCCTGGCTTATCAAAGTGATTTTTCGCAGAATAAGTGGGTAGGAAGAAAATTATTCAACGAAAATTTTCTACAGTTTTCTGGAGAAGATTATGATGTGATTATCAATCCACTTTTTAATTTGCAGTATGGGACTGATGATAATTGGCCAAATAGAAATCCGTACACTAACACAAGAGGAATTCAGATACAAGGACGAGTTCTAAAGTCTTTGCATTTTTATACGGATTACCATGAAAACCAATTGCTTCTTCCTAGGTATTTACAAAACAGAGCAGATTCAATTGGAGCGATCCATGGTAGAGGAGTCTTCAAAGAATTTAAAGGTGGCCCTGCGAAGGATTTTGGTTTCGCTTCTGGTAATGTGAGTTTTCAACCAAACAAGATCTTTAATTTTCAATTTGGTCATGGCAAGCATTTTATAGGCGATGGTTACCGATCACTTTTACTTTCTGACAATTCATTTAACTATCCATACCTAAAAATTACAGCCCAATTTTGGAAAATAAAATATTGGGTATTGTATACAAGATTGTTGGATATAAATGAATTTTATCCAGACCAATCATTTCTTCGAAAGTACAGCAGCTTCCATTATTTATCTATCGACATCGGTGAAAGGCTGACTGGAGGAATATTCGAAACAGTAATTTATGCGGATGATTCCGGAGATAGGGGATATGACCCTAATTTTTTTAACCCACTCATATTTTTCAGACCAGTTGAATCTTCTGTTGGGTCTCGATCTGGGAACGTGATTTTAGGGGCTACATTGAAGTATAAAGTTAATGAGTCTATTCATGTTTATGGACAATTTGTCTTGGATGAATTTAATACTTCCAAAATTAGTGAAGGTGATGGATGGTGGGGAAATAAATTTGGCTGGCAACTTGGACTCAAAGGATATGATCTTTTTCTACCTGGATTAATGTTACAAACGGAATTCAATACTGCACGTCCGTACACCTATACCCATGTTACTTCTAATCAGAATTATGCTCATTACAACCAAGCTTTGGCACATCCTTTAGGGGCAAATTTTCAAGAATACGTTTTGTTGGCCTCATACAAACGCAATAGATATTTTGCTGAACTGAAACTTATCCTTGCTAAACAAGGACTAGATGAAGGAAATCAAAATTGGGGTGCTGAAATATTCAAGCCTTACACCACTAGAGAACAAGAATTCAATAATGAAACACTCCAAGGACAACAATCCAATTTGACTTATTTCGAAGCTAAGCTTGGATACATCATCAATCCAAATTACAATTTGAGGTTTGAACTTGGATTCCTAAACCGAACACTTGATGATTTCATTCCGAACGACGATTTTGCTTCAACTCAATACTTATTTTTTGGCTTAAACACCAGTTTGCACAATTATTACGGAGATTTTTAGAGGTAAAACCAAATTTTTTTATAGATTTGCGTCTTAATTAGATTTAGTCTAAATAAATATAGATGTTAAATACTTACATTTCTCCACAAGCTATTCCAACTGCTATACTTTTTCACCAGCTGCCGATACACCCTATTTCTTATGAAATGAAGAAAAAATGCTGTAAAAAGTATAAAAAAGCCGGAAAGAAAAGATGTAAGAATTGTCCAAATAGATGATTCATTCAAAACTCAAATAAGGTAAAACCTTATCAACCTGCTCTTCACTCAAGACCTTCACTTTCATTAAATCTTCTTTATTATTAAAAGGACCGTGATGCTTTCTATAGTTGATCAACACTTTTGCATGTTTCCATTTTAGATACGGATGACTGCGCAACTCATCTAATTCAACAAGGTTGATGTTGATTTTTGAAACGGACACCTCATTTTTCAAGTAAGGTTTTATCATCTGAAAGGTACTGTCTTCCATCCCAAAAGTCTCAGCTACTTGCTCTATAGTATAAAACCCGCCTAGTTTATCTCTAAACTTTACTATTCGTTCAGAATACGTCGGCCCAATTCCATTCAATTTTTGCCATTCTAAAACGTCGGCTTTATTTATGTCAATGATGACTTTTTCCTTTTTAGAGAAAGCTGGTTTTTCGTATACCGTTTTGGGTGAAGATTTTACTTCAATTGGTAAATCTAAATAGGGTAGAAGTCTTTCGTATTGGGTATTTGACAAGCCATAGATTTTTTTAAAATCTTCTGGTTTTTTAAAATTTACTTTACTTCTAAAGTTAATAATGGTATTCACAACCTTGGAACTTATACCCAAGTTTAATAACTCCTCTTTAGTTGAGGTATTGGGATTAAACCTAGAAAGTACAAACTCTTTTTTTTGTGTAGCTTTTGTACCAAAAGAAGCCAATACTGGTTTTGATTTCTGTTCAAATTTCATGTATGGTGCAAGTTTGCTAACCAGTTCCTTGGTGAATCCATAAACCTTTTCCAAGTCGGAAGACTTCCTAATCTTAGCACCTGCTTTTCTATAATTAATTAAGGTGCTTGTTTGCTTTTCACTTAATCCTAAACTTAACAATCCTTTTTTGTCAATGGTGTTCGGATCAAAATTAAAGTAACTTACTGGTTTAGCCTCAACTTTTTCTACTTCTTCTATTAGGCCACAATAGATAGCCTCATAGGCTTCAACATTAAAATCTTCTTCTTTAAATATTGTACTTTGTAAATGGTAAAAGATGAGGAGAATTAGGCATAGGGCGCTCAGAACCAAGATGCCGTTTCGTTCCGCACGGGTATAGCGGAAGTATTCGAAAAGGAAGCTTTTCATAACTTTATATTTATATTTTTGTTAAGCAAATGTACAAAATAATTGTGAATGCAAAATACAAGTTTGACAAGATTGGTTGAATGGGATTTGATTCCTATTAATGTGAAGTACAAACCTTCCTTATTTGACCACCTTGGAGAAAAGGCTTTACTTATTTTATTCTTCAGTTTTGAAGATGAAAAAGAGATGAATTCAGCTTTGACCAAAGCCAAAGAAATCTGCTTAGAAAATCCACAATTGAATGTCATTGGGATCCATATAAAAAGGGAACATTCGCTTTTAGACAAAATGTTAATTGAAGAGCAATGCAGTTTGCATAATCTGAATTTTGCAGTATATTTTGATCATACTAATGCGACAGCTGCTAAATATAAAATGACTAAATACCCTTATTGGATACTCAGCGATAAAGGCGGAAATATCATCACTAGCCAAGAAGGTAGCTCATTCAAAGTTATCAATTTGATAAAAAATAGCATCCTCCAATCTACTTTATTACATTAAGTGACGATCTTATTGACAAAAGTAAAACATTATGTTTTAGGGCATAAAAATTGATTTAATGTTGCGATAGCTTTTCATCCCCCTGATGAAATAGATGGCATTAATATATGTTCCCAAAAACAGATTCATTTCTTGTTTGTAAATTTAAAGAATTCCAATTAGGAACAATTTTATGCGTAGTCATTTTTGTTCTGACCTTACCTATTAATCTTTTTTCTTTCTTTAAAAATGATGAACCACCTACAATTGAACTTATCCAAAACATCGATTCTTTAGAAGCTTATTTAAACCAGCTTTCTAGCATTGAAGAAAGTAAACAGATGTCTTATCTGATTACAGCTTTTGAATCAGCAAAAGAACTTGAGAGCAATCGTATTTGTTGTCAGTCTGCACTTGCTATGAAAAATTACAATTATGATTCTCAGGTAATGTTAGCAAAATATAAGTACGTTAACGAGACAGTTAGAAATGGTTTTTGTGAAGAAATGATTGACAAGGCTAGAATATATAATGCTTTAGGGAATTCCTTCTATGATTTTGGCAAGTACGAACAAGCACTCCAAGCATTTTTCAGTTCAGCTAAATATTATAAAGCTATTAATGATAACAACATAAACATTCCGCTTGGAAATGTTAGTGAAGTTTATCTCAATAGTGGAAAGTTAGAAGAAGCAATATCTTATACTCATGAAGCTTTGGTTTACAGCAATTTGCTTGAATCTCCCGATAAAGAACTCAGTTTAACTTATGATTACTACAGGTTAGCTACCATGCACCTTGAGTTAGGAGATTTTCCTAAATCGGAAGATTACATCAAGCTAGCAATTGAAAATGTGGCCAAATTGGACGTAGAAGAATTTTCTCTTGAATACTTCGATACATATACAACTGCCATTAAGTTATATTTAAAAAAAGGTAATAAGGTAAAAGCAAAACAATACTTATTAGAAGCTAAAAAGGTTGTTCAAGATTATAATGTAGAAACATTAAAATTTTATGAAGCCAAGGTTGCTCATGAACTTATCAATTACGATAAAGCTTTTCGATTAATAAATTCGATCAATGTTGATGAAATTCAACTTTATGCAGATAAAATTAATTTCCTAGAGTTTAAAAAATCCATTCTCATCCAGATTGCAAATTATGATGTAGCCTTAAAGGTTTCCGAACAGATGAGAACTATGGAAAAAGAAAATTTCAACAGAAACAGTGCACGAACATTTGCATTAGCTGATGTCGAGTATGAAATCCAAAAAAACAAACAAGAAGTTCAAACTTTGAGTAAGCAAAGAGAAGTAGATCAGGTAACTATTAAAAAGCAAAGATTATCTTCTTCCTTCATTATTTTGTTTTCAATTTTGCTTATGAGTTTTGTGATTTCTTTGTTCATTCAAAATAAAAGAAAAAAACAAACGATTGAAGCACAAATTATTTTGGAAGAAGAGCTGCGTAGCAAATCGGATGAAATTGAAAAATCAAGGCAAGTAGCCTTATCTGCTTCTCAAGCTAAGCAAGATTTCTTGTCCACAATGAGTCATGAAATTCGTACACCAATGAATGCAGTGCTGGGATTGACAAATCTACTTTTAGATGAAATGCCCAGAGATGATCAAAAGAAACATTTAAGTAATATTAAATTTTCTGGAGAAAACCTATTGTCTATCATAAACGATGTTTTAGACTTTTCAAAAATTGAGTCAGGTAAAATTACATTCTCAAGTGATGAATTTGATCTTAAAACTTTACTCAATAACACCATTGATGCTGTTAGGTATTCAAGGAAGAAAAACGAACTTGAAATCTTTCAAAAACAAAAATTGAACACCATCAAAACTTTAGTGATAGGGGATAGGACAAGGCTAAATCAAATCTTGATTAACATATTAGGTAATGCAATCAAATTTACTGAAGAAGGTTATGTAAGTTTGGAAACATGTGTCCTCGAAGAAACAGATTCAGACATCCGAGTTGAATTTAAAATAAGAGATACAGGTATAGGAATTCCTTCTGAAAAGATTGATAATATATTTGATAGTTTCATTCAATTAGAAAATAAAATTCAAGGTTCTCTAAAAGGAACAGGTTTAGGATTAGCCATCACCAAAAAGCTAATTGAAAAGCAAGGTGGAAGCATTCAAGTAGAAAGCAAAGAAAATATGGGAACGATGTTTACCTTTAGACTTCCATTTAAAAAAGGACAGGTGATGTCTCAATCGACAATAGCTTCTTCTGACGGACAAATTTATAGACAGGGATTAGAGGGACTAAAAATATTATTGGTTGAGGACAACCACATCAATCAAATTGTTGCAGTAAACACCCTCAAGAAGCTGAAAGTTAAACCAATGGTGGCTAATAATGGGGTAGAAGCCATGACATTTTTAGAAACCGAAAGCTTTGACCTTATTTTAATGGATATTCAAATGCCATTAATGAATGGAATAGAAACAACGATCAACATCAGAAATTTAAAAAACAAAGCTAAAGCAGAAATTCCTATTATAGCACTGAGTGCTGATGCCTATTCTAATAATGTGAAAGAAGCACTTGATGCAGGAATGAATGCATACTTAACCAAGCCTTTTAAGCCTAAAGATTTATATGAAGCCATTCGTGATAATCTCGCTGAAAATCAACCAAGACCAGGTTCTGCATAAATAGATATTTACCTGCTAAAGTGAAATTCTTTCATAGGTTTTATCTGATTAAATTTCCATAATTCTTCATTTGGAATTAATCCAATTCTAGGATAGCCTCCAGTAGTTTGCCCATCGTTTAAAATTACAAATAGCTTACCATTAGGCAATAGTTGTATAGTACCAGGAATAATAGCAGAAGATTGTATCTCTTTAACTTTGCAGACAATAGTTTTAGACTCTAATAAGGCTGCCATACGATTACTATGTGGAGAGATTCTGAATGTTTCAGTTTCTAAGACTGTAGTATCTTGCAACAAATCTGTTTCTGGGCCTGCCAAAATAGATATACGATTTATGGCATTATAGTCTATAGATGTAAATTTTTCTTTACTTTTTTTAATGTTTTTATCAAAAGGATTAATCTGTATATAATCTTCTTTTGTTAGGGCTTGAATTCCAAAAGAAGGGTAACTAAAAGCAGAACAACTATTAAAGACTTGTTTGACTTGCCACTCACCTCTAATGGCCAAATAAGTTCGCATTCCATTAGTAACAGATCCCAATTTTAAAATACTTTTAGCTGGAATGTGTATCCCTTTATTCATTTGTAGTTCAGTATCAATAGTGCCTCCTGTTAAAGAAATATAGGCTTCTTCTTCAAAGTAGAGGGTAGGACCCAATTGATTGATTTCTAAAACTGCAGAACCCTTCGGATTTCCAACAATTGCCAAGGCTCTATTTGCTGCTTGCTCATCCAAATACCCTGAAACAGGGATGCCAAAATAGCTGAATTTTTTTCTTCCCTGATCTTGGATCGAGGTATATAAACCTGATTTGAGAATGTGAATTTTCAGTGGTTTCATTTCTTAGGAATAAACTTAATTTTATCTCCAACTTGGAGACTCAATGGTGGAGTAGTGTTGGGATCAAAAAAGGAATGTTGACATTCCCCAATGAGGTTCCATCCACCAGGACTCGGCATGGTATATATGCCAATTTGTGATCCACCTATTCCTAAACTATTTGCTGGCACTAAGGGTCGGACCATTTCTTTTCTTGGAACACCTAGGCCTGTTTCAAGCCCATCTAAATAAATGAATCCAGGCAAGAAACCAGACATACTGAATACAAAGTCTTTAGAACAAATTTGATGGATAAAATCTGCCTTCTTTAGCTTAGAATGTTTTTCTATTACTTCCCAATCTAAGCCTTTTTCAAAATCCACGACTAAATTATAACTTTCAATTTTTCTGAAATTTTTCTGAAATTTTAAACTTTTTAGATCTTTCTCATTAAAACCGCTGCTTATCATTAAGCTAATGTCTTCGACACCACAAATCACCTCTTGAATCCCAAGGATTTTTTGTTTATAAATACTTTCTGCAATTGTAGCTATAGCTAGTTTTGGAATTACATCTACTGGTTTTAACATGAGCCAATCGCTTCCATATTTATGGAGAGAGAAAGAGTATTCTGAGATGGATATTTTATGCATTTAAAAGAGATCTTATTCTTTGTAGAATCATAATGGCAGAAGGATTATCTCCATGCACACATATTGTCTTAACTTCTAATGGTCTTTTTACACCATCTTCACAAATAACTTTTCGCTCATAGATCAAAGCCTGTACTTGCTTGAAAGCTTTTTCTGGATTAATTATAACTGCACCTTTAAGATCCCTATTTTTTAGTTTCAAATATTCTGTATAAACACGATCTGCAAAACCTTCTGGTATAAATTTTATCTTATATTCTTTTGCCATTTCTTCCATTAAATCACTTGGCGATCCAAAGACAATTAGATTGGGATCTAAACTTTGAATTACTTCATAGAATACTTTAGCATAGGGAGTTCTCCTGCTTAAATCGTGATAAAGTGCTCCATGTGCTTTAACATGAACCAAAGCTCTATTCCTAGCATTTACCATTCCTTTTAAAGCCGAAATTTGATAAGTTAGCACAGCCTTCAATTCTTCTACAGAAAGATCCATGCTGTGCCGACCAAAATTTTTTAAATCAGGGTAGGAGGGATGAGCCCCTATACTTACCTCATGCGCTATAGCTTGTTCAATGGTTCTACTTATTGTCAGTGGATCCCCAGAATGAAAACCACAGGCAATATTACAACTACTTATGAGTTTCATCAACTCTTCTGTCCATGACATGTCCCTTGCTTCACCAATGTATTCTCCTAAATCACAATTTATGTCTATAGCCATTTACAACAGATTTATAAAAATTTAAAGACAGCATTAAAACTTTTGAAGGCGATGATTAATGTAATGGCAATTATGATAATTCCAATAATGTTTCTCCAAGTACTGTTTACATAATCACCCAAGACCTTTTTCTGATTCATAATGTACAATAGGAATACAGCAATAATCGGAAGTAAAATACCATTGGCAATTTGTGCAATTTTAATAATAAGGATAGGTTTAAATCCTAAAGAAGAGAATACGATTCCTAGCATTAAAATTAGCAACCAAATACTCACAAATCGTTTATCTTTTGGGTCCTTTGACCAAGCAAATATTCCTCTCGCACAATAAGCTGCCGCTAAAGGAGCAGTTATGGAAGAAGTGAGCCCTGCAGCAAATAAACCGAGGCCCATGACATACTTTGCCCATACACCAATTATAGGTTCTAATTGTAAACTAAGATCGACAGCATTTTCAATTACGGTTTCAGTTCCATACATCGTACCAGCGGAAGTAATGATGATGCAAAGAGAAACGAATCCTCCAAGTATAATCGCTGCAAGATTTTCTTTTCTTAAGTCTGAGAGCTTAGATTTATCTTTCCATTTTGAAGAAACCGTAGATGCATGTAAGAAAAGATTGTAAGGTACTACTGTAGTGCCAATTAAAGCCAATGCAAGCAATAAATTACCTCCTTCTAGATTACTTGGAACAAAACCTTTAAGTACAGCGCTTAAGTTGGGTTTAACCCAGATTGCTGTAAATAGAAAACATAGGCTCATTGCTATGACTAGTACAATCAATATATTTTCAAGTAATTTGTATTGAGAGAAGTATAACAAAAGAATAGCCAATATTCCCAAGATTAATTGCCAATAATCAAAATTTGGGAATATTACTTTCATCCCTAAAGCAGCTCCACTTAAATTGCCAGCCTCGTAAGCTGCATTACCAATTATTATAGCAATCAAGACCAATCCTAAAAAAAGATATTTAAGGTGCTGAGGAGTTTCATTACGAATGGCTTCTCCCAAACCAGATTGACTCACTAAGCCGAGTCGAGCGGACATTTCTTGCAAAAATAAAGTTGCAAAAACAGAAAATACTAATGCAAAAATTAATGAGTAGCCAGCTTGAGCACCAGCAAGTGTACATACCGTTACTGTACCTGGACCAATAAATGCAGCAGCAACCAAAGTAGAAGGGCCAAAATAATTTTTCAGTTTCATTTTATTTCAGCTTTACTTTTTAAAGCATAAAGCGCAAATGAAGCTAACCAATGTTCACCCATGTAATCACCGTCAACAATATTTTTTAAAGAAAAGTCCAAGTGTTCATCAGCTAAACGATACAAAGTATTGTTACCCTCAATTTTATTACCAATGTTATATAAACACCAAGCTCTTGAAAAATTTAAACCATCAAGATGAACTAGTTTGCCATCTGTCCTATCGGAAACTTCGGCTGGTTTTAATTTATATTTACCTGAAGCAACATCAGGTAAGAAATCAGAAAACCATTCTCTAAAATGTTCTGCTTTAATTACCCTACTCATGATGTAAGCTTCTTCAAGACAAGGAGATAAAAAATCATAGCCACTAGGTTCCCAGGATAGAGGACAAGATTGATCACTTGCATAAAATTCTTTGGCTCTATTCTCTATCATTTTTTTTAAACCACTGTGATTTAAAGTAAGTGCATAGTCATATGCAAATGAAATTCCAAAAGCAGTATTACTATGTTCACCTACTCTGATTGGGTAAACAAGCTTAGGTAAATATTCGATATACCTTTCTATAATGTAATCGCAAAGAGGCTTTAGATTTAGCGCCATTACTTTAGCATCAGGATCGTCCCAGGTATGCAATTCTTCAGCTAGTTTTAATACCCAAGTCCAACCATATGTTCTTTCAAAGTTTTTCGTGTATTTGTTTAGTGCAAAATATTGAACTTCCTTTTCGATGTTTTCCTTAGAGAGGTTTTTCAAGAGTAATGCTCTAGCCTCTTCTCTATTTTCTAAAGCAGGAAATGTTTTCAAAAGATAAACTAAAGACCAGTGACCATGAACAGCAGAATGCCAATCAAAGCATCCATAAAAAGCAGGATGATGTACTTGTGGCATTGCCAAATCACTTTCTTTGGCAATAATATGTCCTGCTTTATATGGCAATGGGTTTTTTATACAATTGATTGGTAGTTTTGAAAGTCTATTGGCTTGCTCTAAATTTAATTTCGTTTCAGAAAGCGTATAAGCTTCGATTGTTTTTTTTTCTTTAATCTCTTGGGCGCAAGAAAATAATAGAAGAAATATGAAAGGGTAGAGGATCTTCATATATAGTATCTAGAGTTTAATTAGAAAGTAATTTAAATAAAATTCAGTCAAACACACACCTAAATCCTAAATGATTGAGGCCAGAATCATCTGGAGTCAATTGATGATTTCCTGGTGTGAATCCAGCGCATACATTTATATCACATAAAAAGCTTCCGCCTTTGATTATTCTTTGCCCATATTTGCTGGAAGACGTCCATTCCCAAACATTTCCATAAATGTCTTTAAGACCATTTTTGTTGGCTTCAAACTTTCCGACGGGTGAACTTTGAATTTTATAACCATCATCTCCTTTGTCAATAACTGGAAAATAACCTTCCCAATAATTTCCTTCTGTCAAACGATCTCCTGCCATAAGATTCCATTCTTGTTCAGAAGGAAGCCTACCATTTTTCCATTTGCAGTAAGCACAGGCATCATAATAACTAACTTGTGTTACTGGATAATTAAGTGGAAAATCATCTTTCCCATCTTGTCTTAACCAATTGGCATTAGGTGTGGAAATCCAATTTTGATCTTTAGCTGAGAAAACACCTGACCACTTTAGACTGTCAGCTGTGCTGATGTAATTCTTTGTTTCTACAAAGGTTTTAAATTCACCTACCGTTACTTCAAATTTATTTGTACTAAAAGCCGCATCTTCAATGAAAATCAAGTCATTAGGTTGATTAACATTTGAACAACTTAAGATCAAACCTAAATAAGTCAAGCTAAGAAAGGTACACTCCAAATAGTATAATTTCATCTACAGTAAATTTATATTATTTACTTTAAAATTTATCTATTTTTTTTTGGTCTTATCGGGAGGTATAAATATCAGGACTTAATACCTGTTATTAAGTGCATTATTGTTTTCAAAAGCTGGTAAGCTCTCTGGGATATCATCTTTAAATGGATTATCAGTCAATGATTTCATGAAGGTGATGATGTCCGCTTGTTCCATTGCAGTTAAATTTAAAGGAGATTCAGGAAGTGTTTGATTTTTCAATTCCATGCCTCTACCAGCTCCTCCTCCTGCATTGTAAAAATCTAATACCTCTTCAAGGTTTTGGAAGATGCCATTGTGCATGTATGGGCCAGTTAATTCAACATTTCTGACAGTGGTAGTTTTAAAAGAATGAAGAAATATGTCGGCGACATCTGTTGGTAGTTTGTTGGAGTATCTACCTTTATCTGAATCTATGATGCTTTGGTCTTCTAAGGATTCAGGCACTCCAAGCACTTCAGATTCTGACTCTTCATATAATGGTGGTATAAGACCAGAAAAAGTTGGAGCGAAATGACAAGTCCCACAACCAGCCTTTCCCATAAACAGATTAAAGCCTTTTTTGACAGCAGGATCTATACTAGGAATTTCATACCTCATGTATTGATCGAATGTGCTATTAAAAGAATTTAAGCTTGATACATAGGCGCTTATCGCATTTGAAATAGACCAACTACTTAATTCATATTTTTTATCTTCTTCAAAAGCAGCCTTAAACAAATCCGTGTAAGTTTTACTCCCTTTAAGTTTCAATGCAATTTGCTTGAAGTCAGTATCAAATTCATCATGATCCAATACCACGTGTTTTACTTGTCGTTCAAACGTTGATTCCCTCAGATCATAAAAATATTTTTCAGCATAAACGGCATTAATTAAAGTCGGGGCGTTTCTTTTTAGTTTTTTTTCACCATTATTACTAATACTTTTTTCTAGCCCATCAGTAAAAGCTCTTGCGGGGTCATGACAACTTGCACAAGACATTTTATTGTCCTTTGAAAGCACAGGATCAAAGAAAAGTAGTTTTCCAAGTGCTGCTCTTTTAGCTAAGGTTTGCTCATTAAGGTTTAAATTTGAATAGAAATTTGGGTTTAGATAATTTTGATCGAATAGGTTTTCTGCCTCATAGTTTATAGCACTTTGCTTTAAAGGAGTTTCATCAATTGTTTCTATTCCTAGGTCAAGATGTGCCTTTCTAATTTGTTGGTACAAAGGATTAACTACTTTGTTTAAAAATGAAAATCGATCAAAAGAATTAAAGTTTTCTGCTTTTTCCAGCATTTCTTTACCAATTTCAAATAGGCCATAGAGATTAAATGAAATGGCACGATTACCCTTATCTTCTATCAATGGATAATATTGTTCCATGGCAAATTGTACACTTTTTAAAGAAACAATTGCTTCTGCTATTGCATGTTGGGATCCAGGGGTATCAAAGCCTGTGAGCCCTAAAGTAAAAAGCCTATTTAACTCCTCTCTACTGGCTTCAAATACTTGTCTATGATTAATTATTATTGTTAATTGATGTTTCTTCATTTGTGAAAATGCCTGCTTTAATGAATGGCATAATAAAATTATTTTGTCCATCTCGTTGAAGGCGTCTTCGCTAAAAATCAGCTCATCTAATATTTGCAATCCTTTCGGCTCTAATACATTTATCTCTGAAACTTTAGGTTCTATCTTTGATAAAGGTGCACCATTTATTTGTTTTCCAATTCCATATGGATCAAAGTAGTTGAAAAGCATTTCTGTTTCTTTAAATGCAAGTCTTGTTTTTTTAAGTTCTTCTCTTATACTTAAGACCTTACTGTTATCTTGGTTATCTGAATTAGCGATGGCGACCAATGAGTCTATTTGTAATTCAAAATTAGTTAAAGCATCGTGGTAATTTCTTGTGATATTGATGAGCGGTTCTTGTTCTTTAACCGCGGTAGATTGGTTAGTTAATAGGCCTATGGTAAGTGCGCTGAGAATTGCTAAAAAAAATTTACTCATAAATGCAGTTTAAATAATAGGCATTATTGAATGACCAATTTAATATTTTCTCCTTTTTCATTTTGGACATAATAAATTCCAGGATCCAAGGATGAAATGTTTAGGCTCTTCGTTTTTCTTTTTACTAGAATCCTTTGGCCTTGAGCATTGTAAAGTGCCACATCTCGAATGTTTTTAAAGTGGACTATTCTGGTCGCAGGATTGGGGTAAAGGTAAAATTCCTGAGCATCTTCAAGTTCATTTTGTTTTCTGAACTTTATTTCGGACCTGAGATCATTTGCGCTCAATTTATCAAGGCCATGTATTGCAAAAGTTAAAGAGTGATTGTATGGAAAAGGATTTAGAGAGCTTGGATGTTGGGCATTGACCAAAAGTGATTTTCCATCTGGCGTTTGTCTTGCGCCGGTAATTTCCGCCCCTCTTGGTACAATTCCTATTCTTATTAAGTCATTAAGACTTGGCTCTTGAATGCTTAAGTCTAACAAATACATTTCACACATTCTGTTACTTATTCCTGCAGGCATTCTTCCATGGGAAGTACCAATCAAATCTTCTTGTATTACTAAAAATGATTTTCCTCCGATGAGTATTGTATTTAAGCCATCAGGGTTTGAAAGGTGATTTTCAGGATACGCCCCTTCAGTAGGACTGACGTCGTAATATGGACCACCTTCTAAGTATACTTCTACTTTATCTGCTCTTACGTCATACTTCCAAATTCTACCATAATAATCAGTGTAATTAAAATCATTAGGAGATTCTAAACCTAAATCTTTTGCTCTTTGTAAGTGGTAGGGGTGGTGTTGTGCACCCGCTTCATTTTCATTACTCCAAAGAAAACCGGGATTATCTCTTCCTGTTTCAGAAAAATAAATATCTGTAGTAATAGGATCCATTGTCACCCATTCAATTCTATTAAACATAGTAGCCCCTTTGGCTATAGCATAATCTCTATGATTTAGCATAGCGCCATCTTCCCAAATAGGCACCCAATTATAACCAGGTTTATCATGCTTGTAAACGAAAAGCGTTCCTCTAGTAAAATCTCCTGGCACTTGCGCTACGAACATTCCAAAAAAACAAGGAGTTGCATCTACACCTAGCCAAACGAATTGAGCATTATCATTTATTGCACCACCTTCAAAAGCCTGTCTTCCCCAGTTGTATTGTTTTCTAATGGCCTTAGCTTGTTTAGGATCAACTTCAACCATCCAATTAAAATTTTGATATTTTTTAAGTGTAACATTATTCCATTCTTGAATGTCTGAATTTATGACAAAGTCGTTTGTGTCTCTAATACTTAGACCACCTCCATAAATGCTTGGATTACTAGTTCTTAACCATTCTTCTGCTGTCCATATTCTACCGTCTGGTGAATTTATTCCGCCACAATTCATTCCAGTTTCACCAACAGTGTTTACAAAATCAACATTAAAAAATTTACCTGTTCTTCCATCATTTAAAGTTTGATCTAGAATTTCTAGTGTGCCATCTTGGTTTCTTTTTACTCTAAATGAAGTCATTCCTCCACCATCACCAATGTGATCATCTGCAAAGATCATTTCATGGTTCACTGAAACCCATCCTAAACTTTCATCTGTTTCATCTGGAGTGAATCCTATAAAGTCATGAGATTCTTTAGCAGGCACTGAGGTGGATGGATTACCATAGGTAGGAACTGTTTCTACCATATCAACACCTCCAATAAACAGCACTTGTAGTGACAAGGGTGATTCTGGAATCACTACTTCATTGGGAGAAAACCCTCTAGGAATATCTATGCTTAAATCAAAGACCCTTTGTGCATTTAGTTTTACAAATACAAGAAGTAAAGAATAAAGTAATAAGGTCTTTTTCATGCTAAAACGCTATCTAATATTAGGTTTTATATCTAATTTATTAATTCTGATTTTCGGAGCAAATATTACTATTAACAAATGTTAAATCAGTAAATAATCTAGGCGTGGAAATACATTGTAAATTAGACCTAATCTGTTCAAATGTCAAATTTATAAGTTGGTTAACTTGTAGGAGACATTCTAAAAGCTAAAGTATTTTTAAGCAGAAATATTAGCTATTGCTGTTTATTAAGCGTCTTTACGTATTATTATTATTTATGCTATTAAAACAAGTAAGAGGTTTTAAGAATTTAACATCTTGCCATTTTCCTCTTTTTACCGATGCTTCCTCTATCTTTTACTTTTTTAATGTAGTCTTTCGCTAGCGGAACCTTGCAGGCAGTTTTACCCATAAAGACTTCCACTTTCCCAATTTTAGCAGCTATTTTTTCTGCTTTAGAAGTAAGCTTCGGGATGTAAGAACCTACTGCAATTACAAAGTTGTTCATCGTGTATTTCACTCTGTTTTCTTGGCTGTGAATGTTTTTGGCAACTTCATCCAAAAGCTCACTGTATTTTTTTACATCAAGGTCTTCATTTGCCCATACGCTTGCTACACTAGATAGGGTAGCCCAACCTGCGGCGGCGGTAGTTTCTTTTTTTGTTTTGATCCACTTCAAACCAAGGTCAAAACCATGTTTAGAATCTGCTGCAAGCCAAGGGACAGTGTATTCACTGTTCCAGGACCACTCACTTTCTTTAACCCATTTATTGAGTTCTTTTTTGGTGACAGCTTCTTTATCGGCAATGAGACCTGCTAGGTATCTCGCATCTCCATTTCCGGTATCCCAAAGATCCATTGCTAATTGGTGATCCGTTTTTACTTTTTTCTGGATTTTCTTGAGATCTCCTACTTTGCAACCAAAGAATTCTCCTTTTGCTCCGTGGTTGATGTATATCTTTCTTGTTTGTTCGCTGCCTAGTTTTTTAAGCTCGGCCATTACTTCTTTTGCAGTCATACTATTTTAAATTGTACTTTAAAAATAAGTAAATTCTATTAGTTACACAAAGTTCGCTAAGCCCCTCAAAGTATCGCAACGTTTTGTATATTTATTAAAATATTTAGCTATGAATGAAAATCAAATCTCTAAGATTGTGCTTGATTGCGCATTCTCTATTCATAAAAAATTAGGACCTGGTCTCTTAGAATCCGCTTACCAAGAGATTTTAAGACATGAGTTAATTTTAAAAGGATTGGACGTTGTAAAAGAAAAACCATTCCCAATTGTTTATAATGATTTCAAACTTGATCGTTGATATAGAATTGATCTTTTAATAAATAATAAGGTTGTAATTGAAGTCAAATCTGTAGAAGCCATTAAAGATGTACATCATGCTCAAATTTTAACTTATTTGAAATTAGGGGCTTATCAGTTAGGTCTTTTATTAAATTTCCATTCTACTTTATTAAAAGATGGAATTAAAAGATTTATTATGAGTAAATGACTTTGCGAACCGTTGCGACCTTTGTGTCAAAAAATATTCGTGTATCGCCGAGTAACGCTATTTTTGCAAACCTCTTAGTCAGTCAGACGGGAATCGAACCCGCAAAAAACGCATTCACAGTGCGCCCCGGCAAACCAATATCCGGCTCTGACTTGTTGATGTAGAACTGCTAAGATTTGAACTTAGACTATTAGTGTCAAAGACTAATGTGCTCACCATTACACTACAGTTCTAATTGTCTGAGTGGTGGGATTCGAACCCACGTTCTCTTGCGTCCAAGGCAAGCGAGGATGACCTGACTCCTCCACACCCAGTTTTTTAGCTCTTGTTCTTTCGTAAGTTCTAGTTTTGGAAAGTCCAGACAAGCAACATCTAAGAACCAAAAAAGTACCCCGTACCGGATTCGAACCGGTGTCACTGCATAGAAAGTGCAGTATCCTAGGCCAACTAGACGAACGGGATAAAAAAAATCCTCATCCGAATTAACGAATGAGGATTCATGTACATTTATTTAATCAATTCTTAATACACATAGCATCCCCATTCCGAAGGTCTCGGCTCTTGAGTATGCTGTATATGTATTGATAATTTCATTGTCATTTTTATTCTTACCCTATAAATGCCATTTACTTATAAAAAGTTCCCACCTATAATTATAATGTTTGGTTTTTATTTAAACTGAATTCAAATAGCTATATCTTTTTAAAAAGGTAAACGCCTCATTTCTACTATTTTTGTTAGACACAGTCGGCTAAGTTTCGCAAAGGTTCACAATGTTTAATATCCTCGTGCAACTTTGCGCCTCGTAGTGAACCTTTCGCCTAAGATCAATACCTCTCATCTTTTTGAAAAGGCAGTCGTTTCATCCAATCAACCTCAATAGAAGGAAACTCAAAATCTAAAACAACCTTTCCAGAAATTAAGTAAACGCCTTTTCCTCGAAAGGGAGAGCGTTCTAGAGAAGGAGGGAAGTGGGTAGTATCAAAATAAACTCCCTTCGGATCAATCCAAGTTCCAAAATTCATGTGCCTTTTGTTAGAAGTATACACGTCTTTTTTGCAGACATAATAACCCAGCATATTGATTCGTCGATCAGCGTATTTAAGGAGGTCATCTGCTAAGATGGTTTTTTGTGGAGTTTCTTCTAATAAAGCAAAAGGAGAACATAAAGGAAACCCTAGCAATTCAATTTCGTCAAAAGCTTGATCGAATGCTCCTTGACTTAATGATGGAAGCTTAAATTCTTCATAGCCATCATCAAAAAGACTTGCTGTATGGTACTCTCTTTTTTCATCATGAACGCCACTCTTTTCCCACATCAGTTCGTATTTGTTTTTTCCAGTAAAACGAAAAGCATTTATGCGAATGAGAATGTCTAATTGCTCACGACTGATTTTAACTCGACTGCTAAAATCAGTAAGATCTTGATAAGGACCATTTTTTTGTCTTTCTTTAATAACTCGCTGTACAACAGCTTTTTCCATTTGGTGTAGGTGAACATAACCTAAATATATATCCGAACCTTTTATGGAAGTAAGGTATCTGCTGTTGTTAATGCAGGGTGCTTCAATATTCCCTCCGCACATGCGAGCTTCATGGACATAATATTCGGTCCTATAAAAACCTCCGAAATTATTGATGACACCGACCATGAATTCCAAAGGATAGTAGGCTTTGAGGTAAAGGCTCTGAAAAGACTCGACTGCATAACTGGCTGAATGTGCTTTGCAAAAAGAATACCCACTAAAACTTTCGATCTGACGCCAGACTTCTTTGGTAAGTTCTTCGGAGTATCCACGTGTCTTACAGTTTAGAAAATACTTTTCACGGAGACGAGAAAACTGATCCCCAGCTTTTTTCTTACCTGACATGATGCGACGAAGTACATCAGATTCGTCCAATTCTAATCCTGCAAAGTGATGCACGATTTTCATAACGTCTTCCTGATAGACCATGACTCCATAAGTTTCTCCTAACTGTTCTTCGAAGACGCGATGTATGTAAGAGTAGGAGTGTGGATTGTGAAAACGTTTGATGTACTCACGCATCATTCCTGATTTGGCTACACCAGGCCTGATGATGGAACTTGCTGCAACAAGATGTACGTAGTCCTGACATTTTATTTTGGAAAGTAGTCCCCTCATAGCAGGAGACTCTATGTAAAAGCAACCCATGCATTTTCCTGAACGCAATTGTGCTTTGACGCGTTTATCTTCCTTGATGTTTACCACATCATGAATATCTATGCTTTTTCCTTGATTTGTCTTAACCAGTTTGACAGCATCTTTGATGTGTCCAAGCCCTCTTTGAGAAAGGATATCAAACTTGTGAAAGCTCAGGTCTTCGGCACCATACATGTCAAAATGTGTGATGGCAAATCCCTTCGGCATCATTTTTAAAGCGGTGTATCGATTGATGGGTTCTTCAGTTATGAGTATACCGCCAGCATGAATAGATAAGTAGTTTGGTAAGCCGATGATCTTATCTGCAAACCTAAAGATGTACTTCGCCATCTCGTGATGAGAAGCAGATTCATTAGGATTTCTTACTACCTTATCTATCTCTTCCTTGGGCAAACCAAACACTTTACCCAATTCTCTGATGACCGATTTCCCTTTAAAAGTATTGTAAGTAGCAAGTAGGGCAGTATATTCATAGCCATACCTTTTAAAAATATAATCGGTAATGTCGTCTCTTTCATCCCAAGAAAAATCAATGTCAAAATCAGGAGGTGATGTTCGGTATGGATTGATGAATCGTTCAAAAAACAAATTGAGTTCTATAGGATCTACGTCAGTAATGTAGAGACAGAATGCTACAATTGAATTCGCTCCACTCCCTCTGCCTACATGATGACAGCCCATGGATTGTGCATAGCGTATGACGTCCCAAGCGATGAGAAAGTAGGGAGCAAAATCCATTTGTTCTATTACTCTAAGTTCTTTTTCTAGACGTTCCTTTGCTATGATATTGTCTTCACTATAGCGAATTTTAAAGCCATTTTTTGCAAGTTTACTTAATAAGGATATGTCTTCTCTTTTACTTCCTGTAAAACTGCGTCGGTTGTTCAGATGGCTACTTTCAAAGCTAATGCTGCATTCTTTTAATAGTGCTTTAGTATTGTGAATGATCTGTGGATAGTTTTGAAAAACTTCTTCTATCTTTTCCGAAGGATAAAAAATTTCAGATTCATGCGCAGTACTACTTGGCTGTAGCTTTGTGATAAGTACATTTTTATCGATCGCTCGTAATAACTTATGTGTACGAAAACCTTCTTTATCCAAAAAAGTAATGGGACATAGTACTAGCAACTTTTTTTGATGTTCTAAAATTGGAGAAGCAAAAAGCCTATTGATTTCATGCATCATTATGCCTATGTATTCATTCTCCCTAGGATGATCAGGGTGCTTGCCGAGTCGATAAATAAAAGAACAATCCTCCAAGTCTGGTGCGCGATAGGGAAGAGGCAAATCTTCTACAGAATGTTTTGTCAGTAACTCACAGAGTTTTTGAAAACCATTGTTGCTTTTGGCAATTCCTATAAAAAGAAATTCATCATCGTTTCGATACTCTATACCAAGCACAGGTTTTATACCAGCCTTTTGGCAAGCGGTATAAAAAGTAAAAGCCATAGAGGTATTGTTGATGTCCGTCAATACCAGAGTCTTAATGCCTACTGCCGTAGCATGTTCTACTAATTGTTCGACAGTAAGGGTTCCATATTTTAAGCTGTAGCAGCTGTGTGTGTTTAGGTGCATTTAAGTTCGAATTCTTGTGCTAGTCAAAACGCTAGTAGTCCTAAGTCTAGCTAGCCAGTACTTCTCAATTCGTTTTCTCTTTCGTTCTTGTGTCTAGAATGATTTTGATGCCTTGACATCAATACTAGAATTGTTAGGGCGGCTTATTAACCTGCCCGCAACTTTTTAGAATTGTTTTTAGAATAAGTACCGTTTTTTGAATGCTTAAAGGTCTTGATTACTTTGGCAGTAGAGCTAGTTTTAGCACTAACAAGACTTGAAGCTCTGCTTACTGCATTAGCACCGAAGCGACTTTTTATATTGTCCATGGTTTGGAGCAGATTCATCTCTTCTGTGGTATCGTCAAACAAACTTATTTGATAATTACCAGGGACAATACTGCTAAGGCGTACGCCAACCAATCTTACCAATTGTCTTCTTTCGTAGAGCTGTTCGAAAAGTTCTTTGGCATAACGTAATAGTATCTTGTCATTAGCGGTGTAGGGAATTCGTTTTTGTTTGGAATAAGTATTGAAATCTGAGTAACGTATTTTTACAGCAATACAAGCTGTAAGCCTGTCCATACTGCGCAACTCAAAACCTAGCTTTTCAACCATACCAGTTAATATGCTTTGAAGGTTTACGACATTGATGGTATCTACTTGAAAGGTACGTTCCGTAGAAATAGATTTTTTGTCAGTGTAGGGGATAACGGCACTATTATCAATAGCATTGGCTTTTTGCCAAATAGACTTTCCATGTTTTCCAAATTCTCTTTGTAAAAGCCTCATAGGAATTCCACTTAGCGTATGGATGGTACGAACGCCCATAAAACTTAATTTTTTATAGGTTTCTTTTCCGATGGAAGGAATCTTGGAAATAGAGAGGGGATGAATGAAAGATTTTTCTCCACCTGGCAAGATCTGTTTCGCACCATTTGGTTTTGCTTCTCCTGCACTCATTTTTGATATCAACTTATTGATAGATAAACCAAAGGAAATGGGTAAACCACTTTCACGGATGATTTTGCTACGAAGTTCTTTTGACCATTTGTAACAACCAATGTGCTGATCCATTCCTGATAGATCTAGATAAAATTCATCAATGGAAGATTTCTCAAACAAAGGAGCTTCTTCTTCTATGATCTCAGTGATTAACTTACTATAATAGCTATAAGATTCCATGTCTCCTTTTAGTACAATGGCATCTGGACAAAGGTTGAGCGCCATACGCATTGGCATGGCAGAGTGTACACCGTATCTTCTCGCTTCGTAACTGCAAGATGCAACAACACCACGCCTGCTTCGACCACCAATGAGTACAGGTTTACCAATAAGTGCCGAATTTTGCAAAAGCGCAACAGAAACAAAAAAGGCATCCAAATCTAGATGCAATACAGCTCTAGAAAAAAGGCTATTTATATCGTCCAATTAAAACAATTTGTTTCAAATATAGAACAAGAAGTTTAGATTTCCAAGACAATTATAAACAAAATGTTTATATTAAAACAAATTGTAATTTATATGATTATACTTTAAGTATTGATTTAAAGGAACTTGGAACATGAAAGGGGAATAAAGAAACCTCCTCAAGCAAAGGGCTTGAGGAGGTAAAGTAAGTCACATTATACTAATCTAGGTTTATTGTGCGGCATTGATATTATATAAGAATGCTGGCGTACGATTATTGTCATAACTAATCATAACCTTTCTCGTGTGCAAATCTAATTGGATATAAAGCCCTCGGCTTGCATCTCTTAAGTAAATAGACCAATCGTCACGATTCATCTCAGTAAAGGTACTGCCAGAGTAACCAGGTTTAACTCTACCTTCAACCCAGTTTCCATTATCAAGCATTTTGAAATAACCTGGCCCTTCTTTAGTTTTCATATTAACCCTTGTTGCAATTCTACCATCGACCTTAGAGTAGGCCTTAGAGATGTTGTAAAGTTCAACACGCTTTCCATCAGCGCCAGTATAGTAAACCTTCTTAGTGTGTAAATCTAATTGAATGCTTATGTTTCGTGATTCATCTTTTAAATAAACAGACCAAGCATCCCTGTTTAATTCTTTAAAAGTAAAACGAGTACGACCTAAAGTAGTACCTTCTTCTACCCAATTACGATTTCCTCGATTAGCAAAACATCCAACAAATTCGTTATTTGAATTGGTCATTTTAACGAAAATAACATTTTCACCATTGACAGAATTGGCAGAAGCTTCTGTACTGAAAAGTAAAAAGAAAGAGAACATAGATAAAAAAGAAATAAGATTTTTCATTTGATTAAAATTAAAATAATTAACGAATAATTGATGATTCAAAGATAGGGTGGCAAAGTAGTAAGGGAGACCACATCTTCATGTGGCGCTGAAAATTACAAGAAGCTTATATTTGTAGTAGAAAATTTTGATGATGAAAGAATTTATAAAGAAGACAATTATGGTATTCATGCTGATAGCAAATATGCAGCATCTTGTATTAGGGCAAGAAACAGAAATACCCAGACAAGAAATTAATGCAGAAAAATCACATGTGAATTTCCAGATAAGTAACTTGAAGTTTAGAACAGTAAAAGGAACATTTACCGAAATGCAAGGAGAACTCTCCTTTGATGAAGAAGACCTTTCTATCTGTAGTTTTAATGTGTGTGTAAACGCAAATACAGTAAATACATCTAATAAGAAAAGAGATAAACACTTAAAAAAGGAAGATTTCTTTAATGTAGTCGAATATCCCCAGATATGTTTTGAGTCTAATTCCATAACTCAATCCGAAGGAGGTTTTAAAACAGTAGGACTTCTAAAAATGCTTGGAGTAGAAAAAGAAGTAGAGATTCCTTTTACTTTTGATGGAGATACATTTGTAGGAAATTTTGAAATTAATCGTTTGGACTTCAAACTCGGAGAACAAACGGGAACAGGAATGGTAGGGGATAAGACCGCAATAGAAATAAAGTGTGTTTTAAATTAAAAACAGAAGAAGGCTATAAAAGAAAAACCTTCCTTTACTACAATAAAGCAAAGGAAGGTTTAAGAAAAGCTAAAACAAAAGTATATTATAACTTTCTTACTTTACCAACACCACTTGAATCTAAGTTGACAATTTTTGCATTTCCAGAATAAGAGACATTTCCTACTCCAGAAGAGTCAATATCCAAAGTTTCTTCAGCGTGAACACTAACATTTCCAACACTTTTATTTCTTAGCCTCAGATTTTGAGCTCTTAAATTACGACAAGAAACGTTTCCTGTACATCTAGAATCAATGTTTACATCAGCTGCACGACCAGTCATTTCTACATTACCAATTCTCTTTATTTCAACGTCTAATTTATCACAATCTAAATTTAGATCTGTATTTCCTACCCCTTCTAAGATGATGTCCAATTGTTCGCTAGCCAATTCATCATCCGCAGTTAAGTTCCCGATGATGTCAAGTTCTATAGTATTGAGGTTTACATAATTGATGTAAAGATTGAATTTCTTCACTTTCATCCGTCTTGTCTTTTCCATGTCTATAACTAGCACTCCACTTCTTACTTCAGCATTGATCAATTCATGGTAGTCATTATTAGTTTCAATGATTAAGGATTCAGCTTGAGCTTTTTGCAGGTATACATTAAATACACCATCAACTCTAATGGCGCTGAATTGATCTAGTTTGATTTCTTTTGCTTCTAGTTTAGCGCTACTTCTTTTGTTTTGGGCAGAAGCGAAATTAAGATTGAAGCAAAGTATTAAAGAGCATATGAGCAATTTCTGTAGCATAATATTATTTTTTATTGATTAGTTGTTGGTAGTAAAGACATTTCGATTTTTGAAGGGTTGCGTTCAAAATCAAAACTGGAAGAATTAACTAAAGACTTAAAGTCGATAACTATTTACTTAAATATAAATTTCTTTATATGAAAATTATATTTAAGTAAATATTTTGTGTCACAAAATGTGGCTTACATAGATCGTATTAAGCAGTGTAGATAAAAAAATAGTAAAAAAAATTACTTCAATAAATATAAGTGTTTACAAAGATGGTAGATTAATATCTTTTGATATTAAATTTATATTGTATTGATTTTAAGTAGATTATGAATTGTTTCGTATTGTTGGTAAATGCTTGGTTTTTATTTATTTTTTTAAAATTCAAAGAAAATATAGATATTACATCATATATAAGAAGCTTAGGAAGACCGAAATACACATTTTGAAAACATTATAAACCACACATTTTTTATGTCACAAACGAGAACGGTAAGTACAGAAGAGGAAGCGGTCTATGCTAACAAGGCAACGGAGATGATGCAAGAGGGTAAAGGCAGCCAAGCTTTGAGCTCCATTGAGGAGGGATTGAGCAAATTTCCAAACTCAGCTTTCCTGATAGAAAAAAAGTCACAGTTTTTAATGGATGAGATGAAATATGAAGAAGTAATCGCTCTTATAGAATCCCAAAAAGAGCCAACTTTTGAGTTACATGTCATGAAAGGGAATGCACTTTACGCTCTTGATAAAAAAGAAGAAGCTTTAAGCTTATATGAGTTTTTGAAAGAAGACATAGGAGCTGGTGATCTAGCGCTGCTAAATGATTTAGATAAAACAATCGCGAAAATACATCTTGATCAAGCAAGATTTGATAAAGCATTAGAACTTTACAAGCTTGTTTTAAAATCTGATGAAACTTGTGTTGAATCTTTAAAAGCATTATGGTTCATATATGAAGTAAATGGTAACCATACTGATAGCATCCAAATTCACAATGAGCTTTTGGAAAAAGATGCATACAACAAGTATGCATGGTATAATTTAGGTCATGCGTACAATCATTCTTCGCAAATAAAAAAAGCCATTCACGCTTTCGAAATGGCTTTGGCAATAGATGAAGATTATTCCGACGCAAATTGGTTTTTATCTATAACTTATAAACATCATGGAGACTACAATAATGCTATAAAAACATTAAATAGACATTATGAATTAAAAGGAGATAAGGAGCCTTTAATCATGATTGAATTAGCTGAATGTTATTTAGCAACAGAAAATTTCAGTTTCGCTTTCTATTATGCTTCAAAATATCAAGAGTTTGAACCAGAATCTTGGCAATGTTACCTTTACAAAGGTTTATGTCTTGTCCATTTTGCTAATCATACTGAAGCCATAGAAAATTATTTAAAAGCTAATGAGATAAATCCGAAAGAATCAGCTGTGCAAACTAATTTAGGATTAGCTTATTATCACATGGGTGAGCATAAAAAATCCTTTAAGCATTTACTTGAAGCGATGGATCTAGAACCAGATAATCTTCAAAACTGGCTTTTTGCCATAGAATTCTTGATTAGGCATGAAGAAATCAACTCTGCGCTTCATTTATGCAAGAACGCCTTTGAAATATTTGGAGATTCAATAACTGACATTTACAAAGCTGCTTGCTATTTTAGTAAAGGAGATACTATAAATGCCTACAAGTGCTTGGAACTCTTTGATGAAATCACCGAAAACCAATTTGAAATCATCTTAAGTATATCGCCTGCATTATATCACGACAAGCAATTTGGCGGATTTTACAGGTATTGTAGGGGAAATGTTGACCTTCCTATTTTAGAAAAAGGTGATCAAGACTTACCTGACGGTTTTTTTGACTTTGAATAGATTTAGTACAATGTTTGTAACAATAAAATAAATAAATCGTTTTTCATTTATTGTTGTACCTATATCTTAGGTAAAAAAAGAATGGCAAAGAAAAAAAGCATTAAAAAACCCGGAAAATCTCCTTCCTCTAAATCAATAAAAGGTTTAGCACGAAAGCCTTTTACCCTCACCGAAAAAGACCTTTCCATCATAAAGGGTGGTAAAAAAAGGAGAAGCTCAAAAGGAGGTCTACGCTTTATCGTTCCACAATAAAATTATTAAGTTTTCTTCTTACTAATTCTCAATTAATTATTACCTTTAAGCTTGCCGCAAAAAGCTCTGAAAACAAGACAACTCTCATTTAAACTAATTTTTACTAGCGTTAACCCTCTTCGATGAAACATTTATGCCAAACACAATAAATAAAAGTTTCATTTAAAGAACTAGCGACTTAATTGTCGCTTATTTTTTGCAAAAAAGGTTTAAGGAGATGTTTTAAGTACCAAAATGATATCAAGAGTAGTGGGCAGATTTTTTTTGATATCAGAGATTGATAAATAGAACCTTATGAAGGTTGGGTCGTATACTTTTTAAGTAGCCCAAATTGTAGCACTTCATTGTACTATCAATTGTTATGATCTTGAAACACTTTTTACAAAACACTATAACACACACATGAGCATTAAGAAAAAAAGGCTACCTCAACAAGACTTTTCCGCCTTGGTAAAAGCGACTTTAAAGAAGAAAAAGGCTTCAGAATACCTCGATTACATAGATGATTTAATACTTAATGACCAATTTAAGGAAGCACTTAGCTTAATCACAAAAGCAAAACATTTATTTGAAAATAATGCTCAGTTTTTAAATAGAGAAGCCCAAATTTGTTTCCAAAAAGAACAATACAATAAAGCTCTTGTCATTTATGACCTTCTAAACATTCCAGCGAATAAGCAGAAAAGAGATCTTTGTTTGGGGATCAAGCTTATCAATGAAGACATGATAGAGGAAGCATTGAAATTGACCAATAAGTTGATTAAAAGTAGAGAAAATGAAATCTCTTCTAGAGCTTATGGCCTCTTAGCAGACATTGCTTTCTTAAATAAAGACTATAAGACCATGTATAGATGGTCAAGAGAAGCGCTAAAAAGAAATGCTTTTCTAGAAAGTTTGGTTGATAAATTCTTCTTATCTATTGTACTTACAAACTATTTTAAAAAGAGTCTTCCGTTTTTTGAAAAAGTTTTAGACGAAAATCCTTATTCCGCCAAGACATGGCTTTGTGCTGGAAAATCTTATCAAAAAACAGGCTACGATTTAAAAGCAATAGAATGTTTTGAATTAGCAATTGATACAAATCCATCCTTGAAGGAAGCTAAAAACTTATTAGTAGAGACAAGAGGGTATTAGTCTTAATCTATAGCTAAGTTGTTAATCTTATCTAATCTAATTTTTAATCCTTCTTGAGTAATTAAGAACTCTTCTTTATTATGAGTTTCTAGGTTCTTAATTTTTGTATGAGTAACTTCTTTAAGGCCGCTTTCATTTATAAAATCAAGCCTGATTTTATTGCCTTGCACCGCATGCAATTCTAATTCATCATAAAAACTACAAGCTACATTATTATACACATTCAAAATTGTGTATAATTTGTTTACATCCTTAATAATGAAATCCGGTTTAATTGTTTTACTTTCTTCTTTTTCTGAGATCCAACAAGATTTATAACCGAAATCATTAGCCCCAATTATATCCGATTTCAAATTATCACCGATCACTAAGACTTCCTCTTTAGAAGGTTCTCCAATTTTAGTGTGAGTGTATTCAAAATATGCTTGATCTGGTTTAGCTGATCCTATTTCATCAGAAACGACTATCGTTTCAAACAACTCAGTGATCCCAACCTTTTCTATTCTTGCTCTTTGAGCTTCTTTTAGACCGTTCGTTACTATGGCTAATTTATACTTTTCCTTTAGTCTTTTTAATAGGCTGAGAGCACCTGGGTAGAGTTCGGTGTAGAAGATAATGTCTTCAATATAAGAGGCATTAAATTCAATGGGATCAATATGATTTATTTTTAATGCTCCAAAAAGTTGAGAAAATCTATCTTTTCTGATGTCATCAGTGGTAATTTCTCCTTTCTCAAATTTACTCCAG